>CAJOCV010000153.1:0-4257 GCA_905233785.1 uncultured Oscillospiraceae bacterium
GAGGCTTGGTTCAGCATTTCCCTATTTTTTTCGGAATGCCCGGATGACGTGAAACAGCAGCATCAGGAGGGCGACGGAATAGCCGATGAAGCCCAGCAGCGGGATTCCCCAGATATAGGGTTGAAGCCTGCTCAGGACGATGATGCTGGAGCTGACAAGCAGGGCGACAATGATGAGCCCGTCCACGAGCATACGGATGATTTCCAGAATAAAGCCCTGAGACTTCTCCGGAACACCCATTTCTATGCTGACCGGCGACAGCCCTTTGCTGTACTGCTCGACCATGTTGGCGAGGTTTTCAGGGATCTGCGTGATTTTCTTCATCGTCCGCAGCTTTTTCAGCCGTTCGATGTCCGTATCCTTTTTCCGGTTTTTTACTTCGTTGAGCTGATAGCTGATGACGAATCTCTTGAATTCCTCAAAATTGTTGACGCCGGGGAAATACCGGGTGATCGTCCCCTGTACCGTTGCGATCGCTCTGGTCATCATGGTATAGGCGGGATTGAAGCTGGCGTGGTGAGTTTTGGTAATGCGCATCAGCTTATGGATTTCCTTGCTGATGTCCAGGTTTTCAACGCCGTGTCGCCCGACCGTGTTTACAAAATCACTGACATCCCGGAACAGCGCTTCCTTATCGTATTTCCCGCGGAAAACACAGGCGTGGGTGACCGCGTCATAGACCTTCGTCGTGTCCCCCGTGGCGAGGCCCTCAATGGCGCCGATGAGCGCGTCCTTATCGCTCTCCGAGAACTCGCCCATCATGCCCATATCGTACCAGACGATCTGACCGCCGCGGATTTTCAGGTTCCCGATATGCGGGTCGGCCTGGAAGAAGCCATCTGTCAACAGCTGCTTGAAAAAGCTGTGCATATATTTTCTTCCGATTTCCGTCAAATCATAGCCGCCTGCGAGCAGCGCATCCTGGTCCGAGATCTTGATCCCCTTCACATATTCCATGACGAGAACCTTGGGGCTTGACAGCTCCGGGTAGGATTTGGGGCAGGTCACATACTTCAAATCCTCGTTCAGCTCATGGAAGCGCTGGAGATTCCTGGCTTCGTTGCTGAAATCCAGCTCGTGGTGCGTGATCTCCGTCAGCTCATCCAGCACATCCCCCACGTCCACATAGGGATTCTTTCTTAGAAACGGGATGTGATTTACCAGGCGCCGCAGAAAGGCGATATCCATCTCCATGTTCTCGTAAGCGCCGGTACGCTGTATTTTCACAGCCACATCTTCGCCCGTCATGAGTCTGGCATGGTGCACCTGGGAAATGGACGCGGAGCCGTGCGCCTCCTCGTCAAAGTAAGCGAACACCTCCTCTTTTTTCTTTCCGTAGGCTTCAAAGAGGATTTGGTCAACCTCCTCTGGCGGCATGGGGGCGACCTCATCACGCAGATTCCCCAACTCCTCGCAGAGCTCCGGCGGAAAAACGTCAGACTGAGAGGAGATCAGCTGTCCGAGCTTGATGAAGGTCGGCCCCAGCTCCTCCAGGGCGAGACGGATGGTATGCGCGTCCGATTTGGCGGATATATCGTATTTTTTTATAACGGCCAGGAAGTCACTGAATTTGCGCCTGCGTTCAGGCGCCTTCTTTGTCTCCATTCAAAAGTGCCTCTTTCAGCTTTGCCTTCTCTTCCGCTGTCAGACCGTCCAGAATGCTCAGAACATCCTTCTTCTCGTCATCCTTCTTTTCCACGGCGGCCTTGCCTCTCTCCTTGAGCTCGTCAAACTTATCCTTGATGCGGTCGTGCTCGGTGAGAAGCGCGCCGATCTGGACGGAGAAGGCATCTTCCAACAGTTCTCTCAATTCGCTCATTTTTCTTCCTCCTGTCATTATTTTTTCTGAGATATGATTACACCTTGCTGATGTCCGTGAGATCCAGTTTCCCGATGGGTCTGACGGCGATCCCTGTGGTAATCAACATATAGAGAAGGGTAATCCCCGCGCCGATCAGGCAGGCTGGCAGGCTGGGAGAATTGGGGAAGCTCTGACCCTCCATCTGAATGGCGTTGATCATCATTCCGGCGAGCAGGATCCCTGCCCCGACCCCGAGGACCACCGCAATCAGCGAGAGAAAGATATTGTCCCTCATGATGTACATTTTTGCCGCCCCTACCGAGAAGCCGTTGATGCGCATGACGATCATCTCGTTTTTCTTTTCCTGCACGAACTGTATGTTCAGGTTCAAGAGGATCATAAAAGCGATGATGGCGGACAGAACCAGAAAGACGCCCAGCAGAGCGAACACGATCACCGCGGAATTGGCGTAGTAATCCTCGCAGTTTTTCCGTTCATTCACGCAGCTGCTCACACCCTGCATATCCCGGATCGTCTCGGCTGTAGACTCGGGGATGTTGGTCAGAAGGCCATTTTCCACATATTCGCGGCCCGTCGCCGCCTCGTAAACCTGCTTTGTCATAAAGACCCGGTAGGCCGTGGAATCAAAAGACTCATAGAGACCGGATACGGTAAAGGAATAACTTCCTCCGTCGTAAGAAGAAAGCTTGGCGGTGTCGCCCGCCTCGGTGCCATAGTCTTTCTGCTCCGAGAACCAGAGCCAGATACCGTCGCTGCCGAGCGCCTGTTCCTTACCGGTTTCGGGCTCCCTGAGCTTCACAAGCCTCTCCAGCTCCTTCTGGTCATCCGTTACGATCAGCCGCACGCTGCCGGTGGGACCGTTCTCCCGCGGCATAAGCCAATCCTCCATATAGACCCGGGCGTAGGCTGCGCCCTTTTCGTCCAGAAGTGCCGCCACTTCATCTCCGCTCTCTTCGCTTGTATAGCGGATGGCATGGGTGAACAGGAAGTTTTTCTCATACTGGATACGCGGCGCGGTCTGCATCATCGTATGCAGGGAAAGCGGAGCAATGAGCAGCGCCATACTGCCGACCATGCCCACCAGGGTGGCGAATACGCGTGAGCTGTCCATCGTTATGTTGTAGATGAAGGACTGGACGCTCACCGGTGCTTTCTTCACGATCCCGAGCCTGGAAAGGCTGGTGAACAGGCGGCTGTTCTCCTTGGAATCCGTCAGCAGATTCGTAATGCGGCGTTTTGTCTGCCGCCGGGAAGCCAGCAGGGCGGCAATGACCATAGCGATATACTCAAAAGCCGTAACGCCGACCACCTGTGCAAGATTATAATATGTATAGGTTCCGGAGTAGGTCAGGGAAAAGGTTACCCCCGTCTGGGCGGCAACGGAGATCAAAAAGGAGTTTCCAATGCCCAGAATGATGCCGAACGTAACCGCTGTCAGCACATACCAGACATACTTGGATGTGACGGTTTGGCGCGAAAAGCCGTTGGCCATTTTTGTGCCGATGAGGCGTTTTTCTTCCTCCACAATGCGCAGTACCGTGGAATAGCAAACCAGAAGTCCGATGAGGAAGAAGAAGGTGGCAAGAATGGAAGCGATCTTTCCTCCTGTTTCATTGGCCATCTTGACGGTATAGTATCCGTAGGTGGAGGTGAGGTCCGTAATGAGCCAGCTATCTCCGTCCTCTACGCCGGAACGCAGCTCCTCGCTGGCATCGGCCAGCGCCGCACTGTAATCTGCGGCGAAACGGTCCAAGCCTTCCAGGCTTTTGCAGCGGATCAGGAGGCTGTTATAGCTGCCCGCGTATAAAAGCTCGTTAAAGGCGCTCTCATCGACTACGCCGTAGTAATAAAACGCTTTCCGGTAGGCGGTGGAAAAGCCCTTGGCTGTTCCGGGGGTGACGGAAGTATAGATCGGATGGTGTACAAGTGCCGTGACGGTAAAAGCCTGCTCCTTCAGCGCGCTCACCGGAAAGCCCGTCAGCGCCTCGAGAGAGCTGTTCAGCTCAATGGTATCGCCGAGCTCATAGCCGAAAGCATCCGCCGTCTCCTGCTCCAGAGCGATCTCGTCCGGTGCCTGCGGCAACTTGCCGGAGAGCACCTCCAAACGGTTGAATGCTTCCGAAACAGAGGAGACCGAGATCATCTCGCCTCCGTCTGCCTCCGAGAGAAAGGCGTCGGCGGAATAGCCGCCCTCCACAGCGAGCGTATCGTCCAGCGCGCGAACCGCTTCCACGGCCTCCTCGGTGAAACCGCCGGCGGACGCCGCCGTCAGATCCGGCACACTGTGCTCATCATAATAGTCGTTCGCAAGATGCGCTACCGCCGGACCGGACCAGTTGGTTCCCAGGAGCGTACCGACGCTCATTCCCACAAACAGAATCACAGCGACAAAGGACACCCTCGTCTTTCGGATCGTCTGGCGAAGGTCGACCCAT
>CAJOCV010000153.1:4405-5905 GCA_905233785.1 uncultured Oscillospiraceae bacterium
TTCTCGCCCCGCAAGTGTGCGAGCGTTCCCCCGCCGCGAGTGCGCGCAGCGGGGTGCATCCCCTCTAACGATTCAGTCCCGGAACGGGACTGAATCGTTTACAATCACACGTTTCTGAGCGTTGAGAGGTCAAGCCTGGCATAATGGGGCACTCTCCTTACCGAGCATTCACTGTGGATGCCCAAGGCGCCAAGCTCCGCACGGAGTTGATCGAGCAGCGCTTTTCCGCCGGTGTATTCCGTTACCCGGATCGAAACGGTCTGCTCTCGGTTGAGCAGGATGAACGAACTGGCCGCGTTGGTGCGGTAATACCCGTCAATGCGAGCCACCTCCTCGCCGAATTCGGCCTGCAACTTATGCAGGGAGACATACGTCATGTCGTAGGTAAAGGCCGCCTCCATCCCCAGATGCTCCACTTTCCGCGACAGCCGCCTGCCCAGCGCGGTGGAAAGCCATTTGCTCTCCCTCAGTTTCAGCAGCTTCGCGTACATGGAAACAAAACCCACAGAGTTTTCCCTGGTCAACTGCGTTTGCAGATCCCGGCGCATCCTGGCGCAGACCTCTTTCAGAGCCATGGCGTCATATTCCGGCTGATACGAAACATTCGCGGCGCCAAGGAATCCGTCTATGGTGTTCCTGTCGAATACTCTGCGCAAGTCTGCGGCAATAAAGGCCAGGACATTGCGCCGCCCTACCTTGTATGTTTTCCGGATCGCTCTGCCCAGGAGAGCCATCAGAAACGTAGCAGGGCTGGTGTCAAGCTCTGTCAACACCCGTACAAATTCCTCGCGGGGCATATCCATGCAATACATATCGTCTTTGTCCAGGAAATGTTCCTTGGGCAGGCGGCAGGCTCCTCCCATCGGAGGCCTCTTCTGTTGCTTTCCGACGCTGGCCAGAAAATCGAAGGCGTCCTCTCCTTGCCAGAAGTTGAGCTTTTGAAACGCATCCTCGGCATCAAAGGGCATTTGCTCGGGATGGAGGAGGCTGAGATAACGGTGCACCAGGAAATGACAGAAATACTGCCCCGTCATGGCGTCCCCCAGACCGTGAGCGAAGCAGAGGTACATAGACTTCCCCTCGTAGAGAATATAGTACAGATACCCGTTGGTGTCCGCTGTAGCGAGGTAGAAGGTTTTGCTTGAGCGTGGGAATATCGGCGGGTCGGCATCGTTTTCCTCATACATCAGGGTGCCGTTATGCCACACGAGGGTCTGGCGGAAGGGCCAGATATACCGGCTTGCTTCCTGCGCCGCGCGCTTGAGCAGCTCCGGCTGTACCTCTTCCATGAACACGAACTCGCAATACAGGGCGCTCACGCCGTCGTCTCCGCCGCTGCCGCCTTCGCCGCTGCCGGAATAGTAGAGCTGCCTGTCTCCCACATTGATCGGTCGCAGTTTTCCCATCATCCTTCCCCTCCAGCTCGTCTCTGTGCGTCTGCCTTCAAGGCCTGTAAATCCAGCTTTCCCCCTGCCAGCCGCGGGAATGACTCATAGAAAA
>CAJOCV010000154.1:0-3927 GCA_905233785.1 uncultured Oscillospiraceae bacterium
GGCGTAGGTCTTGGTATTGGCCTTGTTCTGGTAGTCGTTGCCGCCCAGCACCGGGGCGAAGACGTTTTCGATGAAGCGCACCCCGTGCAGCTCGCCGATTTCGCCGTTGAAGAGCTGTTCGGGGGCGGCGTACTTGTGCGCCTCGATCCAGCCCTCGCAGGCGCGCAGGTCGTGGGCGACGCTGGGGTGGATCACGGCGTAGTAGCGGCCATTGATGCGAGGGACGCGGTTTTTCTTCATGATGGTGACAGCCTTGTTGATCATGGCGGGAGTGAGCATACTCATCACCGTGGCGGAGGCCTCCATCTGGGCGCAGCTTGCAGGCGTGGAGGCCACGGCGCCGGTGGCGAGCGTGATGTTGTCGCAGTAGAGCACGTTCGTTCCCAGCAGCAGCGCGTCGCGGATCAGCTTCTCCTGGGTCTCGGCGGCGGAAGCGCCCATTTCCTCGGCAGCGCCCAGGATCACATCGTCATAGGCGCGCAGCTCGAGCTTATCGGTGATGGCGGTGTAAGTGCCGTACTGATCGACAGCGCCGGTCACGGTGGTGACGCCGAACTTCTGCCCGGTGGGGATCACGCCCTCGGTGAGCTTGGCGGCGCGGTCGAAGGTGTTCCACTTGCGCCACTCGACCTGCCCCTTGTGATTGGCGGGCAGAGGCTGACGCTTGGCAAACTGGGCGTAAAAGAGCTCGGTGCGCGCGTTTTCGAGCAGCTCCGTGTCATAAAAGGCCTTCAGCTCAGGGCTCAGGCTGTGGTCATTGTCAAACGCGGTGGTCGCGCCGGTACCGGCGTTGACGAAATTGGCAGTGCCGTTGACGAGCGTCCCGGCGTCGGCGAAATACTGCAGATTCATGTTCATGGTATAATCTCCTTCTTTCAGTTTTCAGTTCTCAGTGTCTCTCTCCCTGGCTCCCCCACTGGGCGAAGGGGAGCTGTCGCGAAGCGACTGAGCGGGCATTACGGATAAATCTTCTCTCCCCTGGCTCCTGCCTCGAAGATCCGCTTCTTGACGCGAAGCTGCTCCTCCCGGGAGAGGCTGCGGTAATCGGCGGCGATGAGCGCCGCGCTCCCGTCGCCGCCCTCGCGGGGTCTGCGGGCGGCGGACGCCACCGCCTGCGCGAGTCTTTGGCGGTTCTCCGTTTCCCGTCGCCGCTCCGCCTCCTCCCGGTGCAGCGCGTACCAGGCGTCCGCCAGCGGCACGCCCACGCCCGGCGCGGTAAGCCGCACAAAGTCCGGATTGCGAAGTGCGTCCTGCAAATCAAAGCCGGGGATCGCCGCGGCCTGCGCCTCCAGCGCTGCCAGATGCTCCCGCAGCGCCCTCATGTCCTGCCGCTTCTGCGCCTGCGATCCCGCCTCCTGCCTCCCCTGCGCAAGGGGAGCTGCCGGCGCAGCCGACGGAGGGCTCGTCGGCTCCTGTAGGGACGAGCATTGCTCGTCCGCTTCCCCCTCCGGGGGAAGTGCCCGTAGGGACGAGCATTGCTCGTCCGCTTTCCCCTCCGGGGGAAGTGCCTGTAGGGACGAGCATTGCTCGTCCGCTTCCCCCTCCGTGGGAAGTGCCTGAGGGGCGACAGGGCTCTCCCCTGCTTCCTCGCTCTTCTCCCCCCGCAGGCAGTTCAAAATCTCCTGTGTCATGTTCTCACCTCCATTCTCACATAGTCCGGGTACGCCTCCGCAAGCCGCCGCAGTCCGCCCGCGATCACCTCGTAAACGCGCTTCTCACCGCCTTCCACGGCGCAAAAGCCATCCGCCATCGTCGGCTCGCACTCCGGCAGGTTTTCCAGCAGCGTGTACATCAGCGCGCTCAGCGCCGCGCACACGAGATCGCCGCCCGGCCTTCCCGCGCCGGCGTGACCCGAAAAGCGCATCGCGGGGGTCGAGGGCTCATAGACGACGCGCGTCACGGCTGCGCTGCCAGGTTCGCGCCCGCCCTGGCCTGCTCAATGCGATCGCTTCCGCTGTCCGCGTCCTTGCCTCTCCCATCGGGCGAAGGGGAGCTGGCGCCGCCGTTCACGGCGGTGACTGTGAGGGCTCCGCTCAGTCCCGCCGCCATATCCGGGCGATAGCGCCTTGCAAGCGCGAGCGCGAGCGCCTTGTAGCCGCTCAGCTCCTGCAGCTTCTCGCGCAGGCGCATCCCGGCGGCGATACGCCCCATGAGTTGCTCCTTGCCGTCAAACTCCATCATGTTGAGAAGGTCGAGCGCCTGCTGCTCATGTCCCGGCTCGAAGAGCCCCAGGCGGTAGAGCTCCATCGCCAGCTCATTCTGGCTCAGTCGGGAATAGGCGTTGCGTTTTTGGGCGCAGACCTTGATGTCGAAGACGGGCTGGCTCATGGCTTTCAGGCCGGGCAGCGGGCGCGGCAGCAGGGCTGTGTTATCCACCGTCACGAATTCGTCTCCCATCATGCCGCCGGAAATCCGGAACTGCCGCGGCAAGCTGTAGAACTGTCGGATCAGCTCGATGCACAGCTCCACGATCTCGCCGAAGGCCTGATAGGAGGCGCGGGTGGAATCGCGGCTTCCCTTGCCGCTGGCCTCCTGAAGGGCGACGATGGCGGAGGCGGCGGTCACGCCGACGTTCATGGTGCCGGTGGCGGTCTCGGTATTGCCGGAGGTCTCGCGCAGCTCGCGGATCGTGGATTCCAGCACATCCACATACACGCCGGGCAGACCCGCGAAGCCGATCTGCCGCAGGCTGTCCTCGCCGAGATTTCCGCTGACGTGTACGAGCGGGCGGCTCAGATCGGTAAACTCCTCCTCGTTCACCGAGCCGTCGATGCGCTGAAAGTAGCGCGGGGTCGCGCCGACGAGGGTGTTTTTGACGAAGGCGGTGCGCATCAGGTCGATCGCGGTCTGCACATTTGCGCACAGATCGACGAAGCCGTAGCCGCAGGGGCTGCCCTCCACGGGAAACAGCGGATCAAACACGAAGGGATACTTCCCGTGGTCATAAAGCCCTGCGGGCTCCGTTTTGAGACTTGCATCCCCCGTTTCCTCAAAACTCCCTTCCTCAAAACGCATAGCTTCCTTTTCCGTCGCAAACAAAACGGTGTCCCCCACATATTTGCAGTAGTGCAGCACACCGCGCTTTTTGTAGTAGACCTCGATGACCGTGACCTTTCCCTCGAGACTCACTGCGTCATCGTAGACAAAGCGCGTCGCCATAAAGGGTGAGGAGCGCAGCCGTCCGCTCAACTGGGGAAACTGTTCACAGAGCCTGTTCTCATCCTCGAGGTGGGTGCAGAAGAAATAGCGGCTTTTCTGAATATCGTCGAGCCCCGGCTCCCAAAAGAGATTCAGAAGATCCACGCGCTCAATGGCAATATCGCCGAGGCCGCCGCACTTATCGGGATCCCAGACGACGCGGTAGCAGGCGGTGCCGGTTTTGAGCTTCTGCCACATGGCGGCGTCGTAGGTTTTCTCGAAACGGTTCTGCTCGAGGATGCAGGGCAGCACCGCGGACAGGAGCTTTGCCTCCTCCCGGTCGCCGGGTTCCCGCGGCAGGATCAGCGGTTCCGGGTAGGCGTCCATTGCGTCCGCGTGCTTGGATACGATCACGTTATGCAGCCAGCCGCTGGCGGAGCGGTAGCCCCCGTCATCATTCAGCCCGGTCTTTTTCTCTTCAAAGCGGTTTCTGAGCTTCCACCAGTTTTCGGCGGAAACGACGCGCCGTTCCAGACTGGCCTTGCCGCTTTTGTATTTTTGGAGCGTTGCGGTAAACTCCCGCAGCCGCTCCGCGCTCATGCCTGACATTTCATCCATCCTTCCTCTTTAGCGCTTAGCAGACGGTAGGGACGAGCATCGCTCGTCCGCCGTCCCCTTGCCTCCCCCTCCGTAGGGACGAGCATCGCTCGTCCGCCGTCCCCTTGCCTCCCCCTCCGCAGGGACGAGCATTGCTCGTCCGCCGTCCCCTTGCCTCCCCCTCCGTAGGGA
>CAJOCV010000154.1:3952-8203 GCA_905233785.1 uncultured Oscillospiraceae bacterium
GTCCCCTTGCCTCCCCCTCCGTAGGGACGAGCATCGCTCGTCCGCCGTCCCCTTGCTTCCCCCTCCGCAGGGACGAGCATCGCTCGTCCGCCGTCCCCTTGCCTCCCTCTCCGGGGGAGCTGCGCCTACCTCGCCAGCGGATTGATCGCAAGATCGGTGTGTTCTTCCTTTCTCAGCGGCGTCACCGGCCTTGACATGCAGGCGTAGCGCCACTCGTCACAGACGTGGTCCTCCATCGAGGTGTCCAGATCCTCCGGGCAGCTTTTGGAAAACTGCATGAGCGGGACGGTGCGCAGGAAGGCTGCGCAGTTGTCAAAGACATACATACGAGGGTAGCCCTGCTCGTCAAATTGCAGGCGATAGTGGCATTGCATCCAGCCGGGGATGCGCTGGTTTTCGCCGGGCACAAAGCTGATGCCATGCCGCAGAGCGGTCTCGGCCACGCTTTCGCCGCGGCTCCCGTCCCAGATCGAGGGGTCGGCGACGCCCCCGATGCGCCGTCCCCGAAGCCAGGGGTGCTCCTGTTCGATCCGGGCGATTTCAGAAAACTGTTTCTCGGGCGTCCAGCGCAGCCCCTCGTTGGGGGTGCCGGTGCAGCCGTAGAGCTCAAGAATGCGGTAGAGTACGCCGTCGTAATCCACCGCCCACCAGGCGCAGGAGAAGGGGCGGCCGTAGCCGAAGTCGTAGCTGCGAAACACGCTCCAGCCGCGCTTGTCTCCGGCGGCGAGATCGAAGGGCGCGATGACGTGGGTGAAGCGTCTCTGGCGTTTGAGCTCCTCGGAAGAATCGGTAAAGCCGAACTTTTGAGCCATCGCCAGATCGGGCGTCGCCCGGAAGTCCTCGAAAAACTGCCCCTCGAAGATGTCCCAGCGTCCATAGAGCCAGGCGTCGCGCAGCTTGGGCGGCAGGGCGCGCAGCTTGCGCGCATAGTCGGGATCGGCCTGCATGAGCGCGGTGTTGTCGGTGACGAGAGCGGGGATGAAGTGGTAATCCTCCGGGTTTTCGCCTTCCCGGAAGACCCGGTCGAGAAACAGGCGTTTGACCCAGCCGTGCCCCTCGCCGCCGGGGTTCATCGTAAAGTAAACGCGCTTGGGAAAGCTGTTGACGCCGCGCACACAGGCCTTGAGCTTGTCCATGCGTTCCTCGGACTGCTGGGTGGCCTCGTCCACGAACAGCACATCCACCTCCGTGCCCTGGAAGCGCTGGGCGTCGGTATCGTTGTCGCAGTAGCGAAAAAGGATGCGGCTGCCGTTGGGGAAGACGATGTGCTTTTTCTGATCGTTGTACAGGGCAAGACGGCGCTCCGCTTCCTCGTCGTAGACGTGCAGCAGCTCACACAGCGGCAGGATGTGGTTTTCCTGCAGCTCCGGGTAGGTTTTTCGCACGATCATCACCTTGATCCCCGGATAGTTCAGACACAGCAGCGCCGCCTTCACGCGCACCGCCCAGCTCTTTCCGCCGCCTCTGGCGCCGCCATAACCGATGTAGCGGTGCTGATCGCTCAAAAACAGCCTCTGCTTCTTATTCGGTTCCGGGATCAGCAGCATTCCCATTCCTCTCTCTCCTTTCCCTTGGCTCCCCCTCAGGGGGAGCTGTCGCCGCCGCCCGCGGCGGTGACTGAGAGGGTCCTTCTACCGCGCCATCTCCTCGGCCTCGCCGACAAAGCAGACGGTCACGTTCTGGCTTGCGCCGCCCTGCAGCTCGCGGTGCAGCTGCAAAAGCTCGCGAAGCACGCCGGTCAGCTCCTTGGCGCGTTTGCTGTCGCCCTCGCTCAGCGCGTCCTCGACCTGACCGAGCGCAAGCCGGGCGGCTTTTCTCACCCGCTCCCGCGAAACCGGGGCAGGGGAAGCGCGTTTGCGCTCCGTTTTCAGCACATCCAGGGCGGCCACCCGTTTTCCTCCAGGCTGTGCACGATCGGATCATCCGGAATCTGTTCCATCGAACCCCTCCTTCTTTAGTTTTGTTTTTCCGAACTCCAATAGGAAAAACAATGCGCGCAATGGCATACGCGCCCTGTCAGCAGGGTTGTTCCTCGTTTTCCACTCCGTCCGCCTCTCTTGAGTTCGGTTAAAGTATACCACAGAATGCTTGGTTTGTCAAGACGATATTTCGGCAAAACAGAACTTTCTTTTTACGTCAGGTTTTTCCCGGCTTTTTCCTGTTTTTACAGTTGTTTAACTTGACTATTCTCGGTTTTTTCAGTACAATAAGGCCGGAAGCCAGGAAAGGGGTGCGGCCATGGACAACACTTCCATTACCTATGATCGCAATTTGTTTGCCGATAATTTGACGCGTCTGATGAAGGAGAACCGGGAAAGGCAGATCGACATTGCCCGTCTTCTTGGCGTCAGCAAGTCCACCGTCTCGGCCTACTGCAGCGGGGCGCAGATGCCGCGCATGGATAAGCTTGAGCAGCTTGCGCATCACTTCGGCGTCACCCGCGGCGAGCTTCTCGGGGAGGCGCCGGAGTCGCCGCGGATCGAGGAAGACAAGCCGGCCTCGCCCATTGTCCCGCTCTATGAGGCGCTCAACGAGCGCGGACAGAGCGAGCTGATACGCTATGGCCGTTATCTGGTGCAGCAGCCGGAGTACAAGGCGGGCAGGGAGCCGGAGAAGATCGTCACCATCAAGCACTATCTGGTGCCGGCCGCCGCCGGCTACGCCTCCCCCATTGAGGGCGAGGACTATGAGAACATTCCGCTCGACCCCAGCGCCCCCGTGGGCGCCGATTTTTGCATCACCGTCCGGGGCGACAGCATGGAGCCCTTTATTCCCGACGGGAGCCTTGTGTATGTCCGGCGCGGCGCGGCGCTGCAGGAGTTTGAGGTCGGCGTCTTCTTTGTGGACGGGGACGTCTACTGCAAGCAGTGGTGTGTTGACTATGGCGGAACATTGCATCTCCTGTCGGCAAACCCCGTCCGGCAGGACGCCAACATCAGCATTTCGCGCGACTCCGGGCGCAGCTGCATCTGCTTCGGCAAAGTGCTTTTGGACCACCGCCTCCCGCCGCCCAGCTACTATTAAATGTCACTGGGGCTGTGAAAAACTTCGTTTTTCACAGCCCCAGTTCTTAGTGCTTCGTATTTAGCGCTTAGCGGAAATCTTCAAGCATTTCATTATTCAATTGGTATATGCGTGTCATGGCAAGGAAAACAGCTTTTCCCCTCATTCGCTTCTCCGGTGTCATTTTCTTTCCGTTTTCTTCTATGATCTAAGCGCTGAAAGCTAAAAACTATTCCGGCTGTCTCCCGCCGCAGAGGTAGAACACGGCCAGCAGCCCCGGGCCGGTATGGGCGCCGATGACGACGCCGAGGGAGGAGATGTTCATCTCGCCTACCTGGGGGCAGGCCTTGCGGATCTCGTCGCGCACAAAGGCGGCGTCGGCCTCGCAGTCGGCATGGAGGATCAGAAACTCCGTACCGGTCGCGTCCACGCGGCTCAGATCGTGCACCACGCCGTCGATGATCGCCTTGAGGGCGGCCTTGCGGCCGCGCGCCTTTTTCACCACGTCCAGCGTTCCCGCGTCGGGCACATAGAGCACCGGCTTGATATTCAGAAGCGAGCCTACCAGCGCCGACGCGTTGGAGACACGGCCGCCGCGTTTGAGGTAATTGAGATCGTCCACCGTGAAGCGGTGCGCGATTTTCAGCTTGTGCGCCTCTCCCCAGGCGATCACTTCCTCGAAGCTCTCCCCGGCCTCACGGCGTTCGACCATCATCTTCACCAGCAGCCCCAGTCCGCCGGAGATGCAGCGGGTATCCATCACATAGAGCCTTCTCTCAGGGAACTCCGCCCTTACGGTCTCAGCCGCGCGTCCGGCGTTTTCAAAGGAGACGGACATTTTTTCGGACATATCGAGATAGATCACGTCCTTCTCCTGCTCCAGCAGATTGCGGAAGAACTCGTAGTAGCTGTACTCATTGATCATCGAGGTTTTGAGCAGATCGCCCCTGCGCATTCCGGCGTAGATCGCGGCGCGCGACTCCTCGCGGCAGTCATCCTCCCGGGGCAGGTCGTTGACGGTATAGCCGTAGCGGATGAAAGGGATGTGATGCCTGTCCAGGTATTCACGGGGCAGATCGGCGGTCGAAGCCGTGGCAATGATATAGTCGGACATGGTTTACTCCTTCTCTAAAATAATGATTTGTAACTGATTCAGTCTTGCGTGGCTTTGGGGGAGTTCAGAGGGGCACTCCCCTCTGATTTGCCGCCTCGGAAGGCGGCAAACAAAATCAAATCTGTTTTTTCCGG
>CAJOCV010000155.1 GCA_905233785.1 uncultured Oscillospiraceae bacterium
TGCAACGCAGTATGGCGCAAATCTGGCCGGAAGATTTCAAACCGTTCTATTGAGACTTAGTATGAGCTCCCCCAAAGCCACGCAAGACTGAATCGTTACGAAATGGGAAAAAGCAGACCGGGAGTGATACTGTTGTGGTATCATTCCCGGCCATCAATGATGCATGAATCATTTCTTCTTTTTATATGGTTATCACTCCCGGCTTGACATCCGGGTCGTGGCTGCACAGCACGGCGGCGCAGTTCGGGTCTGCGGCCATGCCCGCGATCCAGCGGAGGCTCTTCCTCTGAAAATCTCGGGCGAAGCCGTAGCCCGGTACGATGCTCTCCTGCCAGTTGCGCGGAGAGAAGGCTGCGTCCGCCGTCAGAAGGACAAAGCGTTTGCCGTTTCGGATCACAACCGCCGCCTGGCCTTCCGTATGGCCGGGCACATTGACCAGTTGGATGCTCTCGTCTCCGAACAGATCGATGACCCAATGGTTCGGGCCGAGCGGCGAACCACGGTAAAACGGGCGCTCCATGGGGTATTGGATCCAGAGATCCTGCGGCTGCCTGATCTTGTACACAGTCCGGCAGGACCAATAGTATTCGTATTCCGGCAGGACGATGTGCTTTGCTTTCTTCACATGCCGGAGCCCCGCCACATGGTCGACGTCGAGATGCGTCAGCAGCACATAGTCCAGATCCTCCGGCTGAATGCCCATGTCTGCCAGCTGCTCATGGATCGCCATCCCCTTCGGTACAAAGGGATGAAAGAGCGCTGCCATTTGAGTCGGGAGAACCGCTGCCGCCGCCTTGGGGTCATACACGCCCCGGGGACTTATCTCCCGGCACCAGCCGGTGTCCACAAGGATCAGTCCCTTCGGGTGCTCGATCAGATAGGAAAAAACAGGAAGTGTTATCCTGTTTTTATCCGCCGCAGTGAGCTGCCTGGCCGCTTCGATCAGGTCGAGCCGTTTGCCATACGGAACGGTCGGATCGACGCGGATGCTTCCGCACTGCAGCACATGAATTTTCATGGAATCATCCTTTTTTATGAATGTGTCAGGTTTCCCAAGTATCCGATAATATTTTCGTTGATCTCGCCGGTCAGCGCACCGTTGTAGTTGCAGATGAAGGTCCCGGCAATGAGGATCATCATGGCCTCGGCCTCACGGCGTCCGACCTCCGGGCCGTAGATCGCCACGAGGCACTGCTCCATGGTCTCGCGCCACTCGCGAAACTCCCCCTTGACCAGATCCGCGACTACGTCGCTGTAATGCGCCAGGACGTAGGTCTGCGTAGTGGCGTTGGGACGCTTCTCTTCGGGATCGCCCTTGGCCACATAGGCCATGAAAGCGTTCATGTAGGCGAGGTTGCTGTCGTAGTCCGCACGCGGATGCGTCGCAAACCAGAGTTTGCATTTCTCGGTCATATAGTCCTTGGTATAGCGCAGATAGCTCACGACCAGATCGTCCCGGCTTTCAAAATAGTGCAGGAGTTTGGGATGCGACATCCCGGCTTCCTCCGCAATATCCCGCAGGGTGATCTTCGTCATGGGTTTCTTTTCAATGCAGCGCTCAAAGGCCATCAGGATTTCTTTGCGAACGGCCTCTTTATCGACAATCAACGGCATAGGAATCCCTCGCTTTCGGAAAAAGTATAGCAGATTTCAAGGCGAAAGGGAACTGCCAAAGCGCAGCAAATAAAATCGTTTTTGAGGCAGCTTTGCCGCCTCAAAAACTCTCTGAGCCGAGCATGGCGAGGCCTCGCGCCGACCAAACGAGGCACGTCCCCCCGTGTGCCTCGTGCGATATGCGCGAGTGTCCCTAAGCTGCCAGCCCCCATCGAGGGGACTGGCAGCTTATTGTAAAAGCAAGAGACCGCCGATCAGCATTTTCAGTCCCATGGACGTGACCAGCACAGCACCGAGCTTGCGCAGAACTTTTGTCCAGCCGCGCGGCAGCAGCGCGCCGAGAGAGGCGAACAGCAGCATCAGCGGCACGGTGCCCAGCGCGAAGGCCAGCATCAGCTGTGCGCCCCTTGCCGCACTGCCGGAGGACATGGCGCAGAGCCAGGCGGCGTACAGCGCGCCGCAAGGCATGAGGCCGGTCAGCAGGCCGACCAGCAGCGGCGTTTGACGCCGAAGCTTGTCGGACAGGCTGCAGGCCGCGTTCTGTTCCCCGGGGAGGGACGGCAGCGCAGGCAGCAGCCCCCACATGTTGAGGCCCAGCAGGGCGACGACAAGCCCCAGCATGGTAAAAAGCATGGACTTCATACTGAGCGTATAGGTCAGCACCGTGCCCAGAGCGCCGAACACGGCGCCCAATACTGTGTAGGAGATCATACGCCCGCCGTTATAGCCGAGTGCGGCGCCGAGCTGCGCTTTTCGTCCCTCACGACCCGCACAGGCCGAGAGCAGAATACCGCCGCACATGCCGAGACAGTGGGGACTGGTCGAGAGGCCGACCAGAAACAGCGTGCCGAAACTCGCACCGCCGATCTCAGGCGAGGAGCCGCCCCAGCAGAGCAGCAGCCAGACCAGCAGGACGGTAAGCCCAGCACAGCCCAAGTCCAGCAAACGCTCGGCGCGGCTGCGCTCTCCGGTCTCATAACCGAGAGACTTGATTCGCCTTTCCAGTTCATCCGGCGTGACAAGAGCAGCGTCATAGCTAACCTCAGCCAGTGCCTTGCGGTAGCTGACAGTCGCTTTGACGACCCCTTTTGTCCGCAGCAGCATCCCGGATACCTCGTCGGTGCAGCTCCGGCAGATCATGCCGCGGATCCTGATTTCACAGCGTTCCGTTTTCATTCGATGCCTCCGCCTTGTTCAGCCGCAGCGAGTGCAGCAAAATGCCGTTGGACGAGAGCGTCATGGCCGCCGCGGCGATGGAGGGATTCACGATCCCGCAGGCCGCGACGGGAATGCAGATCAGGTTATAAAACAGCGCCCAGCCGAGGTTTTGCCGCACTGTCCTTCGGGCAGCTCCGGCGAGCCGCAATGCCTGCGGCACCCGACCGATGCGCCCGCCGGGCAGCACCGCGTCGGCACACTCGATGGCAATGTCCGTTCCGGTACCCATGGCGATCGCGAGATCCGCTTCCGCCATGGCCGGGGCGTCGTTGATCCCGTCGCCCACCATGGCGACGCGGCGACCCTCGCTTTTCAAGCGCGTGATCTGCGCGGCCTTTTCCTCCGGCTGCACCTCGAAGAGGACATTCTCGATCCCGCACTCTCCTGCGATGCGTCTTGCCGTTTCCTCCTTGTCGCCGGAGATCATCCAGACCTCCAGCCCCAACGCCTTACAGGCGTCTACAGCGCTTTTCGCGTCTTCGCGCAGCGGATCGCGGATGCCCGGCTCCACGCGGCCCTCGGTCAGAGTGCCGGTCTTGTCGAATACGACCGTATCAATGCTCCATGCCTTTTCAATGGCCGAGGCGCCTTTGAAGAGGATCCCCAGTTCCGCCGCCCGTCCGGAAGCCGTCATCAAGGCCGCGGGCGTGGCGAGACCCAGCGCGCAGGGGCAGACAATCACCAGCACGCCGCAGACTGTCGAGACTGCCTTTCCCCAATCACCGGGAGCGAACAGGAAAAACCACAGCGCAAAAATCAGCACCGCAAGTGCGAGGACAGACGGAACGAAGATTGAAGCGATCCGATCCGCGAACCGCTGCACAGGAGCTTTTTCACTCTGCGCGCGGCGTACAAAGGCCGCCATCTGCTGCAGGGTCGAATCCTCGCCAACCGAGGTCGCCGTGTACGTGACCTTGCCTTCGCGGTCAAGCGTGCCGCCGGTGATGCTGTCGCCGGGATTTTTTTGCACGGGTTCGCTCTCGCCGGTCAGCAGGGACTCGTCCACCAGGCAGCTTCCCTCAAGGATCTTCCCATCGGCGGGAATCCGTTCGCCGGGGCGGAGCAGGATCGTGTCACCGGATACGATCTCCGCGGCGTCGATCTCGGTCTCAATCCCATCCCTCAGCACGATCGCGGTCTTGGGCTGCAGGCGCAGAAGGCCGCGCACCGCCTCACCGCTCTGGTAGATCGCCACGGATTCCAGATAGCGGCCAAAGAGCAGCAGCGAGATCAGCACCCCGTCACAGAGATAATAGAGCTTGATGTTCTCTGTCACGGTGAAGGCGACGACCGTGCTGTAGGCATAGATCACCGTGGTGGAGAGCGCCACCAGCAGATCCATGCCAAGGCTGCGGCTTTTCAGCCCACGGATCGCATTTCGGACAAAGT
>CAJOCV010000156.1 GCA_905233785.1 uncultured Oscillospiraceae bacterium
AATGAAAACGTCACAGCCCATTATTCAGGCGCGGAGTTTTCGGCGCATGAGGGAGAGGAAGATAAACGGGTATTCTCAGCAGAGAACTGGGAAGCACCGATCATTCTGACAACTGCGGTACAGTTTTTTGAGTCAATATATTCCAACAAACCCGGGAAAAGCCGCAAGCTGCATCATATTGCAAAGAGCGTGATCGTGTTTGATGAAGCGCAGATGCTGCCGGTTCCGTTCCTTCGGCCTTGTCTTGCTGCGATCTGTGAGTTGGTAAAGAATTACGGATGCTCTGCCGTTTTATGCACCGCGACACAGCCGGCGGTCGAAGGCCTGCTGCATGAGTATGCTCCAGATGCTTCGGTGCGGGAACTCTGTCCGGAACCGGAGAAAATGTATCAGGCATTCCGCAGAGTCAACTATATAGATGACGGTGAGTTGAGCGACGAGGAATTGGCTGAACGCCTCCGGGAGCGGCACCAGGTGCTGTGCGTGGTAAACAGCAGGCGGCAAGCCCAGGCGCTTTATCGGGCGCTGGGGGAAAAGGAAGAGAACTTCCACCTGTCTACAATGATGACACCATATGATCGCAGACGCCTGCTTCGTGAGATTCGTGCGCGCTTAGATGACGGAAGAGCTTGCCGGGTAATCTCGACCAGTCTGATCGAGGCAGGCGTGGACGTGGATTTCCCGGAAGTGTATCGCGCACTTGCGGGCTTGGATTCCGTTATACAGTCCGGCGGGCGCTGCAATCGAGAGGGAAAACGTCCGGCAGAAGAGAGCCAGGTGCATATTTTTCGGACAAGCGCCAAAGCACCGCGAATGTTGGAGCAGAACATCAGCGCAGCGGCGCGTATACTCAGAACTTATCAAGAGGCAGATTCCCCCTCAGCAATTCATGCTTATTTTGAATTTTTGCTCTATACCCTCAAAGATGATCGGCAGCTGGACGAAAAAGGAATTCTGGATCATGTAAGGAATCTGCGGTTCAAATCGGCTGCGGAGGCATTCAAGCTCATAGACGGGGCGGACTATACGATTTATATTCCCATCGGGGAGGGCAAGGACTTGATTCAAAAGCTCCGCGAAGATGGTCCAAGCCGTGACTTGCTGCGAAAGCTTGGCCCATATACAGTGACGGTATATCGGCAGTATTTTGCAGAGCTCTGTGGCAACGGAATGCTGGAGTCAATCTCCGGGAACGCGGGAATACTGCTGAATCCCGACCTATACTCCCAGGAAACCGGATTGCCATTTACAGTATCTGAACAAAGTCAGGCACTTTTTATATGAGAAAGGAAGTGAACAAGCTTGTCTGTAAAAGTGGAGGTCTGGGGCGAATATGCGCTTTTTACCAGACCGGAAATGAAGGTGGAGCGTGTCAGCTACGATGTGATGACACCTTCCGCCGCGCGCGGGCTGCTGGAGGCCGTCTACTGGCATCCCGGAATGCGCTGGGTTATCGACAGAATCTATGTCATGAACCCCATCCGCTTCACAAACATACGGCGGAACGAAGTCTCGGCAACAGCATCGGCAGCAAAGGCGCGCACGGTCATGTCAGGCGGTGATGCAGAACTGTATATCTGCACGCAGGACTGTATACAGCAGCGTGCGGCGATGGTCCTGCAGGATGTACACTATGTGATCGAAGCGCATTTTGTCCTGACAGATAAGGCATCGCCCGGGGACAATGCAGGAAAATTCTGCGACATCATGCGTCGTCGACTGGAGAAAGGACAATGCTATCATCAGCCATGCTTCGGTACCCGGGAATTCCCAGCGCATTTCCGTGCATGGCAGGGCGATGAACCGGAAACAGCATATCCGGACGAAGATCGGGAGCTGGGCTTTATGCTCTACGATATGGACTATTCCGATCCCGAGAATATTCGCCCGCAGTTCTTCCGGGCAGCGCTGCACAACGGGGTGCTGGATGTAAGGAATTGCGAGGTGTTCCGATGATTCTTCAAGCTTTGCTGGATTATTATGAGGAGTTGGCCTCACAGGGGAAAATAGCCCGACCCGGATGGGCAAAAGCAAAGGTTTCTTGGGCGCTGGAAATTGACGGAGAGGGGCGGCTTCTCGATGTGCTTCCACTTCGCAGCCCCAGCCGGGATGGAAAGAAAATGCTGCCCCGGGAAATGGAGCTGCCTGCGCCTGCAAAACGCACAGTTGGCATCCTGCCAAATTTCCTTTGGGATAATGCAAGCTATATTCTTGGAAAGGACAACAAAGGGAAGCCGAAGCGCACGGCGGAATGTTTTGATGCAGCGCGAGAGCTCCATACAAAGCTGCTGACTACGGCAGACAGTGCCGCTGCCCGCGCAATTGTCGCATTCTTTACGAATTGGAATCCACAGGAAGCTGATACCGTCCCGGCGTTTGTTGAGCACAAAGAGGAGCTCCTCGCTGGAGACAACATGTGTTTTTTGTATAATGGTGGATTTGCCGCAGAAGACCCCGAAATACAGTCTGCATGGCAGAGAGCCTACGCGGAGGATGACGAAGGTGAAACAGAAGTCTGTCTGATTACCGGCCGCGAGAGTGTTCCGGAGCTTGTACACCCGGCTATCAAAAGTGTAAGGAATGCCCAATCTTCCGGCGCTGCGCTGGTTTCCTTCAACGCACCGGCATTTTGCTCATTTGGCAGGGAACAAAACGCCAATGCGCCGGTCAGTAAATATGCGGCCTTCGCCTATACCAGTGCCCTCAATTATTTGCTGTCAGAGCGGGAACATGTGAAGGTGATCGGCAACACTACTGTTGTCTACTGGGCCAAGGGCGCGGAAAGCCAGTATCAGGACGTCTTTGCAGCCCTGTTCGACGGAGACAGCAATGAACTGAGCAATACAGATCTGAATGCCCTGATGACTTCAGTAGCCGCCGGGAAACCTTACGATTATAACGGCCTCCCGCTTAAGCCGGAAAATGATTTCTTTATCCTCGGCATCTCCCCGAATGCGGCCCGTCTGTCCGTGCGTTTCTTCTATCGGCGCAGCTTTGGAGAGATCGTTCAAAACCTGAAGCGGCACTACGAAAATATTGAGATCGTTTCTGACGGGCGCAGTAAGTTTGACACGATCCCACTATGGGCCTTGCTGCGCGAAACGGTCAATCAGAAATCCAGCGACAAAAGCCCGCTTCCGCAGCTGGCCGGAGACGTGATGAAAAGCATGCTCAGCGGATGCAGGTATCCGGAAACACTGATGAACCAAACCATGCTTCGTATCCGGGCAGAGCATGAGATAAACCGCGGAAAAGCCGGCATCCTCAAAGCATATCTGATCCGAAATACAGAAAATCTTCCCGACAGGGAATCCATCATGGAGGTGGCACAGGTGTCCTTAAACGCAGATAGTTCCTATTCTCCGTATGTCCTCGGGCGGCTGTTTGCCGTGCTTGAAGGAACGCAGCAGGCAGCAAACCCCGGGATCAATGCAACGATCAAAGATCGCTTTTTCAACTCGGCATGTGCGACCCCGGCAGCAGTCTTTCCAATCCTCTTGAAGCTTTCAAACAGCCATCTGAAAAAACTGGATACAGGAAAAGCTGTCTGGTGGTCAAAGCAGATCGGGGATCTGATTGAGCGCTTAGGCACAGATTTCCCGGCTCACCAGAGCCTGCAGGAGCAAGGCGCATTTATCCTCGGCTATTATCATCAGACGCAGAAACGCTTTGAAAAGAAAACAAATACCGATAAGGAGGAAGAATAACAATGTCTGAAGCAATCAAAAACAGATATGAATTTGTGGTACTCTTTGATGTGGAAAACGGCAATCCCAACGGCGACCCCGACGCGGGCAATATGCCGCGCGTTGATCCGGAGACAGGCTACGGCATTGTGACCGATGTCTGCCTCAAGAGGAAAATCCGGAATTATGTGGAAACGGTAAAAGAGGACGCGCCGGGCTTTGGTATCTATATTAAAGAAGGGGTTCCGCTCAACCGCAGTGACAAGCGCGCTTTTGAATACCTCGGACTGGAGGATGGCAAGGTCAAGGAGGCAAAGAAGGCCGACAAGGATCTGGATCGTAAGGTACGGGACTTCATGTGCAAAAACTTCTTCGATATCCGCACCTTTGGAGCCGTGATGACAACCTTTACCAAGAATGCGCTCAACTGCGGCCAGGTGCGCGGTCCGGTACAGCTCTCCTTTGCGCGCAGTATCGACCCGATTGTACCGCAGGAGCTGACAATCACCCGTACAGCTATCGCAGAGAATAAAAAGACGGAGATGGGGCGCAAGTACATTGTCCCTTATGGTCTCTACCGTGCGGAAGGCTATATTTCCGCTAACCTCGCCCGCAAGGTCACCGGCTTTTCCGAGGAAGACCTCGAGCTCCTTTGGCAGGCGATCCTGAACATGTTTGAAAACGACCATGCCGCAGCAAGGGGCAAGATGGCTGTGCGCAAGCTTATTATCTTCAGGCACGATTCCGAGCTTGGGAACGCTCCGGCACATAAGCTTTTTGATGCTGTGCATGTCTGTCGCGTGGATGAGAGCAGCCCTGCCCGCGCTTTTTCCGATTATGCGCTTACAGTGGATGAGTCTGTCATTCCCGCCGGTGTTACTGTGGAGTGCCGGGAGTGAGCTACTCGGAAGA
Source organism: uncultured Oscillospiraceae bacterium (assembly GCA_905233785.1). Classification (GTDB taxonomy): domain Bacteria; phylum Bacillota; class Clostridia; order Oscillospirales; family Oscillospiraceae; genus Limivicinus. Next base: position 4,599 of record CAJOCV010000156.1, read on the forward strand.
CGATTACCTCCAGCTATCCGGCCTTCAACACTTTTC
>CAJOCV010000157.1 GCA_905233785.1 uncultured Oscillospiraceae bacterium
ATATCCGCTGGCAGTTCTTCGTAAAGGTACAGCGGCAGATTACGGATGGGTTTTCCGGGAAACGCTTTCTGCATAAGTTCCTGTTCATATGATCCCACAACATGTCCGACATCCGCCTTGGTGAACAGTTCATATTCGATCTTTTTCCACTTTTCGGACGACTCGAGCAGCTTTGGATCATGGGTGATTTCATACTCACGCCTCTCCCGAATATGATGGAGGTCGTGAGCAAAGTAAACAATTTTGGCAAGGGTGTTCTCCTTCACAAGGTCTATATACTTGATGGAAATATGCGGCCGCTGTAAATAGACATAGTCAAACTGCGAGGCATTTTCTTCCGAGAAAATAGCTGTCTCCATAGAGAACCTCTATGCCCAACTGATTCAGGACGGTAGTATAGGGCTCATGACGGAAGAAATTATCGCCGATAAAGGTTACCTGAAAGCCCATCTTCACAAAAAGCTTCAGATACATGAAGGTGCATCTGCCGCCTGCATCCTTGTCAAAGTGCGGTACATAATGATCGACAACCAGAATATGCTTCTTTTTCTGCGAGCGATCCCGAGCCTTGAAAACATTACAGCCGTTGGGATCATGTTCCCGCTGCAATACCTCCTGCCACTTTTCCCGGAACTTTTTTTGATTCTCAACTTGATATGCCTTCAGTCCGGCGGAGGTGTCTGTGCCGTTGGAAACCCCCTCGAAGTGAACTACCACGGACAGCGGCTGGTACAGCACCCTGCAGCCGCGCTGTCGTACCGAGAAGGCAAGGTCTGTATCTTCATAGTAAGCAGGTGCAAAGCGCTCGTCAAAGCCGCCGATTTCCCGCCAAAGCTTCGCACGGATCATGATGGATGCGCCGGAGATATAATCAGTTTCCTTCACATAGTTGTATTCCGGCATGCCGGGGTCCTGGCCGTGTCCGTAATTCCAGACGCTGGCATCTTTCCAGACAATGCCGCCCGCCTCCTGAAGACGCCCGTCCGGATAGATCAGCTTGCTGCCCACCATACCGATGTCGTCCGCGCTCTCAATCAGCTCCACCAGGGATGAGAGCCAATCCTTTTGTACCTGGGTATCGTTGTTTAGAAACAGGATGTATTTGCCCTTCGCGAAATCCGCCGCCCGGTTGCAGTTTTTTAGGAAGCGGAGATTCGTTTCGTTTCGGACGATCCGTACTCCCTCAATGATCTCTCCAAGGCTTTTCGTGAGATCGTCCGAGCAGTCGTCCGCGATAATGACTTCATACGGGACCTTTCCGGTATGATTCACTATGGACTGGACACAGTTATAAGTGTAAGCGAACTCGTTAAAAACGGGAATAATGATCGAGACAAGCGGGGTGTACGAGCTTGGGACCCGAATTGGGGGATAATCCTTCGCCTTTTCATACTTCTTATTCGGCAGCAGCTTCGGCTTTTCCGCTTTCACACCGTCTCTGCCGAGATAGTTGTCGAGCCGTTCGCTTGTTGAGGCAATGCTGCCGCTGCGCAGTCCTTCCCGGAAGGTCTTAATGTGGCCCATGTCCAGTTTCTGCATAAATCGAACCGGGTGCCGTGCAAACTTGAACCCCAGCTTCAAAAGCAGCCGCCGGCGGCTGTTTTGCGGGAGGAGCGAATCCCGGAAGCCCCACCATACAGAAAGAATCTTCCAGGAACGTGAGTTATGAATGCGATCCAGTTCCCGGTCGCTTTCAAGGAGCAGCTCGATATGGCCTTCCTTATTCCGGATCGTCTGCTCGAGTTCCCGTTCGCTCTGGAGCAATTGTTCAATGTGTGCCTCTTTAGATGCAAGCATACGGTTAATCTTACCTTCCATGGTGAGACGTTCCTGATACATCTGACCATCAAAGAAGCTGCATGCGGTATCATCCATAAGGCTCTTTAAAAATGCGGTCTCTTTCTTTTTATAGAGTACAACATCCTCTTCGCTTATTCCGAAAAAGCGGTAAGCGAAGCTCATCATTTCTATATTTTTAAGATGCCCGCAGGAATAAACAATGGAGCGGTAAGCAATATAATTGAGCGGAACATTCGCCTCCCGCCACTCCTGGTCAAAGAACATCAGCGAACCGTCAACCCAAAACGCATTCTGCAAGTTGAGATCAAGAAATCCTGTTTCCAGAACGAGCTTCCCATTCTGCGTATAGCTATCGCTGCTTCGGAGCAAGTTGCTCCGAAGTTGCTTCAAAACCATTGTGGCCAATTCTGTGTTGCCTGCATTCAGAGCGTCTGCCAAAACTCTGTCCGCCCTGGAGGCATGAATGTTCTCCGCTATGCTTTCACCGTTTTCTGCCTGAACCTGATTCACACAGGCCACGCCGCGTTCTTGCAAAAATCTCGTGTTTTCCTCCAGACTGCGCAAATGGGAGCTTGCTTCGCGGCAGGCGGCTTTTCTTCTGACTGACAGGCCATCCAGCGTAGTTGTCAGCGAAAACTCTCGCTTATAATCTCGCTTCATAACTGCTGTATGAATGCGGCACAGCCCGACATCTTCCCTTGCCGCTTCCACAAAGAAGGAGTTGGTAAAAAAGCCAAGGCACCCGTTTTCAATGATTTCCGGCCAGACAGAGCGCTCATCCGCCACAAGTGCTGCCTCGTCTGTGTAGTGGAATTTGGTCTGCGCGACAATTTCTGCAGCGTTTTCGGTTCTGTCACTCAGAATGGCCGAAGGGTATTTATAATCCGGGAAAGGATAAAAGAACTGATAGTGTTCAAACCCCGCATGAGTTAGCAGCTTTTCCAGTTCTACTCTTCCAAATGTTCTGACGCCATTGAGTTGCTGAATCTCTTCATAATGATGCTTTCCACTGATGGAATAGTCATTGATCGAGTCAAAAGGAATGCCTGTGTGATCCTCTGATGCACCGCACCAGTATTTCAGTCCGTACTTATTTTCGATCGCAAGAAGCAGTTTCCCGCCGGGTGCAAGACGCTCCCCGGCACTTTTCAGCAAAGAAACCCACGGATTATCCCCCTGTGCCAAAGCAAAAGCGTATTCCAGTACACCTACCAGAATGACATAATCGAATTTGCCCGGTACAGTATACTCCTGAAGCCCCACATCGAGGACTTCTGTATTTTGATAATCATTGCAGCGAATACGCACGATTTCCGAACGAACAGCGCTGGGCTCCAGAGCGACTACATGCCCGCATGTCTCTGCCAGGTAAGTCGTTAAGGCGCCAAGTCCTGCGCCAACCTCCAAAACGCGATCCCGATTTGTGAAGGGATACCACCGCAGAATGTTTGCCCGCGTAACAGAAAAATAATGGAAAGCAGCTGTTTTGGGAAATTCCTCAAGAATATGTGAGTCATCTCCGTTGTGGGTCTTCAGATAGTGGAGAATTCTCTCCTCGATAAGGTCATCTGTGTACTCTGTCCTTTGGGACTTCTGATCGCTGTTTTCTGTCCCCAGGTTCATCATATCTTCTCCTTATTAAAAGCTATTGCAGCGTTTCGCGTGCAGTTATGTTTTTCAATTTCCTTCACAAATCTGCTTACCGCATTCTTCCAATCTGGCAACCGCGCAAAACCGCCTGCATCCAGTGGCGCCTTGCTTAGGGCGCTGCGCCTTTGCAGCGTATTCCTCCGTGCTGACATGTTCCACCGCAACGGCTTTTCCGCTCAGCCGGAAGACCGCCTCCGCCAGCTCCGCCCAGGAACAGAAGTCCTCGTTCGTCGCGTGGTAGACGCCGTATTTTATATGCGAAGCCCTGCAATAAGTCAGTATTTTTACTTGTGTATTTACTGGTAAATTGCTATTTCTTAGACTGTTGACGCTCAGTTCAGATACTCGTCGCCAAACAAAACCCTCAGATAATCCTGCCGCGCGTCAAGGATCCTGGCGACAAACACCCTTTCGGCTTCCATTCTGTACAGGGCGATGTGTTTCCCGCACAAAAGCATCCTCAGCTCTGTCTGAAAGCCTGTGAGCGCCTCAACGGAAGGTCCTTGTTCCGGGTAGCGTTCCAGTGTATCAAGCTCTTTCAAAATACTGCTGACGATCCTGTTTGCGGCGCTCTGGTTTTTCAGTTCCGTGGAGATGTACTTCTTGATCTGCGACAGGTCTTTCACTGCTTCGCTCGACAGGAACACTTTATTCATTCTCAACACCGAGCTGTGCGGCTGCCTCCTCGAGCGTCAGCCAGCCATCCCTCTCCCCGGATTCCCAGCCCTTCTGCACCTCGTCCATCAGGCGGCGCATGGCTTTTGCTCTCATAAACGCTGCGTTTTCGGGAGAGGCCAGGAAAGGCAGGCCGTTTTCGTTCAGAGATTGCTGGATGAAAATATTCACAGCATCGGTAAACGAAAGCCCCTGCTGCGCATAGACGGCTTCAACACGGCGTTTTACTTCCGGATTGATTCGCATTTGAAAAGTCGTCGTCTTGGGGGCTGTTA
>CAJOCV010000158.1 GCA_905233785.1 uncultured Oscillospiraceae bacterium
GCCCGCTTGCAGAGACCGGCCACATGGCCGTAGGCCGCGACGATCTCGGCGATCATCTCCTTGCTCATGGCCTTGTAGGGCACGCCGTCCGGGCGCACGCCATCGTCGGCCGACCACTGGTTCAGACCGTGGGACTTGGTCTTGTCGGTCATGTAGGTGCCGGCGAACATGCCGGAATGAGAAAGCTCCGCGCTGGGGATGGCGCCGTGGCGGCGGATGGCGTCGGCGGCGTAGGTGGCCTTGGGCAGAGAATTCAGGATGCTCTCGTCCAGACGGTAGGCGTGGCTGCCGTCGCTGGGGTGCACCATCAGTTCGGAGATGGTGACGGCAGCACAGCCTCCCTTGGCGCGGTATTCGTAAAAGGCCTGGGACTTGGGGCCGATGCAGCCGTCCAGCTCAATGTCCGTGCCGCCCATGGGGGTGGAGAACATGCGGTTGCGATACCAGACGTTGCCGATGCGGATGGGCTTGTTCCATGGCGTTTTCCTCCCAATTCAAATCAGTAAAGATTTCCAATCCTCAAAAGCTTTTGGGCGGTCACAGACGGTCTCGGTCTCGCAGACCCGGCCGCTCTTTCCGCTCTCGATGATCTTTTCGATCACATCCAGCACATGGCAGGGCAGCTCGGCGCTGACCTGAGGGGTGCCGCCCTCGCGGATGCAGCGTGCCATATCCGCCACGCCGAGCCCCCGGCAGTTGTCCGAGAGCTTCGACACCGGCTCCAGCGTCTGCCATACGGCCTCACGGGGGTCGTTCGGCAGATAACGGACTTCGCCGCCGAACTGATTGGCGTCCCCCAGCTGCAGAATCCCTTTGGTGCCCTGGATCGTGAAATAGGCCTGATCCTGCATGGCGCTGTCGCCGTTGAGGGACAAGGTGCCGGTGACGCCGCTCTCTGTCGTCAGAACCGCGTTGACCTGCGCCTCGTTGTCGTAGACATAGTCCTGCCCGTACTCCGGGCTGAAGGGCACTACGTTGGGGCGCGTTTTCGCGTGGTTGCCCACCTTGGCATAGACCTCCGCCATCGGCCCCAGCAGGGAGACCAACGCCGTGAGATAATACACGCCGTAGTCATAGCAGATGCCGCCGCCCGGCTGGCGGAGGAACTTGAAGAGACTGGCCAGCACCGTCAGATCCCGGTTGGCCGCCACATGAAACGAGGTGATTTCGCCCACAAGCCCCTCGTCCAGCGCCTTGCGCCCGGTCTGGAAGAGACTGCCCAGGAAGGTCTCCGGCGCCGCGCCCAGCAGCAGGCCCTTTTCTTTCGCCAGGGAAACCAGCTCCTTCGCCTGCCAGAGCTCCGTGGCGATGGGCTTTTCGGTATAGACGTGCTTCCCGGCCAGCAGCGCCTTTTTCACCAGCTCGTAGTGGCTGGGCGCCGGCGTGAGCACCACGATCAGCTCCACCTCGGGATCTTCCAGGATCTCGTCGGTGGCGGCGGGGCGGATGCCGTACTGCCTGGCCTTCTTCTCCGCGTTCTCCCGGTGGCTGGCGCAGCAGGCCACAACGTTTAGCGTTGCGTACTTATGGATCATGTTGCTCAGATAAATATCGCTGATGGCGCCGCAGCCGATCACGGCGGTTTTCACAGGCTTCATGTTATCTCCCCCTCAAATCCCTTGTTCTGAATCACGTCCCGGTACCAGCACGCGCTCTTTTTCGGGATGAGTTCCATTCTCTCATAGTCGGTATAGTACAGGCCGAAGCGGGCGGCGAAGCCAGCCGACCACTCGAAGTTGTCCATCAGCGACCAGAGGTAATAGCCGCGCACGTCGATCCCGTCGTCCATCGCCCGGCGCACATGGCGCAGGGTCTCCGATACATAGGCGATGCGCTCGTCGTCGTTCAGGATGGCCTCCCGATCCGCCCCGTCGTCCTGAGCCACGCCGTTTTCGGTGATGTAGATGGGAATGTCGATCTTGTAGTCCTCCACCAGCATGTGCAGCACATCGTACACCGCCTCCAGATGCAGCTCCGGGCGGTTCTGGAAGTTGCCGCCCTCGGCGGCTTTGCGCTGAACGTCTGCGTTGTCATAGAGGCCATTATAAAAGTTCAGCCCGTAGAAGTCCAGCTTCTGGCAAATGATGTCCATATCGCCGGGCTCTGTTTTCGGCGTGAAGCCGTTTTTCTCCATGTAGTCCGTCAGCACTTTGCTGTAGCCGCCGAGGAAGAGCGGGTGCAGAAACATGCCGTAGCCCTCGATCTCGTTGTTGAGCATGGCGCTGACCACGTCGTCGGCGTTATCCGGCCGGGCGGGATAGTGCTTCCACACGTCCACCACCACGCCGATCTGACCGGGCAACTGCCGGGAGCGGAAGAGCCTGACCGCCTCCCCGTGGCAGAGGAGCAGATGGTGGATGCACTGGCGGGCGTATTTTTCATCGCTCAGCCCCGGGGCGAAAAAGCCCTTGGCGTGGCCAACATAGGTGGCAATGGGTTCGTTGAAGGTGACCCAGTAGTCCACCAGGTCGCCAAAATTGTCAAAGAGGATCGAGGCATAATGCAAATACCAATGGATGATCTCCCGGTTGCCGAAGCCCCCTTTTACCTGCAGGGCATAGGGCAGATCCCAGTGGTAGATCGTGGCGTTGACCTGAATGCCCGCCTCCTTCAGCGCGGTGAGCAGGCGCTTATAGTAGTCGATCCCGGCGGAGTTGACCTCTCCCACGCCGTCCGGCAAAATGCGAGACCAGGAAAAAGATAGGCGGTAGGCCTTCACACCCAGTTCTTTGAGCAGCGCCACGTCCCGCTCAATGTTATGATAGGAGTCGCAGCAGACGTCCGGGACGCCGCCGTTTTTGATCTTGCCGGGAAGGCGGCTGAACACGTCCCAGATGGAGGGGCCGCGCCCATCCTCAAAGGCCGCGCCTTCGATCTGTGCGGCGGCGGTGGCCACGCCCCAGACAAAGTTTTCGGGAAACTGATAAAACATGTTCTACTCCTTCTAAAAACAGGGATGTGATGATCACATCCCTGTTGATGATTTTATATGATTTTTTACGCTTCCGCAATGCCCTTTTCTTCTTTGAGCTTCTTGAGATCGCGGTCAAGACGGAAGAAAAGGATCAGCACAACGGAGATGATGGCGAACATGATCAGCGGGATCCAGGTGAACACGAACTCCACAGCGGTGGTCACGCTCTGGGGCTGGGGGATGCCCTGGAGATCCAGCGCGCCGTCAAAGCCCGCGCCGGAGAGGATCCAGCCGAACACGGCGGTGCCGAGACCCAGACCAATCTTCTGGGCGGCGGAGACGCCCGCGTTGCCCATGCCGACGGTGTCGATGCCGGTCTTGAGGTTGCCGTAGGTCAGGGTGTCGGCCACGATGCCCATGGCCATGGCGCCGGAGATGCCCAGGCCCGCGCCCTTGAGCACGTTGCAGACAATCATGATGGGCACGCTCTTGGCGAACAGACCGAAGCCCAGGTAGCCGATGGCGGAGATGACCATACCGGCGATGTACAGCTTCTCCTTGCCCACCTTCTTCATCAGGGCGGCGGTGACGAACATGATGGCGAACTGCGCGATGGTAGCGGAGTTCGAGAGCCAGCTGTACTGACCCATGTCGTAGAAGACATACAGGCAGTAGTAGATGCCGCCGACAGCGTTGAAGATGATGATGAAGAAGATGACGAGGTTGGCGAAGAACATCATGACCCAGTACTTGTTGGAGAGCAGCGCCTTGATGGTGACCCAGAAGCCGGGGCCGTTGTCGGCCTTTTTCTCGCTCTTCTTCTCGGTCGGCTCGTCATGCACACGCTCCTTGGTGGTGAAGACGCAGATCAGGGAGAAGACAACCATCGCAATGCAGAAGACCAGCATCGTGAGGGTGAAGGCCTGCTGGGTATTGGGGTTGGCGGCGTCGGAGGAGAACTTGGCCAGCAGCGTCACGAAGACGGCGTTGACGATGACGTTGCCGAGGGTCTGGAAAATCTGCTGGATGTTGCCCAGAAGCCCGCGCTCATAGGAGTTTCGCGTAATAAGCGAGATCATGGAGTAGAAGGGCACCAGCATGGAGGTCAGACAGACGGTGTTGACGATGTTGTACATGACGAACACATACACATACTTGACCGCGTTCGGCCAGTTCTGCGGGACGAAGAAAAGCAGCATGACCGAGATGGCGAAGGGGATGCACACGCGGAAGAGCCAGCTGCGGCCCTTGCCCATTTTGGACTTGGTGTTGTCTACCAGACGGCCGACAACCACGTCGGAGATGCCGTCAAAGATTTTGGAGACGGCAATGATCGTGGAGATGATGGCGGCGTCCAGGAGCGCGACGTTGGTGAAGTAAACCGTGAGGAAGGAGCCGAGAATGCCGTTGATTGCGTTGATGCCGAGCTGACCGGAGCCAAAGCCGATGCGTTCTACCCAGCTTAAGCTGGCATCCGGGTCATTGTGTTTGGTTGCGAGCGAGACCATGGAATCATCCTCCTGTTTCTTTTTTTGGAATTTCTTGCTGTAATCAATATAGCAGACGCCAAGCAATTGCTATACCGTTATTTTGCTATTTTTGTTCTTATTTTG
>CAJOCV010000159.1 GCA_905233785.1 uncultured Oscillospiraceae bacterium
CTTCACCGGTGTAATAGGGGTACTCGTCAATGACCACAACAAACTCACGGGAAAGCGAATTGAGAAAGGCAAACACATCCTGGAACGTGTCAAAGGAAGAAGCAAAGGGCAGAACGCGCGCTTCGAAAAGCACTTTCACAAAGGCGTTGATATTTTCTTTGACCGTTCCTTTGATGCATTCATAGTAAATGGCTGTTTTGGTCTGCGCTTTCAGGGCTTCCTTGATCAGACGCGTCTTGCCGACCCGGTGTTTTCCGTAGACGAGCGCGGTATGGTTGCTTTGCTTCATGGCTCCGGCAAGCTGCGAGAGCTCTTGCGATCTGGCTACAAACAAAAGAATCTCCTCTATGCTGAATTGTAATTCAGTGAATTTCGTTTCAGTTAAATAGCGCGCTCGAGAAGCAGCGTTGTCAAGGGGAAAAAGAGGGGTCAGTCTCGAGATTATCTAATTGATACCCAGTAAAAAACAAGACAATCTTTTCAGCCTGCATCGGCGTCACGCCGAAGTCGGTGGAAGCCTGGGAGGGCGGGCGTTCCCGACCAGACGGCGCGGCACGGCGGCTGCTTGGACTCATGCGGGATCATCTCGGATTTGCGGAAAACATGGGCATCTACATGTAGGCTGGATCTCCCGGCTCTTCATGACAACCAAAGGTTTACAGGCCCATGAACCACAGGTTCAATGACAGGCTCCCTTGTATTTGCTTCGGTTAAACACGGAATATATTCTTGTGATAATTATCATCTTCTGTTACAATTGATAAGACGAGCGTTAGCCGGCGCTCGTCTTATTCGTAGGCGAGAGGACGGTGAATGCCGATGCCCGACAAAACCTATATCGCCATTGACCTCAAGAGCTTCTATGCCTCCGTCGAGTGCCGGGAGCGCGCGTGCAACCCGCTCACGACCAATCTTGTCGTGGCCGACGCCAGCCGCACGGAGAAAACGATCTGTCTTGCCGTCTCGCCCTCCCTCAAAGCCTACGGCATCCCCGGCCGCGCCCGACTGTTCGAGGTGGTGCAGCGCGTCAAGGAAGTCAACGCCGAGCGGCTGCGCCGTGCGCCCGGACATGTGTTCAAGGGCAAGTCCTGGGATGCAGAAGAGCTGGCGCGGGATCCGTCGCTGGAGCTGGATTATATCGTGGCCACGCCGCGCATGGCTTATTACATGGAATACAGCACGCGGATCGTGGATATTTATCTCAAATACGTCTCGATGGACGATATGCACGTCTACTCCATTGACGAGGTGTTCATGGATGCCACGGATTATATCAGGACCCGCGGCATGAGCGCCCATGACTTTGCCCGCATGATCGTACAGGATGTGCTGGACACGACCGGCATCACCGCCACCGCAGGGATCGGCAGCAATCTCTATCTCTGCAAGATCGCCATGGACATCTATGCCAAGCACGTTCCCGCAGATCAAGACGGCGTCCGCATCGCGGAGCTGAACGAACTCACTTACCGGCAGTACCTGTGGGATCACCGTCCGCTGACAGATTTTTGGCGCGTCGGCAAGGGGATCAGCCGAAAGCTCGAAGCGAACAACATGTTCACAATGGGCGATGTGGCCCGTCAGTCCGTGCGGGACGAGGGGCTTCTCTACCGGCTTTTCGGCGTCAACGCCGAGCTGCTGATCGATCACGCCTGGGGCTGGGAGCCCTGCACGATCAAAGAGATCAAGGCCTATCGCCCACAGTCCAACAGCATGAGCGTTGGGCAGGTGCTCTCCGAGCCTTATACTTTCGACAACGCCAGGATCATCGTCCGGGAAATGACGGATGGGCTGATCCTTGAGCTTGTGGAAAAAGGACTTGTCACCGATCAGATGGTGCTCACGGTGGGCTACGATACATCGAGCCTCACTGCGGAATACCGCGGCCCGGTGGACACAGACTGGTACGGACGCAAGATCCCCAAGCAGGCGCACGGATCAAAGAATCTGGGAAAACCGTCGTCCTCCACCAGACTCATCATGGAAAAGATGCTGGAGCTCTACGATGAGATCGTAGACAGGAAGCTCCTAGTACGGCGGATGTATGTGGTGGCCAATCATATCGTCCCGGCAAGCAGCGTCCCGAAAGAGCCTGCTTTTGAGCAGTTGGATCTTTTCACGGACTATGAGCAGGCCGCGCAGCAGAAAGAGGAAGAAAGCGCCGCGCTGGAAAAAGAGAAAAAACTGCAGCAGGCGATGCTGGCTATCAAAAAGAAGCACGGCAAGAACGCGATCCTGCACGGGACAAGCTATCAGGAGGCTGCCACCGGCAGAGAAAGGAACGCCCAGATCGGCGGGCACCGCAAGTAATGGAGATCACGCACAAGTACGACGATATTATTATGCTCCCGCATCATGTGTCCGAGACGCGCGCGCATATGCCGATGCTCGACCGTGCCGCACAGTTTTCTCCCTTTGCCGCGCTGACCGGCTATGACGCCGCGGTTGCGGAAACGGCACGACTGACCGATCAAAAGCCGGAGCTGGACGATACGCAGAAGGAGCGCATCAGTGAGCAGTTGTTTACGCTGCAGGCGCGTCTCTCCGAGCAGCCGGAGGCTGCGGTGATCTATTTCGTCCCGGACGAAAAAAAGGCCGGAGGCGCGTATAAAACAGCCTCCGGCAGGATCAGGAAGATTGACGAGCATGCACAGGCGCTCATCTTTGCAGACGGCACGGAGATCCCCTTCGACAGTATCTTTCAGATCGAAAGCGAAGTCCTGCGCATGATGGAGAATGAGGGCTGATCTCAGAAATACACAAAACCGCCGCATGCGCGGCGGTTTTCAGACCGTAGACAAACCCGATTTTGGCTCAAGCTGAAAGCTGGTTTGCAGCGTAGATGTTGGAAAATTCGGAAAAGAAGTTCAAAATGAACTGCAATAGTAAGGGAATAGGACGGGTTTTCCACCGCTTTTTTGCTAACTTTTTGAGACTTAGTATTAGGCATACGTAGGGAATTTTATACTATTTCTCTCTGATTTCAGAACTTTTTGTACCGTGTTTTATGACATTGTCAGGTATCGTTTTATAGGGTAGTTGAATTTTTACTGAATTCTTTCACTTCTCGTCCAACTGCTCTTCGCAGAATTCCTTGAGGACTGGAATATCCGTCACGGCTGTCTCCCAGATGATATCCCTGCTCATACTACCATAGCTGTGCGCCACGAGATTCCTCATACCCTTGATCGGTCCCCACTGTACACGGTTCGCGGTGGCTTCCCGGTACCCCGGAGAAAGACGGCTTCCCAGTTCGCCGATTTGAAGGATACAGAACGATATCGAGCGCTGGTAATCCGCATCCTTATCAAAAATCTCAAACGAACGCCCATATCGAAGGATCGTTTTTTCAATTTCTACGCAGTAATCCCGGATATGCTGGATCCTCTGTAAATCAGGCGACAGCATAGAGCATCTTCCTTTCCTCGTTCACGGTATCTCGGAACATCCTTTCACTAGGCATATGGGCTTCCTGCCGGAAAGAACTGAGTGTCAACAGGTCAACCGGCTTCCCCAATGCCTCTTCCAATTCACAATAGACGGCGGCCAGATCCAGCAGAGATTTGATCGCAGTCCCCTCCGTGTCGATCAAGAGGTCGACATCGCTGCTGTCCGTTGCTGTGCCGCGCGCATAGGAGCCGAAGAGATATACCGCCTTCAGCCCGAACTTCTTTGCGATCGGCGTGATGATCGCCTGAATTTCAGAAATCGTATATACCACTTGAGCTCACCTCCCAGCATCTCTATTTTATAGTATGCTGTGTAAAAATGCAAGCGATATGCGCTGTTCTGTCTGCTTTTACGCCTCCTCAAACAGGTCGTCCGGCAGCACCTCATTGTTCACGATCCCGCTGTATTTGTTCTTCTGGATGCCATAGGTGCTGATCACGGAGAGCTGAATCGTCTTGCGGCAGTTGGTCGCTTCCCGGAAAACGGCAATCTTAATATCGGCCAATCTATTCAGAGCTCTCGCAACAGTTGATTGAAGCTCTCAGCAAAGCATAGGCGCGGAGAAAGAAAGTAAGCGTCAAACGCGACACTAACGTCATTGAACTTCCAGCTCAATGCTCCGCTTTCTTTTTCTTGAGCACAAGCAGCTCGTCTACCGGCATCTGAAGGGCATGTGCAAGGAT
>CAJOCV010000160.1 GCA_905233785.1 uncultured Oscillospiraceae bacterium
TTACAGAGCAGTCGCCATTTTCCTGATGGTCTTCAAATAGTCTTTATCATGATTGGTGACGATTCCCACATCTTCCAGCCCCAGATATCCCAGGAAATCTCCCTCATAGGAAAAACGTGCCCCAGCATACATATCCGGATCTCCGGAACTCAGGAACATAGCAACCTTCCGAAGCGCAGCCGGCGCTTTGGGGTAAAGTGCGGAATAAAACCGATCGACCGCACATTTCAACTGTCCGCTGAACCCATGATAGTAGATCGGCGAAGCCAGGATGAGCATGTTTGTATTCCGCAGCTTGTCATAGATCTCCTGCATATCATCATGCTGCACACACTTGCCCTGCCCCTTTCCATGACAGTATTCGCAAGCGAGGCAGCCTTTGATGTTCTTTTTGCAAATGTCGATGACCGTTACTTCATGCCCTGCTTCTTCTGCACTTTCTTTGAACACGGCCACCATTTCCGCCGTGTTGCCATGTGGCCGGGGGCTCCCATTCAAAACTAATATTCTCATCGTATTTACCTTTCCTTAATACCAGTCGTGTTTCTCGCTGCGGTCCAGAGCAGCAATCTGCTCCATTTCTTCCGGCGTCAATTCGAAACCAAGCAGGTCAAGATTCTCTATTATGTGCTGCTCATTGCCTGACCCCGGAATTACTACGATGCCGCGCTGCAGATCCCAACGTAAGATCACCTGGGCAGCAGAAACGCCGTGCGCTTCCGCTATGGCGCAGATGGTCTCATCTCCCAGCAGCTCCGCGGTATATCCCCGGCCGCCCAGCGGATACCAGCACTGCACAACAATTCCTTTATTCTGGATAAACGGCACGACATCCTGCTCCTGGTAATAGGGATGGATCTCATTCTGCACCAGTGCCGGTGTGATCGTTACCTGCGGCAGAAAAGAGGTCAGTTCCTTGATATACCAGTTGGAGAGACCGAGTGAGCGGATCTTGCCCTGCTCCACATACTTCTCCATAGCTTTATAGGCCTTCACGTCGTCTGTTCCCGGATGGTGCAGCAGCATCATGTCGATATAGTCGATATTCAGCTTTTCCAGCGCCATATCGATAGCGGCTTCCGGGTCGTGAAACTGGTTCGGATAGATTTTGGTGATGACGAAGATCTCTTCACGGGGAATGCCGTACTCAGCCATCGCCTGCCGAACGCCTTCGCCAACGGCATCCTCATTTCCATACATATATGCCGTATCGATCAGGCGGCCGCCATTCCGAAGCAGTGTTTTTACAGAGCTCACGCAGGTATCATAGTCCAGCGCATACGTGCCTAGGCCCAGGATCGGCATTTCATAGCCACTGTTGAGCAACACGCTTTTCTTCTCAAAATCGAATGCTCCCACTTCAGTTGCTTCCTCCTCATTCGTCACAATATCGCCTTCCCAAGTGTTGATCCCGCCGAACTCGTAAATGTTTGATTTACAGCACCATCACAAGCGTCCCCGCGCCGATCAGGATACAGCCGATCAGGGATTTCGCGGTGAACTCCTCATGCAGGAAAACAAAGGCCAGCACCAGCGTGATGACCACGCTCAGCTTGTCGATCGGCACGACCTTGGACGCCTCCCCGATCTGCAGAGCTTTATAGTAACACAGCCATGATGCGCCTGTGGCAAGGCCGGACAGGATCAGGAAGATCCAGCTTTTCTGGCTGATCGTTCGGATGCCGCCCTGCGTGTTCGTCAGGAACACCATGCCCCAGGCCATGACCACCACGACCACCGTGCGGATCGCCGTCGCCAGATTGGAATTGACGCCCTCAATGCCGATCTTTGCAAGGATAGAGGTCAGCGCGGCAAATACCGCCGAACCCAGCGCAAACCAGAACCACATAACCGTCTCTCCTCAATATTTCTCGTAATGGACGTTTTCCGTGTGCAGGTCGGCTTCGGTGTAAGCCTTCTTTGTTTCGGCCTTCTCACCTATCGCCACAAGGTTCAGGACAGAATATCCTTCCGGCACGCCGAGCAGAGATCTGATCTCCTGATCGGAGGTTCCCCGCTGACCCATGCGGTTTCGGATGTGGACCCAGCAGGCGCCAAGTCCATACTGCTCAACCGCAAGCAGGATATATGCCGACGCGATGGCGCCGTCCTCGATCCAGAATTCAGCCTGACGCTTGTCCGCCGTCTTGACCATAACGACGATCACGGCATCCGCGCCGTTGATCTGGGAGCCGCCCATCTGCTTGCAGGCTCCGATCTTCCGGATCATGCCCTTATCCCGCACAACGACATATTCCACCGGCTTATGGCCGAAAGAGGTCGGTGCGGTAAGTGCAACCTTCATGATCTCATAGATGATCTCGTCGTCGATATGTTTTTCGCCATACCGGCGAACAGAGCGCCGCCTTCTGGTCAGCTCAAACAGTTTATTCTCCATAGTTTTTCACTCCGTTTATCAGGCTGTAAGCAATACACTTAAGGCAACACCGCACAATACGCCTGCGGCATCTTCCGGAAAAACCGCGCCCTGATTTCGTCACTTTTTCTTGCAATACACAAAGTATTCCTGCGAAATCTGCTCTTGCCGCATTATGCGGTATTGCCTTAACGCTTACATCTCACAGCCTATTTTCTCTTTCTCTTGAAAGCATCGAAGGCAGAGGGTACTTCCTGCGAGATAACTATATGGGTCTGCTCGTCATCATCCTGACCGTGATTCTGCCGGTTATACGTCACTGCTGCTATAAAGCCAAAGATCAGGAAGCCAATGACAAGTATAATGAAAATTGAAATCAATTCCATCGTTCCGCTCCATTCGTCCACTCTCCAGATCGCCGCAGCCTCGGTTTGTCCTTCAATCAACAAACGCTATCACTTTCACTGATTGTCGTTAATTGCCAAAGAATGCAGCAGAAGCAATTGTTCCATCCTGGTGCAGCGCTGCCAAATGTACTCCCGTTTCATCATACCGGCTACATACCGAAACGGTTTCGCCTTCCTTGCATTGAGAGAGGAAACGGATTTCCATCTGCCGAGGCTCTTTTTCTGACCAGAAGTCACTGCTGTATGCATCTTGGAACATTTCAATATAGCGCAGGTTGTTCATGTGCTTACTCTTATCAAGATCTGACACACGAACCATTTTCTGATAAATCTCCCTCATCCCTTCTGCGGTCTTGCCCAGTCCGAGAAAAGTGGGAATGTCATTCTCAATCTCTTCGGCAATACCTTCCGGAAACTCAATGGAACTGAGTCTGCGCGGCATTTGGCGGTTCAGATCAAACACGCAAGTTTCAATCTTTCCACAAGCGACGATCTCACCTCGCTGTTCAAGTGTCGAATCCAGAGTGAGAAGCAGCGGGCGGCGATAGGGCTGAATCCATTGCTTTAGCAACAAAGGCTCATCATAGCCGATTTTCTGATTGATCTTCACATGACACTGGGTATAAATCCATGCGGCGCCATACTTCTCTGGGATAACATCGTTGCCTTTTTCAATGGCATGCATGAAATAGGTATGTCCGTCTTGGAAGTACCGCATACAGCCGCGCAATCCGATCAGGCCATCATGGTCAGCATCACGGAATTGTGGATATATTTGTAGTTGAAAAAGCATCTCTCAGCCTCCTGCTATTACTCCATGCTTATAATATCATCGAACGTAACCGACACTCCGTTATCAAGATAATTGATCAGGTCATATTCAAGGTTTCCACACTGACGCCAATCAGCGAAGCCTCGGTATGTGTTTCTCCGAAAGATGGTTGTCACGTCAGCTTTATAATCCTGCAACGTCATAGGGCACCTCTTTCTTGCTCGCTCTCAATGTCGGCTAAATCGTATTTTCTTCCTGGCATTCAAAAAACCCTTTTCTGTCATTTCATGAATGATGTCCGGGTTCATGATATAGATGCTATTGCAATCCCAAGTGGCCAGGGTCTCCTGAAACTCTGGCCAGTTGACTATTTCGATTGCGTCAGTGCCATCCGCCGACATTTTCTCATAATCGAGAAAGCACCAGTTCTCAGGAATCAAGCAGGATATGTCAGGCAGGATTTCCAGACCAGCAGCTGATTGCCTGCGGTAAAAATCTACCGGGGATAGCTGGGGAAGATCCATCAACTGCTCTTGGGAATGGAGCGTCAGCAGGTTGGCGCTATCTGAGAGGGTGAAGCAAAAGGATTGGGCAAGGCCTGCCATGGAAAACCGGTTCCTTTCACACCAGTCTTTCCATCCAAAAGGGTCGCCAACTCTGCTGGCCCACAGGCCGGTTCCCGGTTCAGGCTTGGGCTTCCACCAACAGTTTTTTGGGGGAACAAAATGCTCTCTGTGATATTGGCTTGAACCATAGTGAATGTATATCCGGCTATTATCCATTTTACCATACTTCTGCCGTTCCTGCACTACTTTTTCGCGACAGGCCACAAAAGGCGACACGGCGGCTTTTCGCGGGCTGTCCGCATAACTTGTGGCAGCTCGCAGAAGTCCCGCAAAAGCCTCCAAACCGCCAACACTGCGATCGCCCAAAAATAGACTTATTCTTTTCCCGGAGAGCCCTTCAGTTTCTCATCATAAGGAACAGATCTCTGAACCACAGAATAAACTCCTCCGGTGTCGGTTCCTCTCCCGCAAAATGGAAGGTAGTCCACAGCTCTTGAATGCGGGGGTCCGAGCTGTTCTTCGACATGTTGATTGCCTCCATCATTTCCGAGCGAATTCTCTCTTCAGATACTCCCTCTCGAGATGCAATTCCCGCGATAGGACCACCTCCGTAGCCGTGTTAATTTGATGGGGTAATGGTTTTGTAAGAGTGCTTTTTGATGATCAAATCGATCACAGAGAGGTTTCCACTAAAATTTAGGGGAAACCTCTCTGAACACAAACATTTAACAAATCAGGACAACAAAAAAAGGCGGGATCTGCGAAAAACATCGCAAATCCCGCCTGTGAAGCGGGGGGCGGTAGTTCAAATCCATACCAACACCCTCGGATATCTTTTTTTCTGCACTTGAATTTTGGACATAAAAAACCTTAGAAGCCTTGCGGCTCTAAGGTTTGTCCGCCCGATATCTTTTTCGGGCGGACATGGTGGTTGCGGGGGAAGGATTCGAACCAACGGTCTCCGGGTTATGAGTGCAAAAAGTACGGTCTTTTATCGTGCTAAAGTGTTTATTTTATTCCGTTTTCTTCACATTCGATGAACTTTTTGCGCCATATTTTATGGTATTGTCGAGTATCGTTTTAAAGGGTAGTTGAATTTTTGTTGAATTCTTTCGCGGCGCTTCCGCTGAAATTCGCCTGTACAAATAAGGACGCTTTCTGTTCGTGCAAATAAAGCTGCAGCGTCATGGTTTTTTCTCTTCGTTCACGAGGCCACCGCAGCAACGCCTTCATATCATCCAGATCGGAATAATCAAATTGTCCCTGTCGAAGGCGCTGAACTTATCCGCCATGCACAGGACAGCGCTGGTTCCGAGCTGGAGCGGGGATTTATCGATCACGTTGAACACACGGGTCAGGCGTCTGTCCGGCGTGGCGGTCTTTTTGATCTCCAGCGGGCAGAGCCTGCCGTCGCCCTCGAGGATGACGTCGATCTCTTTGGCGTCACGGTCACGGTAAAAGTAGAGGTATGGCTCAAGGCCGGCGTTCTGGTAGCTCTTCATAATCTCCGAAACCGTGAAGTTTTCCAGCAAAGCGCCGCTCATAGCACCGCTTTCGGCTACCTCGGGGGAAGACCAGCGAGTCAAATAACAGACCAATCCGGTGTCGTAGAAATATACCTTTGGCGTCTTTATCGTTCGTTTGAGGACATTATTGGAATAGGGATGCAGCAGGAAGATGATTCCCAGCGTTTCCAGAATGTTGATCCATGCTTTTGAGATCTGTATGTCAATGTCAGCATCTTCAGCGAGCGCGTTATAGTTCAGCAGCTGAGAACAGCGGGCAGCGACGGCGGTAACGAAGCGGTTGAACTTCAGCGCGTCCACGCTGCCGGAGAGCTCCCGCACATCGCGCTCCACATAGGTGGATAGATAGGACGAATAGAAGACATTCCGATCCAGTATTGAGCCGCTGATGAGTCCCGGCATGGAGCCTCGCCACAGACGCGCGAAAAGCTCCGGTGTGGTAACCGGATTGATTTGATCACGCTCAGCGAGAAGCCGTTCCAAATCCGGGGTAAAGGGAACGCAAGGCGCACCGATTATTTCCCTTTGGGACAGAGGCGACATGTGCAGCAGCGCCACGCGTCCGGCCAGAGACTCCTGCACGCCACGCATCAGGCGGAAGATTTGCGAACCGGTCATCCAAAAGGCGCCGGGGCTGTGATGCTCGTCGACATGAATTTTGATATAGGTGAACAGCTCCGGCGCATACTGCACCTCATCGATAAGCACTGGGGGTTGATGAAGCTGCAGAAACAGGGCGGGATCATTCTTTGCCATGTCGCGCTCGGTCAAATCGTCTAATGTTACATATTTACGGCCGATGTTCTCTTTTTCCGCCAACGCCCGGAGCATAGTCGTTTTGCCTGCCTGTCGGGGGCCGGTCAGCAGAATCGCAGAATATGACTTGCTCAGCTCCAAAACACGGTTTTCCATATGTCGGCTGATGTATTCCATAAAGGCACCACCTTATGC
>CAJOCV010000161.1 GCA_905233785.1 uncultured Oscillospiraceae bacterium
CACCCCGCTGCGCGCACTCGCGGCGGGGGAACGCTCGCACACTTGCGGGGCGAGAAGTGTTTTTTCCGAGGTACACGCCCCCGGAAAAAACAGATTTGAATTTGTTTGCCGCCTTCCGAGGCGGCAAATCAGAGGGGAGTGCCCCTCTGAACTCCCCCAAAGCCACGCAAGACTGAATCGTTACAAAAAATCAAGATTCCCTCTTTCCTCCCCGTAGGGGCAGCTTGGCCGCCCAACAGCACCGATCATTTTTACACGCAGAAAATGGGCGAATTCGCGGCATTTCAAACGAATTCGCCCATTATTTCTACATATTTTTGTTTCCCACGCGGGCGGTGAACAGCCGCCGCCGCGCGTTCGGGGTCTTTCTTCACAGCCCCTTTTTCAGCGCACCCGGCGCAGGCAGCGCAGGGCGTTGAGAATCGCGAGGATCAGAACGCCCACATCGCCGAAGACGGCAAACCACATATTCGCAAGCCCGAGTGCGCCGAGCGTCAGAATCACAAGCTTGACGCCAAGCGCAAAGACGATGTTTTCCCGCACGATGCGCATGGTTTTGCGGGCAAGCCTGACCGCGAGCGGCAGGCGCGAGGGCTTGTCGTCCATCAGCACGATGTCCGCCGACTCGATGGCGGCGTCGGAGCCGAGGGCACCCATCGCGATGCCGACGTCCGCGCGTGTCAGAACCGGCGCGTCGTTGATGCCGTCGCCGACGTAAGCGAGTCTGCGCCCCTCGTTGAGCAGCGCCTCCACCTGCGCTACCTTCTGGGCGGGCAGCAGCTCGGGAAAGCAGCGGTCGATCCCGAGCACAGCGGCGGCATGCTGCGCGACCGCGGCTTTGTCGCCGGAGAGCATCACGGTCTCCGTTACGCCGAGAGCCTTGAGGGCGGCAATGGCCTCCGCCGCGTCGTCCTTGAGCTGATCGCCGACGACAATGTGGCCAAGGTACTCACTTCCGCGGGCGATGTGAATGACCGTTCCGAGCAGGCTGCAGTCGTGATACGCGGCGCCGACCTGCTCCATGAGCCCGGCATTGCCGACGTAATAGGCTTCTCCGTCCACGACGGCTCTGACGCCGCGTCCGGCGAGCTCCGTGACCTCGCCGAGACGGCTTTTGTCGATGTCGCCGACATGCGCCTGCAAGATCGAGAGCGCCACAGGATGGCGCGAATAGCTCTCCGCCGCGGCGGCTATATCGAGGAGCTGATCGGGATCAAGCTCCTTCGGGTGTACGGCCTGAACGGCGAAGCTGCCCTGGGTGAGGGTGCCGGTCTTGTCAAAGCAAACGGTGTCCACCTTTGAGAGGGCTTCAAGATCATTCGCACCCTTTATCAGGATGCCCTGCTTCGCGGCGGCGCCAATGCCGCCGAAGAAGGAGAGGGGAACGCTCACCACAAGGGCGCAGGGACAGGAGACCACGAGGAAGATCAGCGCGCGCTCGATCCACGCGCCCCAGTTGCCCGCAAAGAGCGGCGGGATCAGCCCGAGGCACAGCGCGCACAGCACCACCACCGGCGTGTACCAGCGGGCAAAGCGGGTGATGAAGCTCTCGACCCGCGCCTTCTTCTCGGCGGAATTCTCTACCAGCTCAAGGATACGGGCGACGGTGCTCTCAGCGTAAACGCTGTCGGTGCACACCTTTAAAAGTCCTGTGAGATTAATGGACCCGGAGATCACGCGATCTCCCGCCGAGACGTCTGCGGGCAGGCTTTCGCCGGTGAGGGCGGCGGTGTCAAGGCTGCTCGCGCCCTCCAGCACGATGCCGTCCAGCGGGACGCGCTCACCGGGGCGGATGAGGATCATTTCACCCAGACCGACATCCTCCGGGGCGACCGCTTCCTCCACCCCGTTTCGCAGAACGGTGGCGCTGTCGGGGCGAATGTCCATCAGCGCTGCGATGGACTTGCGGCTGCGCCCTACGGCGATGGACTGGAACAGCTCCCCAATCTGGTAGAAGAGCATCACCGCCGCGGCCTCGGGGTATTCGCGAATCGCGAAGGCGCCCATTGTGGCGACGGTCATGAGAAATTTCTCATCGAAGACCTGCCCGTGCCCGATGTGGCGCACGGCGCTCCAGAGCACGTCGTAGCCAATCACAAGATAGGGCACCGCGAAACACAGCGCCTTCCATAGACCCTTCACCGGCAGCATCGCCGCCGCGCCGAGCAAAACGGCGGCGACGGCGATGCGCAGAAGGGTTTTTTTCTGTTTTCCGGTCAGATCCTTCATTTCAGAATCACCCGGCAATCGGGCTCAACCTTCGCGATGCACTTGACGGCGCTCTTCAAAACCTCGTCAAAGCGCTCGTCTTCGGCCTCAAGGCTCATCCTCTGGGTCATAAAGCTCACCGTCACATTCTGTACACCGGGAAGCTTTTTGATGGCGGCCTCCATCTTTGCCGCGCAGTTTGCGCAATCCAAATCCTCCAGCTGGAATACTCTTTTCATGTGTCTTCTCCTCTCCCATAAGTGTCTTCGATCAGATGCTCAAAGCCCTGGGCAATGATCGTGCGCACATGCTCATCCGAGAGGAAATAGTAGATGGTTTTCCCCTCCCGGCGTTTGCCCACAAGGTCGGCGTCCTTCAGGATGCGCAGCTGGTGGGAAATGGCGGATTGCGTCATGCCCAGCAGCTCCGCGATCGCGCAGACGCACATCTCCGATTCAAACAGCGCAAAAAGGATTTTACAGCGCGTCGTGTCGCCGAAGATTTTGAACAGATCGCTCAAATCACTCAAAAGCTCGTCGGTGGGCAGCTCGCGCCGTACGGTCTCCAGGATCTGCTCATGGTTATGCGGCATCACTTGCGCCTCCGTTCATATGAATTACTGTTCATATGTTAGCACAGCTTTCGGCGTTTGTCAAGCGGAGGATTTGATTGGGGGCTGTGAAGAAACTTCGTTTTTTCACAGCCCCGCGGCTCACCTTTTCCCGCGGCAGCAGCGGCGAGGCATGAGCGCCGGGCGACGTTCGGGCTTTTCCGCCCGCCCCTGCACACGCTGCCAGACGGAGGCAAAGCCGCGCAGCCGCTGCCTGATTTCGCGATCCCTCATGAAAATCACCTCAGCTCAGACTATTGCAAAGGGCGGCAAGATGTGCTTTAATGGAGAAAAATCTGTGACTGAGGTGTGCGATATGGCGAGATTCTTCATGGCCGGTACCAATCTTCTCGGCGGAACGGCGATTATCCGTGGGCGGGACGCGGAGCATATCCGGGTGCTGCGCCTGCGCCCGGGGGAGGATGTGACCGTCTGCGACACGCAGGGGACGGACTATAAGTGCCGCCTGGTGCGCGCGGATAAGGAGGAGGCCGAGCTGGAGATTGTTGAGGTCGCGCCCTGCACCGCGGAGCCGAGCGTGAAGGTGACGCTGCTGTGCGGCCTGCCCAAGGGGGACAAGACCGATTATATCATCCAGAAATGCGTGGAGGCCGGGGCGTACCGCATCCTCTTTTTCCAGTGTGAGCGCTGCGTCGCCCGACCGGAGACGCCGGAGAAAAAGTTTGACCGCTGGCAGCGCATCGCGGAGGAGGCTGCCAAGCAGTCCGGACGCGGCATCATCCCAGAGGTTGGCTGGGCGGGCAACTTCGCCGATGCGCTGAATGAGGCCGTGCACACCGATTTACCGCTCTTTATGTATGAGACGGGGGAGCGGGAAAAGCTAAACGAAGTGCTGGCGGCGCATCCTGCCATCAAAACCGCAGCCATCATCACCGGACCTGAGGGCGGCTTTGCGGAGTTTGAGGCGAAGCTTGCCAGGATCGCCGGGCTGAGCCTTTGCTCAATGGGGGAGCGCATTCTGCGCTGTGAGACCGCGCCGGTGGTGGCGCTGAGCGCGGTGATGTACGCCACGGGGAATCTATAGGCCGAAAGGAACGATTCATACAATTCTTGTAACGATTCCGTCCCGTTCCGGGACTAAATCGTTACTATAAATCTATAAAAATGCGCAGAACACGCCTGCGTAAACGAAGCCATATCGTAACTGTTCAGTCTGCCCCATACAGGGGGAGTTCAGAGGGGGAACGCCTCTGATTTTTCGCCTCGGATGGCGAAAAACAGATTGAAATCCGTTTTTGA
>CAJOCV010000162.1 GCA_905233785.1 uncultured Oscillospiraceae bacterium
TTACGAGAGCCGCGCTATACTGAGATCGTAAACAGATTGGGAAAAGGGTGAGCTTCCATGAAAAAAACCTTATACAGCCTCATGCTCAACGACGAGGTCGTGCGGGAGGTGGACGCGCTTGCGCACCGTATGGGCACCAACCGCTCCAACCTCATCAACCAGATCCTCGCGGAATATGTAAATTATACGACCCCCGAGCGGCGCATCAACGACGTGCTCTCCGCCATCGAGCAGCTTATGAGCCCCTCGCGCGAGCTGGTGCCCTTTTTCGCGCCGAACAGCTTCTCCATGTCGCTCAAAAGCTCGCTGGAGTACAAGTACCGCCCGACGGTCAAGTACGAGGTGGAGCTTTATCGCGGCGCCGGGGAGAGCATCGGGGAGATGAGCGTGGTGTTTCGCACCCAATCGGCAACGCTCATTGAGGCGATGACCGATTTCTTCCGCCTCTGGAAGCAGATCGAGGACACGCACCTATACGCGCTGACCGGTACGCGCATCGACTACGCCCTGTATGACGGGAAGTTTGTGCGCAGCATCGCCGTACCCGATCACGACTGCACGAGCGACGAGCTGGCGGCGGCGCTCTCCGAGTACATCAAGCTCTTTGACAAGCTGCTCAAGGGCTATCTGAGCGGCAGGCTCGACGCCCACGAGGTCGAGGCCGCCTACTTCTCGCACATGAGAAGCGCGAAGATCCATATTTAACTTCTAACTGTTCAGTCCCCTTGACAGGGACTGAACAGTTAGAGGGGCACTCGCGCTTATCGCAGCGGGCTTTGGCCCGCTTTGGTCGGCGCGAGGCCTCGCAATGCTCGGCTTAATGTGTTTTTGGAAGCGGCAAAGCTGCTTCAAAAACAGATTTCAATTTCTTTTTCGCCTTCCGAGGCGAAAAATCAGAGGCGTTCCCCCTCTGAACTCCCCCTGATCGGGCGAACGGAATCGCTACTTTAGCAAAATATAAATCTTCCTTTTGGGAGGTGCTTTTTATGAACGCACAGAATTACACGCAGAAGAGCCTGGAGGCCGTGCAGACCGCGCAGGCCATGGCACAGGAAAACCGCAACAACTATATCGCGCCGGAGCATCTGCTCTACGCCCTCGTTGACCAGGACGGCGGGCTGATCCCCTCCCTGCTCGGCAAGATGGGCGTGGACTGCAATACGGTGCTCGCGGAGCTCGATACCGCGATCGCCCAGCTTCCGAAGGTGGGAGAGGGGGGCGAGGTTTACCTCTCCGCCGAGACAAGCCGCATCCTGAATGCCGCCGAGAAGGCCGCGAAGAGCATGGGGGACGAATACACCTCGGTCGAGCATTTGATGATCGGCATTTTCGCCGCCGCGACGCCCGCCATCAAGCGCATTTTCGCCGACCACGGCATCACGAAGTCCGCCTTTACGGGCGAGCTGAGCAAGGTCAAGACCTCCCCCGTCACGGGCGACAACCCGGAGAGCACCTACGACGCGCTCAGCAAATACGGCACCGATCTCGTCAAGCGCGCGCGGGAAAACGAGCTTGACCCGGTGATCGGGCGCGACAACGAGATTCGAAACGTGATCCGCATCCTCTCCCGCAAGACGAAGAACAACCCCGTTCTGATCGGCGAGCCCGGCGTCGGCAAGACCGCCATCGCCGAGGGGCTGGCGCAGCGCATCGTGCGCGGGGACGTGCCGGAGGGCTTGAAGGACAAGACCATCTTCTCCCTCGATATGGGCGCGCTGATCGCGGGCGCGAAGTACCGGGGCGAGTTTGAGGAGCGCCTGAAGGCGGTGCTGGAGGAGATCCGCAAGTCCGAGGGCGGGATCATCCTCTTTATCGACGAGCTGCACACCATCGTCGGCGCGGGCAAGACCGAGGGCAGCATGGACGCGGGCAACCTCTTAAAGCCCATGCTCGCGCGCGGGGAGCTGCACTGCATCGGCGCCACCACCCTGGACGAGTACCGCAAGTATATCGAGAAGGACGCGGCGCTCGAGCGCAGGTTCCAGCCCGTACAGGTGGACGAGCCGAGCGTGGAGGACACGATCTCCATCCTGCGCGGCCTGAAGGAGCGCTACGAGGTCTACCACGGCGTGCGTATCCACGACAACGCCCTGGTGGCGGCTGCGACCCTGTCCCACCGCTATATCACCGACCGCTTCCTGCCCGACAAGGCCATCGACCTGGTGGACGAGGCCTGCGCCCTGATCCGCACGGAGATCGACTCCATGCCCGCGGAGCTGGACGACATCCGCCGCAAGATCATGCAGATGGAGATCGAGGAGATGGCCCTCAAGAAGGAGGACGATCAGCTCAGCCAGGAGCGCCTCTCCAAGCTGCGCGAAGAGCTTGCCAACCTCAAGGATCAGTTCAACGCCATGAAGTCCCGCTGGGAGGCGGAGAAGAACAGCGTGGACGAGGTCAAGCGCCTCAAGTCCGAGATCGAAAAGATGCACGCGGACATCGAAAACGCCCAGCTCCGCTACGAGTACGAGACGGCGGCGCGCCTGCGCTACTCCGAGCTGCCCGCGCTCGAGCAGAAGCTCGCCGAAGCCGAAAAGCTCTCCGAGGACAGCAAGCAGAATTCCATGGTGCACGACACCGTGACCGAGGAGGAGATCTCCGGCATCGTCGCGAAGTGGACGGGCATCCCGGTGGCAAAGCTGATGGAGGGCGAGCGCGAAAAGATCCTGCATCTCGACGAGCAGCTTCACAAGCGCGTCGTGGGGCAGGATGAGGCCGTGCAGAAGGTGACGGAGGCAATACTGCGCTCCCGCGCCGGCATCTCCGACCCGAACCGCCCGATCGGCTCCTTCCTCTTCTTAGGCCCCACCGGCGTCGGCAAGACCGAGCTTGCCAAGAGCCTTGCCGAGAGCCTGTTTGACGATGAGCACAACATCGTGCGCATCGACATGACCGAGTATATGGAGAAGTTCTCCGTCTCGCGGCTGATCGGCGCACCCCCGGGATATGTCGGCTACGACGAGGGCGGACAGCTTACCGAGGCCGTGCGGCGCAAGCCCTACAGCGTGGTGCTCTTTGACGAGATCGAGAAGGCGCACCCGGACGTGTTCAACATCCTGCTGCAAATCCTCGACGACGGGCGCATCACCGATTCGCAGGGGCGCACCGTGGACTTTAAGAACACGATCATCATCCTGACCTCCAACCTCGGCAGCACCTACCTGCTTGACGGCATCCTGCCCGACGGCAGCATCAGCGCCGATGCGCAGGAGCTGGTGATGAACGAGCTCAAGCGCAGCTTCCGCCCGGAGTTTTTAAACCGCCTGGACGAGACGATCCTCTTCAAGCCGCTCACCAAGGACAATCTCACCGGCATCATCGACATCATGGTGGAGAGTCTTCGCGCCCGCCTTGCCGATCGCAGCCTGAAGCTTGCGATCACCGACGAGGCCAAGGCGCTCATCATCGAGCGCGGCTATGACCCGCTCTACGGCGCGCGCCCGCTGCGGCGTTATTTGCAGAGCAGCGTGGAGACCCTGATCGCCCGCACGATCCTGCGCGGCGACCTCGAGGCCGGCAGCACGCTGACCGTCGATGTGCAGGACGGGGAACTGGTGTGCAAGTGAAAAGCGAATGGTGCATCGTTCAGGCGTCGCTTCGCGACGATTAAAATTGAGCGCGTTGCAAAATGCGAAACAAATGCGAAAACCCTGGTTGCATCGTAGGGGAGGCCCTTGTGTCCCTCCCGGCGGATCAGAGCTCGTATAGCAAAGAAATGTTCGGCGAATTCGTACAATCTGCGAATTCGCCGAACATTTTCTCAAGACAATACTCCGTGC
>CAJOCV010000163.1 GCA_905233785.1 uncultured Oscillospiraceae bacterium
CACACGCCGGTCAGCCAGCGCGGAGATCGCGGCGCGCATCCGCTCGTTATCCGCCTCCAGCGCCGCCGCCTGCCGCTGAATATCACGGAAAACAGCCTCCACCTTCTTGGCGTTATAGTACTTTTTCTTGACCACCTCAAGGTCGATCGCATCAAAATATTCCTTGTCCAGCGCCACGTCATTCACCCGCCTTGTTTTTTTCATATTATATCAGATGCAAATGCTGGGCGCAACGGTTTTTGCGGCCTTGTTCCGTTCTCCGGAAAAAATGATAATTCTTAAGATTTCCACATAATTCTTAATTTTCCTTTCATTGGGTTGACATTTGTAGTCTCTTGTGCTATGGTGCAATCAGGTTACATATGTAGTCTGCCGTAAACGACCGATCACCGTTTACAAAAGGAGAAAACACCATGTCTATTTTACCCGAGAAAATTTCCGACTCCGAGCTGGAGGTCATGAAGCTTCTGTGGGAGGCGGGGGACGCCCTGCCGATCACGGAAATCCGCACCGCCCTGCAGGAGCGCCGCGGCTGGGAGGCCACCACCGTGAAGACGCTGGTGAGCCGCCTCGTGGCCAAGGGCGCGCTGGCGCAGGAAAAACGCAAGGTCTTTTACTACCGTCCCCTGATCGGCCGCGAAGAGTACAGCGACTGGGCGACCCGGGATCTGGTCGACCGGCTCTTCAAGGGCAGCGCCCGCAGTCTGGTTGCGACGCTGGTCAAGTCCGAGGGTCTGAGCGCCGAGGATATTGACGAGCTGCGCCAGATGTTCAAGGTGGAGGACTGAGCCATGGAGGAACTGCTTCGTCTGCTGCTGAGCCTGTCGCTCGGCGGTTGTATGCTCGCGGCGGTGCTGATGCTGCTGCAAAGGCTGCTGAAAGCCCGGCTCCCGGCAAGCTTTGCCTATTACGCCTGGCTGCTGGTGCTGCTGCGCTTTGTGCTGCCGCTGCCGGGACTGCTGCCCACGGCGGAGCGCGCGCAAAGCCAAAGCGCGCCCCTGCCCGCCGTCACCGTCAGCGCCCCCACCGCGCAGGAGAGCGCCTTTTCCCCGCGCGTCTACAACCCGGACAGCGCGCAGAGCTTTACCCTGAACGATGACACGCCCGAGACCGCGCCCGCTCCGCAGGCGCAAAAGCCCGGCTTCTCCCTCTCCGCGCTGTGGAACGATCTGCGCCCCGTGTTCGCAAGCTGGGACTTCTGGGGCGGCGTATACCTTACGGGGATGACTGCCAGCCTCTTGTGGTACGCCGTGGGCTACGCGCGCTTCCGCCGTTTGCTGGCAAAGAGCTTTCTCCCCGCGCACGAGAGCGACCGCCTGGCGCTCGAAGCGCTGAACGTCTCCCCCTGGCCGGTGCTGACGCGAAGCCGCGCCGTGCGCACGCCGATGCTCCTGGGGCTTTTGCGCCCGGTCATCGTGCTGCCGGATCGCGTGTACGACGAAAATATGCTGCGCGGCATCCTGCGCCACGAGCTGACGCACTACCGCCGGGGCGATCTGGCCTACAAGTGGTTTGCGGTGCTGGTGAGCTGTGTGCACTGGTTCAACCCCTTCCTGGCGCTTTTCCGCCGGGAGATCGACCGCGCCTGCGAATTGAGCTGTGACGAGCGGCTGCTGCGGCGCATGGGTCGGGACGAAAAGCAACGATACGGCGAGCTGCTTTTGACGCTCGCCGCCGACCGTCCGCTTCCCGGAAGCGTGGTCGCCATGAGCTTTGCCACCGAGAAGCGGAACCTGAAGGAAAGGTTACTGCAAATTATGAAATATAAAAACAGAGGCCGGGCGGGTATCGCCCTGGCATTGGCCGCGATCCTGCTGCTGTCCGGCTGCGGCGCGGCTTTCGGCCCCCATTTGATGAACACCGTTCCCACCGGGGACAAGCCCAGCGTCGTCGTGACGGCAAATCCCATCGACCCTGCCCCCACGCCGATGCCGAGCGAAAACGACTTCACTGAGCTTTCCGGCCCCAGCATCCCCGAGGAGCACATCACCGTGCGCACGGTGGACGAGCTCATCGCCGCCATCGGCAATGATCGCGTCCTCCAGCTTGCCGACGGGGACTACAACCTCGCCCAGGCCAAGAGCTACGGCGTCGAGACCGGCAATGACTGCGTCCGCTGGGAGGAAGTGGGCGACGGCAAGCAGCTTGTGATCTCCGGGGTGCAGAATCTCTACCTCGTCGGGCGCGACCGGGCGACGACCGCCATCGTCACCGAGCCGCGCTACGCAAACGTGCTCGCCTTCGAGCAGTGCGCGAACGTAAACCTCCTCTCCCTCACGGCGGGGCACACCGAAGCGCCCGGCTTTTGCACCGGCGGCGTGCTGCAATTCGACTCCTGCGAAGGCATGAACGTGAACGCCTGCGGGCTTTACGGCTGCGGCACACTGGGCGTCCGGGCGGAAAACTGCCGCGGCGTCACCGTCTCGCTCACGGACATCTACGACTGCAGCGAGGGCGCGCTCTACGCCCGGGGCTGCTGGGACCTGCGGATGTACAGCGGCGCGGTCTACCATTGCGGCCAGAAGGGCGAAACCATGGCCTTTGACCTCTTCAGCGCCCAGGCAACAACAGGTTTTGCAATATTTAATGTTGACATTTACGAAAATAAGGCGCAAACTCTATTACACAGCGCAAACTCGCTCGAGGTGCAGCTGCGCGGCTGCAACGTACACGACAACAGCATCGCCCTTCCCGCCGAGGAGCAGACCCGCGAGGACGGCACGCACTATCTCCGGGCGTTTGGCGGCCTGTTTCATGTCACGGGAGAGAGCCCGATCATTGCCGACTGCGGCTTTACCCGCAACGACGTGCAGGGCGCGGGCATGTACTTTAACTACGACGGCGAGAACGCCGGAACCGTAGTGGACGGCGACGGCAAGGCGCTGGAGCTGAGCGATCTCTACACGATGGAGCAGCAGCCCTATCTGACGCCCTACTACGGCCCGCACCAGCCCGAGGCGGTAAAGCCCGAGGGCGAGGTAAACGAGCGCGGCGAAAACGTGTACCATGTGGATAACGTGGATGATTTTCTCGCCGCCATCGGGAGCGACACGACGATCTATGTCGATTGCGAGCTGCTGGACTTCTCCACGGCCTCCAACTACGGCGGCTACGGCGGAAACTTCTACTACTGGCGCGATGAATTTGACGGCCCCAATCTGGTCATCACGGGCGTGGAGAACTTCCACATCATCGGCCGGGGCAAGCTTCTGACCACGCTGCAGGCCGTGCCCCGCTACGCCGAGGTGCTCAACTTCGACTCCTGCTCGAACATCTCCGTGGAGGAGCTGACCGCCGGGCATCTTCGGGAAGCCCCCGGCTCCTGCGCGGGCGACGTGCTGGAGTTTACCAACTGCGGGGAGATCGCGGTGCGCGGCTGCGGCCTCTTCGGCTGCGGCGTCAACGGCATCCTCGCAAACAACTGCGAGGGCGTCACCGTGGAGGACACGGAAATTTTCGAGTGCTCGAACATGGGCGCGCAGTTTTCCAACTGCAAGAGCATTGCCTTCACCGGCTGCTCGATCCATGACTGCAGCTATGACAGCATCTATCTCTTCAACTGCGACCTCGCGAGCTGGAACGGCGCGGCGCTGCGCGAGGGTGTGAACAACGTAACGTAAGCCAAACAGCGCCGTCGGAACGAAAGGAAGATATTGCATGAAAAACATCCAAACATCCGTTCTTGCCGGAATTCTGGCGGCGCTCCTGCTGCTGACGGCGG
>CAJOCV010000164.1 GCA_905233785.1 uncultured Oscillospiraceae bacterium
TCGTCATGGTAACACCTCAATTCTAACCTTGAGGATAGCGAAAGCCACTTGAAAAGTTTAACCCTTTTGAGTTAAGATAACTCAAAAGGGTTATTTCTTTGAAGGAGCCAGAGACATGACCAAGACTTGTGCCATTATTGGCTGTTCCCCGATGTGTTTTCCATGGGGATTTGACGAGGAAGACGAGGGCTGTGCGGCGCTGAAGCTGATCCTGATAAATCAGATCTCTAAGCTGAGAGGGGAGGGCTGCACGCGATTCGCGGTCAGCATGGACTGCGGCGTAGGGTTGTATGCCGCGGAGATCCTCCAGGGCCTGAAAGAATCGGATGGTAATCTTGAAATCGTCTCCTATGTCCCATATGAGGAGCAGGCGACCAAGTGGACGCCGGAGCTGCGCGATCGCTATTTCAATGCCTTGGCCGAGTGCACGGAAGTCGTGAATGTGGGCTTTGAGAAGACGGTAGGCTGCGAGTTCAAAGCCCACCTCGAGGCCATGAAAGAAGCCGACACGGTGATTGCAGTCTACGATCCCGACGATCCGCTCTGCGAGCGGGAGACCGCGGCCGCTGCCGTCGCGGAGGTGCTAAACAAGCGAGTCCTTGTACTTGATCCCAAGGCCATCCGCCTTTCCTAAAAGCACGTTATACCCTGTTATACCCTATTGATGCATAGGATGTAACAGGGTATAATCATGTCAGAATGTAGAGCGGGAGATCAAAACCATGAAACAGGAAACGATAGCGCGGATTCGCAAGTTCTCGAAGGAGCGGGATTGGGATCAGTTCCATACACCCGCGAACCTGGCAAAGTCCATCTCTATTGAAGCCAATGAGCTGCTGGAGTGCTTCCAGTGGAGCGATACGGATTACGACCTTTCCCACGTGGGGGAGGAACTGGCCGACGTGATGGTGTACTGCCAGAACATGCTGGATGCGCTCGGACTGGATGCCGACGCGATCATCAACGCGAAGATGGATCAGAACGAGGCCAAGTACCCCGTTGAGAAGAGCCGGGGCAGCAACGCGAAATACGATCAGCTTTGAGAGGCACGCCATGATAAAGCTCCGATACGGCAACACCAACACGTTTTATATCCCCGGATCGGACGGCGGCCTGCTGGTTGACACGGACTGGGCCGGAACGCTGCCGCTGTTTTTCAAGGCGATCAAAACGGCAGGAATCGAAATGAAAGCGATCACGACCCTGCTGGTCACGCATTACCACCCGGATCACATGGGCCTCGCCGGTGAGCTGCAGCGGCTCGGCGTGAAGCTTCTGGTCGTGGACGTGCAGCGCCTGTTCGTGCATGCCTCGGACGAGATTTTTGCCAGAGACAAGCACCTGTCTTATCGTGCGGTCGATGAAAGCGCGGCGACGGTGATCTCCTGCGCGGAGAGCAGGGACGTGCTGAAAGGGCTTGGCATCGACGGTGAGATCCTCCACACACCGAGCCACAGCGAGGACAGCGTTTCCCTGGCTCTTGACGACGGAAGCTGCCTTGTAGGCGACCTGGAGCCGCTTGCGTACTTGGCAGGATACGAGGAGAACCCCGCGCTGAAAAGCGACTGGGAACAGCTCATGCGCCGACGCCCGAAAAGGATCCTGTATGCCCACGCTAATGAACAGAAGCTGTGAAGGGTGAAAGAAAAAGAGAATATGATACTTCTGATTTTAGCGGCGATCCTTGCCGCAGCAGCCATCCTGTGCGGCTATACGACCGTCCGGCTTCCCGTCAGACGCAAAGACGGAAAACAGCATATCGCCTTCGTGGGGGACAGCGTGACCTACGGCTGCACGCTGCCGATGTTCTTCATTCGCCGATATCCTGCCGTGCTTCAAAAACTGCTCGGATCGGAGGCCCAGGTCGCAGCCTTCGCCGTCAATGACAGAACGCTGCAGAGCACCGGCAACAAGCCCTATCGCGAGGAAAAAGCCTTTCAGCAGAGCAAAGCTTTTCTGCCGGATGCGGTGGTCATCCTGCTTGGCACGAACGATTCCAAGGACGCTAACTGGATCTCCGACGAGGCGTTCCGGCAGCAGTACCGGGAACTGATCAACGAATACCGCGCGCTGCCGAAAAAGCCGCGCATCCTGCTCTGCACGCCGCCCTTCGCATTTGCGCCGATCAACCGTTTCTTCTATATCACGAACGACGCGAAGCTCGACCGCATCCCGGAGATCGCGGCGCTGGTCAGAGCCGTCGCGGAAGAACAGAACCTTGAAACGGTCGATCTCTACGCGCAGACCGAAGGCAGACGGGACCTGTTCGGCCCGGACGGCCTGCACCCCAACGCCGCAGGCGCGAAACTCATTGCCGATACGGTGTATCGAGCCCTGAATCATCAAAACGACTATGATTAAACCCATTATGAAAGACCCGATCTTCCTCGCGCAGAAATCCGCTCAGGCTACGGTGCTGGATCTGCCTGTGGCGCAGGATCTGCGGGACACGCTCGCGGCGCACCGGGACGGCTGCGTCGGTATGGCGGCCAACATGATCGGCGTTGCCAAGCGGATCATCATCTTCGACGACAACGGCAGCGCGACCGTCATGTTCAACCCGGAGATCGTCAAATGCTCAGGGCCATACGAGGCCGAGGAGGGCTGCCTGTCCCTCGCCGGCACGCGAAAGGTCAAGCGGTATCGCTCAATCAAGGTGCAGTACCAAAACGAGTGCTTCGAAATGCGCCTGAAAACCTACACCGGCTTTACGGCGCAGATCATCCAGCACGAGATCGACCACTTAGGCGGCGTGCTGATTTGAGAGAGGACGATTCGACCATGCTGTATCGTTATCAGGACAAAGAGATACGGGTCACGACGGAGGACGGCTCCGTGTTCACGGGGATCGCGGAGGTCTTTCCCTCCGGCTACGGCCTCCACGAGTTTGACCGCGAGGAAGAGGGGATCCAGTTGGACGACGTGGTCCTGTTCAAATCGGATATCCGCAGCATCGAGGAGCTGCCGCAGGCCGCATCCGAAACGGCGGACCCGCGCAGATTCGACGACTTGATGGGCGCTCTGCTGGAGGGCCCGTATTGGATCGTGGATATTCTGCCCGAGCAGGTGCCCGCAGACGCCGCAGGGCAGTACTTCGCCGTGGAACGCTACTTCCTGCAGCCGGAGCGGATCGTCCCCCTGCGCCGCAAATACGCCGAGCTCCTTCTGCGGCTGAACTGCTATGCCGACATGGCGGTGTCCTTCGACTCCTGCGCGTCCTGGGAGACGAATCCTGATCCGGAAGCCTTCGCGGAACGGGTGGCCGGGCTTTCCGGGAACGAGTTCCTCCGGGCCGTGTTTGCGGAGCAGCATGCGATGATCGACTACGACCACAACGACACGTATCTGACGGTTTATGACCCCGATGCCAAGTTGATCGATAAAGTCCGGGCGCTGTCCTCCGCGGAGGGGCTTTTTCTCTGGCAACCGCCGCAGGAAGAAGCATAAGGAAAGGTCAGGAGGTGTGCCGCTTTGATGGATAAAAAACAGGCATATCAAGAGCTTATCTCCGATGTTAAGGAATACTACAAAGCGCAGGAAGCGACATACAAAGATGATCCTATATTTCTGACATGGTATGACGATTGCGAAGAAATCAATCTTTGGACATACTGGCAGGGACGGGGAAGCCTCGATGCAAAAATCATGCTCGTCGGGCAGGATTGGGGCAGCCCGGCAGATGCCGCTAAAGATTACATGGCACAGTT
>CAJOCV010000165.1 GCA_905233785.1 uncultured Oscillospiraceae bacterium
CTCGCCACCCTGCAGCAGCTCAACGACCGCGGCGTCGTGAAGCTCTGGAAATAGTGGCGTAGGGACGAGCATTGCTCGTCCGCTCAGTGGTCAGTGAAGCGCATATGTTGCAGAAATGCCCCGGGCGGATTCGCAGATCGTGCGAATCCGCCCAGGGCGTTTATAAACCTATGCGATTGTACCGCGCGGAAGCGGTGCGGCTGCAAAACTGGTCACTGACCACTGACCACTAATTATCCCAGCAGCTTGTACAGCAGCTTATACAGCTCCATGGCCTCCTCCGGGTTCAGGCGGACGCACTGCGCCATCTTCTTCGGCACCTCCAGCGCCCGCTCCCGCAGGGCTTCGCCCTCCGGCGTAAGGCTCACGATCAGGCTGCGCTCGTCCTCCTGATCCCGCTTGCGGCTGATAAGCCCCTTGGCCTCCATCTTCTTGAGCAGCGGCGTCAGTGTACCGGAGTCGAGAAACAGATACTGCCCCAGTTCCTTGACGGTGACGGAGTTATGCTCCCACAGCACCATCATCGCGATATACTGCGTATAGGTCAGCTCCAGCTCGTCCAGAAAGGGCTTGTACTGCTTGATGACCTCCCGCGAGCAGGCGTACAGCGGGAAGCAGAGCTGGTTTTCCAGCTTCAAACTTTCGTATTTTTGATCCATATCTGTCTATGCAAAGCCCCTGCCTCAAGCAACGGGCTCCTGCCATGCCTCCGTGACTGCGTCGAAAACTTCGCCCGCGTATTCGGTGTACGCCTCCTGATAGGCGCTGAGATTGTAGCGCTCATCCAGCGTGGAATAGACGCGCATCGTATCGGCTCCGGTCATCAGGCCGACGCCGACGCATACCGCGCCCAGCAGCAGCGCCACCAGCACGGCGGTGAGAACCGCTCTGCCTGCTTTTTTCATGCCGCCACCTCCCGATAGCACCAGCGGCGACCCAGAGCGATCACACCGGTGACAAGCCCCACGATCGCGCCGCAGATAAACCAGATAAATACCCAAAGGAACAACAGCCCCAGCGCCAGCAGCATCACCGCCGCGCCGAACAGGAGCAGGAAATCGGCGAGGATTTTGAAGCCGCCAAAGGCCGCCACCAGCAGCGCGGAACCGGCGGAAACCGCCGCCGCGGTCAGCACGAGAAACAGCAGCGTCGGCACCAGCAGTACGGCGACGCCGAGCAGCGTGACGGGCACACCCAGCAGAAGATACAGGATCAGCAGGGGAAGCCGAAGCTTCCGCACAGGCTCTTCCTCCTCATATCCGCCATAGTCTTCCTCGTACGTCTCCGCCTCCTCGGCCTCAAGCTCCTCCTCCGGGATGCTGAACTCCTCAAGGAAGGCGCCCACCGCGTCCTCCGCGCCGTCCTCGGCGGGCAGACGCTCCGACGCCACGCGCTCCCCCCGGTTTTCGTAGACGGGGAACACCTCGTCCATTCCGTCCTCCACCGGGTGGGCGGCATTCTCGAAAAAGGAGAACTGATTGTCCGGCGCGTTGGGCGCGGCGCTGCGCACGGGGATCACCTGCTGATACAGCCGGTCAATGGCCAGGACGAATTCCGGCAGCTCCCCGCTTCGCGCGGCCTCCGCCCCCTCGCGGGACTGGGATTCCACCTCAAGCTTGCGCGCGCGGGCATTGTAAGCGCGGGCAATCACCACCGCCTGCCGCGTGGGCGAAACCAGAAACTGGATCAGCCCCTGCTCGTCCGCTGTATCATCAAACATCTTGTCATACATGCTCAGCGCTGTCTGCCGATCCTCCTCATACATGAAGGTCAGCAGCTTGCCGAGCTCCGCAAGAAATTTCTGTTTGTTGATGTCGTTCACCTCCGCATCTGAAAACGGCACAGCTACGAACGCACAATTTCATTGTGCGCTGCTATTATATCCATTTTGACGGCGTTCGTCAAGAGTTTTTCATAATTTTGTTACATTTTGTAATTTTTCTTCATATTGACAAGACCGTGTACACACTATAAAATAAGGAACACTGAAAAATTCGGCGAAAGAGAGGATTTGATTATGGCTAAGGATAAAAAAGTGGAGCAAATCACCGACATGGAGGTGGACTTCGCCCAATGGTATACCGACATCTGCCGCAAGGCGGAGCTGGTGGAGTACGCATCCGTGAAGGGCTTTACAATCCTGCGCCCCTACGGCTACGCCATTTGGGAAAATATGCAGCGCATCATGGACGCGGAATTCAAAAAAACCGGGCACCAGAATGTGGCAATGCCGGTGTTGATTCCGGAGAGCCTGCTGAAAAAAGAGGGCGAGCTTGTCAACGGCTTTGCGCCCGAGTGCGCCTGGGTCACGCAGGGCGGCAGCGAGGAGCTGGAGGAGCGCCTGGCCTTTCGCCCGACCTCCGAGACCATGTTCTGCGATCACTGGTCGCGTGTGCTGCACTCCTACCGCGAGCTGCCGATGCTCTATAACCAGTGGTGCTCTGTCATCCGCTGGGAGAAGACCACCCGTCCCTTCCTGCGCTCGCGCGAGTTCTGGTGGCAGGAAGGGCACACCATCCACGAAACCGCCGAGGAGGCCATGGCGGAGACCGAGCAGCAGCTTAACTGCTATGCGGATTTTTACGAGAAGGTGCTGGCCATCCCCGTGGTGAAGGGCCGCAAGACCGACAAGGAGAAGTTCGCGGGAGCCGAGGCCACCTACACCGTCGAGTGCATGATGAAGGATCACAAAGCGCTCCAGGGCGCGACCAGCCACTATTTTGGCGATAAGTTCTCCCGTGCTTACGGCGTGACCTTCACCGGGCGCGACAACAAGCTGCAGTATCCGTTCCAGACCTCCTGGGGCTCCACGACGCGCATGATCGGCGCGGTCATCATGGCGCATGGCGACAACAACGGCCTGGTGCTCCCGCCGCAAATCGCTCCCGTTCAGGTCGTCATTTTGCCCGTTGCCCAGCACAAGCCCGGCGTCCTCGAGGCCGCCCGCGCGCTCAAGGAGCGCCTCGCCGCCGCGGGGCTGCGCGTGCAGATGGACGATTCCGACAACTCCATGGGCTGGAAGTGCGCGCAGTACGAGATGAAGGGCGTCCCCCTGCGTGTGGAGATCGGCCCGCGCGACATGGAAAACGGCCAGTGCGTGCTGGTGCGCCGCAACGACGGCGAGAAGACCGTGATCGCCCTCGATCAGCTGGAGGAGGCCGCAAAGGAGCAGCTCGCGCTGGTGCAGAAGGGGCTGTACGAAAAGGCCAGGCTCAATCTGGACGAGCACTGCTGGCCCGCCTTCTCCGTGGAGGAGGCCAGAAAGCTGCAGGAGGAGAAGGGCGGCTTTATCAAAACGATGTGGTGCGGCGACGCTGCCTGCGAGCAGAAGATGAAGGATGAGGCCGGCATGTCTTCCCGCTGCATTCCCTTCGCGCAGGAGAAGCTTGGCGATGTGTGCGCCTGCTGCGGCAAACCGGCCGACAAGATGCTCTTCTGGGGCGTGGCATATTAAGGAAGCGCCGGATCATCGCCTTCGGCATCTTCCGGAAAAATGGGGGCTGTGAAAAAGTCTTTTTCACATCCCCTAAGTTTTCAGTATCCAGTTTTCAGTTTTCAGTAAAGAAAACGATCAAGATCGAAACAATTTGCATAGGGTGAGGGGACTTGAACACCTGCCGCCTGTGAGCACCCCTTTTCGGCGCTTTTTGTCCCGCCTCACTTGCTGGGCGCCAGCCCAGCGG
>CAJOCV010000166.1 GCA_905233785.1 uncultured Oscillospiraceae bacterium
ACAGCCTCTTTTCTTTTTCCGCTATCTATGATACAATCCCCTGTACACAACTATTTTCGAGGAAAATCATGGAAAACAACAAAATTTCAAAGGAATACAAACGCGGGCTGATCTGGCGTTTCCTGAAGGGCAGCAAGGCGCTTTTTGTGCTGAGCATGCTCTGCGCCGCGCTCTCGGCGCTGGCGGATCTGCTCTCACCGCAGATCATCCGCGTCGCGGTGGACAACGTCCTCGGCGGAAAGGAAACCGCGCTCCCGGCCTTTGCGCTGCGCCTTGTGGAGCAGGCGGGCGGCTTTCCATACCTCGCGGAGCATATCTGGATCATGGCGCTGGCGCTGCTCGCGGTGGCGCTGTTGAAGGCGCTCTCTGTGTTCGGCTACAACGTCTCCAAAACCAAGGCCGCCGAGACCCTGGTCAAGACCATGCGCGACAGCCTCTATGCCCATATGCACATGAAGCACCACACCGGCGACATCATTCAGCGCTGTACCTCGGACATCGACACGACGAAGAACTTTGTCGCCGAGCAGATGACGAACATCATCCGCATCGTGATCCTGCTCTGCCTCTCGCTGGGCTTCATGCTCTCCATGAGCTGGAAGCTCACGATCATCGCCGTTCTGCCCGTACCGTACATCATAGTGCGCTCCTTCCACTTTCACCGCAAGATCGGGGAAGCCTTCATGAAGGCCGACGAGAACGAGGGCATCCTCTCCTCCATGGCGCAGGAGAACCTGACCGGTGTGCGCGTGGTGCGCGCCTTCGGGGCGGAGCGGCGGGAGCGGGATCGCTTCTTTCAGCAGAACGAGTACTATACCTCCCTCTGGATGAAGCTTGCCCAGCCGCTCGCGCAGTTCTGGAGCGTGAGCGACGTGCTCTCGGGCATTCAGATTTTGCTGATCGTCGTCTTCGGCTCCATCTTCTGCATCCGGGGCGAGATGCTCCCGGGCGCGTACATCGCCTTTCTCTCCTACGGCGCGATCATGACCTGGCCGGTGCGTATGCTGGGGCGCATGATCTCCGAGATGAGCAAGGCCGGCGTCTCGGTCGATCGCATTGCCTACATCATGCAGGCCGAGGAGGAAAAAGAGACCGGCAAGGCGCTTCGCCCCGCCATGGACGGGGACATTCGCTTTGAGCATGTGAGCTTTGCCTACGAAAACAGCCCCGAGATCCTGCACGACATTGATTTTACGATGAAGGCGGGCAGCACGCTTGGCATCCTCGGCGGCACCGGCAGCGGCAAGTCCACGCTGATGCTGCTGCTCGACAAGCTCTATGAGCTGCCCGAGGGCTGCGGCTGCGTTTCGATCGGCGGCACGGACATCCGCGACATCGAGACGGCATGGCTGCGGCAGAACATCGGCATGGTCTTGCAGGAGCCTTACCTCTTTTCCCGCAGCCTGCGGGAAAATATCGCGATCACAGACCCCGCCATGCCCATGGACGCCGTGCGCGAGGCCGCCCGCGCCGCCTGCCTCGACGAGACGATCGAGGGCTTTTCCAAGGGTTATGAGACCTTCGTGGGCGAGCGGGGCGTGACGCTCTCCGGCGGGCAGAAGCAGCGCGCCGCGATCGCCCGGATGCTGACGCAGAACACGCCCATCATGATCTTTGACGACTCGCTCTCCGCCGTCGATACGGAGACGGACGCGAAGATCCGCGCCGCGCTCGAGCGCCGCTTCGGCTCTGCCAGCATCATCCTGATTTCCCACCGCATCACCACGCTCTCCAAGGCCGATCAGATTTTAGTCCTCGACAAGGGGCGCGTCGTGGAGCGCGGAAGCCATGAGGAGCTGCGCCGCGGCGGGGGCATCTATCAGCAGATTTGTGAGATTCAAAGCTCCTCTGCGGATCAGTGAAAAGAGAATAGAGAATAGTGAATAGTTGCGGTGTCGCTTCGCGACGTATTAAAATTTGTCCCCGAAGGGGACACCATAACTTTTCACTATTCACTATTCACAATTCACTAACAAAAGGTATGGATATGAAGAAAAAATCTGTTTCAACCACGCAAAAGCTGCCCTTCTTCGGCATCGGCAAGGTTTTGCCCTATCTCAAAAACTACAAAAAGCCGCTCGCCGTGATGATCCTCGGCAGCGTGGTGGGCAGCGTCTATGACGTGGTGATCCCGGTCTTTCAGCGCTACGCCCTGAACCACTTCATCGCGCTCGGCACGCTGGAGGGCTTGCCGCTCTACATCGCGCTCTACCTCGCCGCCATTTTGCTGGCCGCGCTCGTCAACTACGCCGCGGCGCTCATGGGCACCCGCATCGAGGTGGGCGTGGACAAGGATCTCAGAAACGACGCCTTCTCCCATCTGCAGACCCTGTCGTTTTCCTACTTCAACCAGAACAGCGTGGGCTATATCCACTCCCGCGTCATGTCGGACACCGGGCGCATCGGCCAGCTCGTGAGCTGGACGGTGCTTGACAGCATTTGGCAGCTTGGCTATGTGGTCGGTGCGGTGGTGGTCATGTTCGCCATCAACGCAAGGCTTGCCGCGCTCGTCGTGGCGGTGCTGCCGCTTGCGGTGCTGTTTTACGCGATCTTTCAGGGCAAGCTCACCCGCGTCAACCGTGAGATCCGCGAGCTCAACTCCCAGATCACCGGGGACTTCAACGAGGGCATCACCGGCGCGCGCACGGTCAAGACCCTGGTCATTGAGGACAGCATGGAGCGCGCCTTCGTGGACGATACCGCGAAGATGCGCCGCAAGGCGGTGCAGGGGGCGCGGCTGCGCGGCCTCTTCGCCGTGACGATGCACTTTGCCTCGTCGCTGGCGCTCGCGGTGGTGCTGTGGAAGGGCGGCTACATCGCCAAGACCCAGATCGGCACCTTCTCCCTCTTCATGTCCTACGCCCAGGGCATGATGGAGCCCGTGCGCTGGATCGTGGACGCGATCAGTGACCTCATCACCACCCAGGTCAACATCGAGCGCCTGACGCGGCTTCTGGAGACCGAGCCGGACGTGAAGGACTCGCCGGAGGTCATCGCCCGCTACGGCGACAGCTTTACGCCCAAGCGCGAGAACTGGGAGGAGCTGCGCGGCGACATCGAGTTTGAGGATGTGAGCT
This sequence comes from uncultured Oscillospiraceae bacterium, assembly GCA_905233785.1. Classification (GTDB taxonomy): domain Bacteria; phylum Bacillota; class Clostridia; order Oscillospirales; family Oscillospiraceae; genus Limivicinus. Next base: position 3,078 of record CAJOCV010000166.1, read on the forward strand.
TCCGTTACCCCGACGGGGACGAGACGATTTTAGAGCACTTTAACCTCAAAATCCCCTTTGGCACGAATCTCGCCATCGTGGGGGAGACCGGCGCGGGCAAATCGACGCTGGCAAACCTGATCTGCCGCTTCTATGAGCCGACGGCGGGGCGGGTGCTCATCGACGGACGGGACGCGCGGGAGCGCTCCCAGCTCTGGCTGCATGACGCGATCGGCTATGTGCTGCAAACGCCGCATCTCTTCTCCGGCACCGTGCGGGAAAACCTGCTTTACGGCAATCCCGACGCCACGGACGAGGACATTCACGCCGCCCTGAAGCTCGTGAGCGCGGAGAGCGTGATCGAGAAGCTGGAAAAGGGGCTGGACACCGACGTGGGCGAGGGGGGCGACCTGCTCTCCACCGGCGAAAAGCAGCTTTTGAGCTTTGCCCGCGCGATCCTGGCCGAGCCGAAGATCCTCGTCCTGGACGAGGCCACCGCCTCGGTGGACACGATCACCGAGCAGAAGATTCAGTCCGCCATCGACACGATCATCCATGGTCGCACCTCCATCGTGATCGCCCACCGCCTCTCGACCGTGAAGAACGCGGACGTGATCCTGGTCGTGAAGGACGGCAAGATCATCGAGCAGGGCAGACATGAGGAACTGATGCAGGCGAAAGGTCACTACTACCGCCTCTATACCCGTCAGTACGAGGACGAGGCCACCAGCGCCGTCCTCGGCGTCTTAAAGCGCGGCACGAGACCGGTGAGCGAAGTTAAATAAATCTTAAACAAATACCCTCTTGGTTCTTAAAGCCCAGGAGGGTATACTCATATCAGAAGGGAGAGGACGGCATGGCAAAAATCCTCATTTGTGATGACGAGCGGGACATTGTTGCGGCGCTGAAAATCTATCTCGAGGCCGAGGGCTATGAGACGCTCTGCGCCTATAACGGACAGGAGGCGCTGGAGACGCTGCGCCGGAATGATG
>CAJOCV010000167.1 GCA_905233785.1 uncultured Oscillospiraceae bacterium
TTTCCGGGGGCGTGTACCTCGGAAAAAACACTTCTCGCCCCGCAAGTGTGCGAGCGTTCCCCCGCCGCGAGTGCGCGCAGCGGGGTGCATCCCCTCTAAGGCAACACCGCACAATACGCCTACGGCATCTTCCGGAAAAACCGCGCCCTGATTTCGTCACTTTTTCTTGCAATACACAAAGTATTCCTGCAAAAAAGTGCCATCATCAGAACGCGGTTTTTCTCGGAATCTGCTCTTGCCGCATTATGCGGTGTTGCCCTAACGATTTAGTCCCGGAACGGGACTGAATCGTTACAATTACTCCGCAAACAGCGGGGTGGAGAGGTAGCGGTCGCCGGTATCGGGCAGGAGGACAACGATGGTCTTGCCCTTGTTCTCGGGGCGCTTGGCCAGCGTAAGCGCCGCGTGGACGGCCGCGCCGGAGGAGATGCCCACCAGCACACCCTCCTTGAGACCAACCTTCCGCCCTGCGGCGAAGGCGTCCTCGTTCTCGACAGGGATGATCTCGTCATAAACGGCGGTGTTGAGCACCTCGGGCACAAAGCCCGCGCCGATGCCCTGGATCTTGTGCGCGCCCGCCGTGCCTTTGGACAGCACCGGGGAAGAGGCCGGTTCCACCGCCACGATCTTCACAGCGGGGTTCTGCGCCTTGAGATATTCGCCCACGCCGGTCAGCGTCCCGCCGGTACCGACACCCGCGACGAAAATATCCACCTTGCCGTCAGTATCCTCCCAGATCTCGGGACCGGTACCGGCCTTGTGGGCGGCGGGATTGGCGGGATTGACAAACTGGCCGGGGATAAAGGCGCCGGGGATCTCCCTGGCAAGCTCCTCGGCCTTGGCGATGGAGCCCTTCATGCCCTTCGCGCCCTCGGTGAGCACCAGCTCGGCGCCGTAGGCCTTCATGAGCTGTCGGCGCTCCACGCTCATGGTTTCGGGCATGACGATGATGATGCGGTAGCCCCGGGCGGCGGCGACGGAGGCAAGCCCGATACCGGTGTTGCCGGAGGTCGGCTCGATGATAACGGAGTCGGGAGTCAGGAGCCCCTTGGCCTCGGCGTCGTCGATCATGGCCTTGGCGATGCGATCCTTGACCGAACCGGCGGGGTTGAAGTACTCCAGCTTTGCCAGGACTCTCGCGCCCAGGTTCTCGCTTTTCTCAAGATTGCTCAGCTCCAGTAGGGGCGTTTTGCCGATCAGTTGGTCTGCCGACGTATAAATCTTACTCATTACAGATTCCTCCATAAATATAATTTTATGATTTCAAACTGAGATATTTATGGAGTCAACATCGAAAACGATACCGCATTTTCAAAACTGCCTTTCCTGATGGGTATGTTTGCATTATAGACATATATTCCTACCTTGTCAATAGGAAAATGATGATTCCCGCGTGTTCCGGATGCTCCCGCCGCGGAGCGCCGCCTGCGCAAGCGAAAGCCGGTTTACGCGCGAGGCGGTGAGCGCGCCGCTTATTTTTTTCCGAGCGTACCCAGCAGGTCGAGCAAGCCGCCGCCGAGACCGCTGCCCGCGCCGTTGCCTTCCAGGAAGCCCTGAAGCAGTTCCGAGAGGATATTTTCGTCCTTCTCGCCGCGCAGGAGCTTGAGCGCCGCCTTGCGCGTCTCCGCGTCCGCCTTGCGGTAGGCGTTGAGCATGGTTTTCTCCGCCGCCGTCAGCTCCTCCGCCGGAGCGGCGGCGGTCTTTTTCGCGGTCGTGGTCGTTTTCTTTGCCGTTGAGCCGCCCTTTGCCGCGTCGAGCAGGAATTTCTGCGTGACGCCGGTGGCCTTGGCAATGGCCTTGAGCGCCGCTTGGCTCAGCTCCTTCTCGCCCCGCTCGGCCTTGCCGATGTCCGAGGCCGAGACGCCCACCGCCTCCGCCAACGCCGCCTGGCTCAGCTTCGCGCCTGTGCGCGCTTGCTTGATACGTTCGCCGCGTGTTTTTTCCGCCATGATTTTATCCTCCTTGAAACAGCAGCTGCAAAGCGTTATAGATCTCGATCGACCAGGTGTCCCAGTCGTGATTGCCGACGCAGACATGGTAGAAGGCGTTTTCGCCGTCTACGAGGCGCTCCACCCGCGGGACGATGGTGTAAAAGCAGGTTTCTTCCCCTTTTCGCGCCACATCGTTGTCCCCTGCAGCGGCATAGTAGAGCCGAACGGGGTATTCACGCAGCGCTTCCGCCTCCAGCGACTGCACCACATAGGCGGTGGCGGCGTCCCCGGAAAAGCAGAGGAAGCTTGCAAAATACGGAAGGCTCTGACACATGCCGGTGTCATAGGTGTAGTAGGAGCCCCAGGAGTTGCCGCCGATGGCAAAATGCTCCCGCGCGGCGATCAGGGCTTCCGCGTCGCCCGCGGCGGCGTAGGTGCTCAAGAAGCTCGCCGTGTAAGGCAGGATCATGTTCTGGATTTCCGAGGCCATCTGCTCATAGCTGCTCTTATACTGCTTGTCCCCGTGCAGGAAGTACTGCGAGGCCGAAACAATAATCAGCGGCTCGATGAGCTTCTCCTGGATCATGTGATCGTAGATCCATCGCATCTCAAACTCCCGTCCGTCCGCGAGCTGTTGGGGCTCGTCCAGCCAGGAGCGCTCCGTGGAGAGCAGGCCGTGCAGCAGCACCAGCACGTTATACTGCCGCGACGGATCGTAGCCGCAGGGGATGTAGAAATCCGCTTTCACGGTCACGGGCAGATCGTTTCCCCACAGGACGCTCTGATAACTCCAGGTGACGATGCTGCCCTCCTCGTCACAAGGCTCGTAAAAACGCGCGGGCAGCAGCGAAACGCGCAGATCGGCTCTTGCGCCGCAGGCACAGACGCCGCCGACAAAACGGTGCACGACCCGTTCGCCGCAGAGAAGACAGGCGCCGTCCGCGTCGTGGAAGGGATGCTCACACTTTGCGCCGCAGAGGACACAGACGCCGTCTACAAACTGGGGATGGCCGCAGACCTCGGGCAGAACCGTGGGCAGCGGCGCCTCCGTCGGCTCCGGCGTGGCCGTCACGGGCGGCGGCGTGGGCGCGGGCGCGTCGCCAAGCTTTGCAAGCAGTACGCCGACGCCCGCGCCGAGAATCAGCAGCAGCGCGAAGAGCAGCGCAAAGAAAAAAGCGTTCTTCTTCATCCGACGGCCTCCTGCAGCGCCGCCGTCAGCGCGGAAAGCTCCTCGGGCTTCACCTTGCAGACCGCGCGGTCAAACGTGAGAAAGCCGTTGGTCTCGTCCTCCACGTCTGAAACCTGGGTGTAGATCGCGGCGCAGAGGCCGCTGCGCACAAGTTTCGGCAGAACCTCGCCGTAGGTCTCCCGCAGGGCGGCGACAAAGGCCTCGCGGGTTTCATACTTGCGGTAGCCGTAGGTTTTCTCGGTGTTGAAGCTGTGTCCGGGGATTTTCCAGACATAGCCGCCGAACTCGCTCAAAACCTGGGGCAGCGGCTTTTTGCCCAGATGCAGCGCGTCAAAATAGATGTGCAGGCTGTCCACATCGCTCTTTTTCTGATGAAACCAGCCGGAGGTCGCGTCGATGAAGCGGCTGGAGTCGAGCGCCTTGAGCTTTTTGTAGGCTTTGTCCGCCTCAAACTGCCCCCAGCCCTCGTTGAAGATCGTCCAGAGGCAGACGCAGG
>CAJOCV010000168.1 GCA_905233785.1 uncultured Oscillospiraceae bacterium
CGCTGCAGTTTATTGCGGTATGTTCCGTTTTCTTCTCTGAAAACTGAAAACTGGATACTGAAAACTGGTAAAGGGGCTGCTTTCACAGCCCCTTTACCAGTTTCTTCGCCATGTGATAGACGCGGGTGGCGTTGATGTTGAGCTGTTTGCGTGTGACCTTGTGGCCGGCAAGACCCTTGAGGATGGCGTCGAGATCCTTCTTGCCGCCGGGCATGAAGAGATCGTTGCCCGCAGCGGCGACCAGCGCGGGATTGGGGGAGCCGTGCTTGCTGTTGCGGGAGCGCATCGCGGCGATGACCCAGTCGGTCATCACGATGCCTGCAAAGCCGAATTCCCGGCGCAGTACGCGCTCAAGAATGCCGCGGCGCTCGGAGGTATGGGTGCCGTTCAAGAGGTTGTAGGAGGTCATGAGCGCATGGGGATGCCGAAGCCGCGCAGGTAGATTTCCCGCAGGGCGCGCTCGCTCATCTGGCTGTTGCTGCCGTAGCGGTTGGTCTCCTGGTTGTTGGCGGCGTAATGCTTGATCGTGGTGCCGCAGCCCGGGTGCTTCTGCACGCCGCGGGTGATCGCGGCAGCGAACTTGCCGGAAATCAGCGGGTCTTCGGAGAAATATTCAAAGTTGCGCCCACAGCGGATGTCGCGGTGGATGTTCAGCGCCGGCGCCAGCCAGAGATGCACGCCGAAGCGCTCCATTTCGTCACCTACCAGATCGCCCAGCTCTTCGGCCAGCTTCTCGTTCCAGCTCTGGGCAATGGCGGTGCCGATGGGAATGGCGGTGGCGTACTGCTCGTGCACCTCGCCCTCCACCTTCGGCTTCTTGCTCGTGAGCTTCATCAGGAGCGTCATGGCCTCCGGCATCCACTCCGTCACGCTCTCGGGCGTATCGCCGCCGAGACCCTGGGGGCCGTTTTCGGTGTCCACATACTCCGGGCAAAGGCGCAGCCCCGCAGGGCCGTCCGCCATGACAAGGCTGGGAATGCCCTTCTCCTTCAAAGATGCGCAGGTCTCGCCCGCGGCGCCCGCTACCGCGCGGGAGGCGTTGCCGATCACGCTGAGCACGCCGCCCTTCGGGTCAAAAGCGCCGACGTTCAGAAGCGCCGCTTCCTCGTCGGAGAGCGCCTCGATCAGCGGATCGACCGCCGGCTCGCTGTCATAGTCGTATTTCACGGTCTCAATGTCCGCCGCCCTGACGCGCAGGAGCTTGACAGAGCGCGGCGTCTTCTCCTCGGGCAGCTCCGGCTGCCAGTCGGTAAACGCGGGCGCGCCGATGGCATGGCGCACCTTCTCAGTGAATACCGCCTTGTCGAGCCGCACCGCCGCCACGATTTTGGTATCGGCGGAGGAGTTGCCCAGGCGCAGCAGGTAATCGCCCTTCTCGAGTACCCAGCCCTTCTGCTGCGCGTCAAAGCTTGCAAGCTCGCGCAGCCGAAAGCGCAGCGTGACCGTTTCCGTCTCGCCGGGCTGCAGCTGAGCCGTCTTGGCGAAGGCCGCGAGGCTTTGGTAGGGCTTGTCCATCCAGGCGTGCGGGGCGGAGGCGTAGAGCTGCACGACCTCCTTGCCGGGGCGCTCGCCGGTGTTGGTGACCTCGGCGCTCAGGGTGATCTGTTCCCCGTCGGCGGAGGCGTCCGCGAGCTTGATCGCAAAGTCCGTATACCCGAGGCCAAAGCCGAAGGGGTAGAGGGGCTTGACGCCCGCCGTGTCAAAATACCGGTAGCCCACATAGACGCCCTCGCGGTACTCGGTGTCGTCCAGGCCGCCGAAATCGCCGATGCTCTGGTAGTCGCCCGAGGCGGCCCAGGTGCTGGCCAGCTTGCCGGAGGGATAACTCTTCCCCAGCAGGAGATCTGCCAGCACGTTTCCGGTCTCCACGCCGAGCTGACTCAGGTACAGGATATTCTCCACCTCCTGTACGGGGGAGAGATCCACCACGCCGCCCACGTTCAGCACCAGCAGGAAATGCTTGTACTGTCTGCTGCATTGCAGAATATCCCTTCTCTCGGCCTCGGTCAGAAGAATGTCACCGGGGATGATCCTGCGGTCAGAGCCCTCGCCGGAGATACGCCCGAGAACATAGATCGCCGTGTCGCCCGCGCCTCTGAGCGGAATGTTGTATTCCGGCTCCGGCATCACCGCGCCCATATATTCCACCGCCGCCACCACATGGCGGGCTCTGGCCTCGGCCTTGCAGGACTGCACGAACTCCTTGTGCGCCTGCGCTCTCACGCCGTCATAGCTGTCCAGCCAGAACTTTGTGCTGACGGTGAAGCCCGCGTTTTCAAGCCCCTGCTCGATGTTCACCGAGTAGCGGGAGTTGACCTCGCCCGAGCCGGTTCCGCCCTTGACGGTCTGGCGGGCGCCGCAGCCGTAGAGCGCCACGGTGCAGGGAGCGGCGAGAGGGAAGTCTCCCTTGCTCTTGAGCAGAACCGCGCATTCCGCGCCCGCCCGGCGCACAATGGCGTTGTGCTCTCTTTCATAATCGTACATGCTTACCTCCTGAAAATTATGTAGACAATATTACGTCAACCGATAAGTGCTCTCACGACCTCGCTTGCGATCAGCAGGCCGGCGGCCGGCGGGACGAAGGCGGTAGAGCCGGGGATCGAGCGGCGCCGGGACTCCGGCTCATGGAGCTCGGGGCCGAGGCAGACGGGTTCCTCCGGGGAATAGACCACACGGAGCTGTTCGATCCCGCGGCGGCGGCACTCCTTGCGCATCACCCGCGCGAGCGCGTCGTTTTGCGTCTCATACAGGTCGCAGAGACGCAGCAGGGAGGGATCGCGCTTGTTGCCGGTACCCATGGCGCAGAGGATCGGCGTCCCGGCCGCGCGGCACTCTTCGATCAGCGCGAGCTTTCCCGCCACGGTGTCAATGGCGTCTACCACATAATCGTATTGGCTGAAGTCAAACTGCCCCTTCGTCTCCGGCAGGTAAAAGGTCTTATAGCATCGCACCCGGCAGGCGGGATTGATGCTTTTTACCCGCTGTGCGGCGGCATCGACCTTGTCCATGCCGAGAGTATCCAACGTGGCGAGGATCAGGCGGTTCAGGTTCGAGAGCGCCACCCGGTCGTTGTCCACAAGATCGAGCGCTCCCACGCCGGAGCGAGCCAGCGCCTCCACCACATAGCCGCCCACGCCGCCGAGACCGAAGATCGCCACGCGGGACGCGCGCAGCTTCTCCATGGCGCTGATGCCCAGCACATGTTCCGTTCTGATAAAGGCTTCGTTCATGGCGCCGCTCCCTTCCGTTCTTGTACTCAGTATACGACAGCTCCGGGCTTGAAGCAAGATTTTTGTTGCGCTGTCCACAGGAAAGGTCTATAATGGGAAAAAACGATGCAGGAGGTTTGTCCCATGGTTTTCAAACGCAAACATAAAATAGAGCGTGACCCCGTTCTGGAGTTGATGCCGCTGGCGCTGGCCGGGGGCGACTCCCGGGAGCAGAGGCTGATGCGCCTGCTTCTGACCCACGCCAATCCCAAGGCGATCAAGCGGCTTGTCCTCGCGCTGGCGGCATGCGGCGCGGCCGTTTCCGTCATGGGGAGCCTTGCACGCAATCGCATCTATCGCGCCGCCGTCGCGCGGGAGCTGAAAAAGCAGTTGACTCCGGTGAACAAGAAGCTGGACGAGCTGGAAAAGCAGAATGAGGATCTCAAGAAGCAGAACCAGGAGCTGAGGAAAAAGCTGTCGTGAGACGCGGCGCTATTCTCCCGCCGCTCTGCTGTGATGGCTCCGGCGCTGCCTCGGAAAGCTTTCACAGCGCCTTATGGAAGAATCGTATATGAGCTAAAGAAGCGCTGAATCAATCGGCTCTCGCCGATTTCATCAGCGCTTCCCTAAGGCAACACCGCACAATACGCCTGCGGCATCTTCCGGAAAAACCGCGCCCTGATTTCGTCACTTTTTC
>CAJOCV010000169.1 GCA_905233785.1 uncultured Oscillospiraceae bacterium
GGAAGCGATCAACCGAAAGCTCTGCGGCGCGGACTACGAGGAAAATGACTTTATCTTCAAATGGCCCAACGGCACACCCTTTTCCCCGGATTACGTTTCTTCCCATTTCTCGCTTCTTCTGAAGAACAACCACTTGCCGCATATCCGCTTTCACGAGCTTCGGCACAGCTGCGCCAGCCTCCTTTTGAACAACGGTTTTACGCTGAAAGATGTGCAGGAATACATGGGTCACGCCGATATTCAGATGACCGCAAATATTTACGGACACCTGGATATGCAGAGAAAAGAGCTTTTGACACAGAAAATGGCGTCCAGCCTCTTCTAACACAGCGTTAGAAAAGTATTAGAAAAACGTTAGAAATCGGCCCTTTGTCGAAGGAAAGTGAGAAACGGCGAAAAATAAACTTGCCCAAAAAGTTCTCAGAAATATAAAAATTGACCCCAAATCTTTCGATTTGAGGTCAAAATGTGGTGCGCGAGGCGGGACTTGAACCCGCACGTCCGGAGTGGACACTAGAACCTGAATCTAGCGAGTCTGCCAATTCCACCACTCGCGCATCTCTGGAACGCTTGATTATAATAGCACTGAGATGGCGGATTGTCAAGACTTTTTCTGATGAATTTTGCCGGTTTTTACTTTACTTCTTCGTCTGCTGATGCTATAGTAGAGCTACGACGATAGGAGCAGTCTAAGTTGACGCTGGAGCATCGCTGTTCGGAGGGGGCTTTCCGTGGTCTGTCCTGCGCACGGTCGGAAAAACGCAGGCGGCGGAGCGCCGTTGCTTCCCGCAGGGTCAGCGTCGTCAAAGACCCGCCAGCATCGATATCACAGTGTAGAAAGGAAACAAGCCAACTATGGAAATTGATCGTTCCGCTGTCAAGACGCATGCCAAGGAGCTTATCAAAACCTCCAATCCCAAGGTGCTCACCGCAAGTCTGATCGTCATGGTGCTCGGCGCGCTCATCGCGCTTCTTTCCGGACGTCTTGTGGGCATCAACAGTCAGGAGGCGCTGCGTTATGTGCAGTACCTGCAGGACGGCAACACAGAGGCTGCCATCTCTGTCATCCTGGAGCACACCCCCTCTCCCGGGGCACAGCTCGTGAACCTGCTGCTTGAGGCCTTGACTATTATCGTTTCCCTCGGCTTCGAAATTTTCCTGCTCAATACCCTGCGAGGCACTTCCCCGGAGCTTGGGAACCTGCTGGACGGCTTCAGCTACTGGTGGAAGCTGCTGGTAATGGATTTCGTGATCGGCCTTCTGATAATGCTCTGGTCCTTGCTGTTGATCGTCCCCGGTATCATCGCCGCCTATCGCTACAGCATGGCCAACTATGTGCTCATCACCCATCCCGACTATGGCATCATGGAGTGTATCCGCGAGTCCAAGCGGCTCACCTCGGGTTGGAAGAGCACGCTCTTCGTGCTGGATCTGAGCTTTCTCGGCTGGTCCCTGCTGTGTGCAATCCCGGTTATCGGCTGGCTTCTCTCCGTTTGGGTCACGCCTTACCGCGCCTTGACCTTCCTGGAGTACTATGAGCAGATCAGCGGATATCCCGTTCCCGCGCAGGACGCCGATTCGGTTTCCGACCTCTGATCGGTATCCTGGGGTTTCCCGAGGGGCTGTGAAAAAACGCAGTTTTTTCGCAGCCCTGGTTTTAAGCCATGATAATGACTATAGGATGGCGAAAAGTCAAATGGAGGACATCATGAAACGATTATCCGTCCTCATCTGCTGCGCGCTGCTTCTGCTGGCGCTGGCAGGCTGCGGCAACCAGAGCGCGACGACCGCCCAGACGGTTACACCCGCCGCAAGCGCAGAGCCCACCCCCGAACCGACCCCGGCGCCCACGCCGGCTCCTACCCCCGAGCCGACCCAGCCCCCCACGGAGTGGACGATCACGGGCGAGAGCGCGGAGGAGATCCTGGCTCTCGCGGACATCCCGAGCCTGCGGCAAATCGACGCCTGCGGCAGCACGGAATATGACGCGCTGATAAAGCTGCGAGAGCTTCTGCCCGACTGCGAAATCCGCTGGGAGTATACATTTGAGGGTGTTCGTTATCCGAGTGACGCCGTGCGGCTGCACGCCTCCTCCCTGGACGGGCTGGAGGACGCGCTGCGGGCGCTGCCGGCGCTGGAGGAAGTCGAGCTGCTGGAGGCCGCGCCGACGCTGGAGGAGCTGGATCACCTGAGCGAGCAGTGGCCGGACATTTTCTGGCTCTGCGAGCTGGATTTCCATGGAATGCCCCTGCGCACGGATATTCTGGTATATTCCTCCCTGCAGCCCATCGGCTTCTACCGTCATGACGACAGCTTCTACTATCCCCTGCTCAAGTACTGCACACGGCTCAAGGCGCTGGATCTGGGGCATAACGCCATCGGCCCAAGCTCTATGGAGTTGATCGGAAAGCTGACGGATCTGCAGGTGCTGATTCTGGCCGACGACTGCATTCAGGACGCAAGCCCGCTTGCCAATCTCAAAGAGCTTATTTTTCTTGAGCTTTTCCTGGACAAGGACATCGAGGATTTCAGCTTCCTCTGCGAGCTGCACAAGATGAAGGATCTGAATCTGTGCTACTGCAAGCATTTGACCTCGCTGGACTTCATGGAGGAGATGCCGGAGCTGGAGTTTCTCATGCTCAAGTATACCGGGGTCAATCCTCAGTATTTCATTGAGCAGCAGGAGGCGCATCCGGGTATACGCATGGTGCTCTACGACGGGGACATTGAATCTACCACCAGCGGTTGGCGCGGAACCACGCGCAACAAGATGATCCGCACTACCTTCTCCAACTGGCCTAACGTCATACGCTACGACCGCTATAACGACCTGGACTTCAACTTTAACGGCGCCATTTTCCCCATCACCTACTTTGTGGCGGATAAATGACGCGGCGTCCGGATGCATTGATAAAGCATTTTGGGAGGGAATGCCCATGAAAAAAACGCTGCGTTTCCTGCTGCCGCTGCTGCTCCTGGCGATGCTGCTGTTCGCCCGGCTTCCGGCGCAGACGGCAGATTTACCCGCGCAGGAGCAGCCAAGCAGCTTTGAGACCCTGACGCTCACACAGGAGCCGTCCGTGGAGGAGGCGTTGGCCGAGATTCCGTCCATCGCAGAGGACGGGGAATACAACAAGGCCGAGGACGTGGCGCTGTATCTGCACACCTATGGGCATCTGCCCTCGAACTACCTCACCAAAAAGCAGGCCGAGGCACTGGGCTGGACGGGTGGCTCGCTTGAGAAGTACGCCCCGGGCAAGTCCCTCGGCGGCAGCCGCTTCGGTAATTATGAGGGCAAGCTCCCCGACGCGGAGGGGCGGCGCTGGACAGAGTGCGACGTGAACAATCTGGGCAAGCAGTCGCGCGGTGCGGAGCGCCTTGTTTTCTCCAACGACGGCCTCATCTACTACACCGGCGACCATTATGAGAGCTTCACCCTTCTCTACGGCAACCCATAAGGCAACACCGCACAATACGCCTGCGGCATCTTCCGGAAAAACCGCGCCCTGATTTCGTCACTTTTTCTTGCAATACACAAAGTATTCCTGCTCAATTCGGTTTTTCTCGGAATCTGCTCTTGCCGCATTATGCGGTATTGCCTTAAATAAGCAGGCTGTGAGAAACGCCGTTTTTCACAGCCCGTCTTTTATGGCATGATTACCTTTTTATGGTAATTCGACAGGTTTCGACAGATTGTGAAAATATAAATATTATTATATGTCTAAAGCTATTGCCTTTTGACGAAGGATGTAATATTATGTCAACAATTTCCCCGCCAGATTCGACGTTTTTTTGTTGTTTTATTGCGCGAATTTATGGTAAATTTAGGGCAACATCACGGTGAATCTGCTTTTTTCGGCGCAGCAATGCTCCGTGCATTTATATTTGGGAGGAAAACTTATGGAAACCAAAATTCGCGTCTTGATCGTTGATTTCAACTCAGAATTCTGCCGCCTTCTCAGTGAGCAGCTGCGCGATTCGGAGGATCTGGAGGTCGCCGGCACGGCGGCGGACGGGCTGGAAGCGCTGCGGCTTACGACAGAGCTGAAGCCGGACGTGCTGCTTACAGAGTTGATGCTGCCCCGGCTGGACGGGCTGGAGCTGCTGCGCCGCCTGCCGGAGACCGGCGCGGAGCCTCGCGTCATCGTACTCACGGGCTTTTACAATGCCAAGGTGGTGGCGGACTGCTCAGCGCTGGGCGCGGACTACTTCATCCCCAAGCCCTGCGAGCCTCAGACCCTGTTCAGCCGTATCCGCCAGGCAGCGGGACGGAGTGAGGCGGATGCGAATCCCGTCGGCATCGACTTTCGCGCCATGCGAAGCACCGCCCCCGCGCAGGACGCAGACCTTGAGGCCATGGTAACGGATATTATCCACGAGATCGGCGTACCCGCACATATCAAGGGCTATCAGTATTTGCGTGAGGCCATCATCCTCACCATCAAGGATATGGAGATGATCAACGCTGTGACCAAGGTACTCTATCCCGAGGTCGCCAAGCGCTATTCCACCACGCCCTCCCGCGTCGAGCGCGCCATCCGTCATGCCATCGAGGTGGCCTGGGATCGCGGCGACATCGAGGTGCTGCAGAAGTACTTCGGCTACACGGTGTCGAATATCAAGGGCAAGCCCACCAATTCGGAGTTTATCGCCATGATCGCCGATTCGCTCACGCTTCAGCAGAAGCAGGCGAGACGGTGACTTGTGTAGGGGCGCCCTTCGCCCTTGCGGTCGCCCGTATCGAAACCAGCCCGAACCAATGAAATACCCCTGTTTGCTGCCTCTTGGAAGAGCCAGTAAACAGGGGTAATTTTTATATTTGATAGTAGCGATCCTCGATCCAACGTGCGGGATTGTTTTCGATGTATTGGCTGATTTCAAGGTAATCCTTCTCGTTTCGGATAACGTGTTCATAGTACCCGCGCTGCCAAAGCTTGCCGGACAGACCTTCTTTTCGACAGTAGTTGGCAGAGGTGGATTTGATTGCGCCAACGATTCGACCCAGTGTAGGGGCGCCCTTCGCCCTTGCGGTCGCCAGCGGTTCCTCGATCACGCAGATAAAATGAATATGATTTGGCATTACGACAGTTTGGACGATAGGAACGCCGTATAGCTCCGCTGTCCGACGCAGAGAATGTTCTACGATGGTTCCGTAGACGGACAATTCTACCGACGGGCGACCGCAAGGGTCGCCCCTACGGACAGTTGACAGGATACACCTACGATCCAAAGTGCACACAGTGACGAAATAAGCGCCGGGTGCGCTGTAATCATAATCGGGTAGACGAATTTGCCTGCGTTTCGGTATTTCCATGGCGAGAATCTCCATTCGTATGTAGGGGCGCCCTTCGCCCTTGCGGTCGCAAACGTGTCACCCTTTGTAGGGGCGACTCTTGCGATCGCCCGCGTGTCACCCTTTGTAGGGGCGCCCTTGCGGTCGCAAACGTGTCA
>CAJOCV010000170.1:0-3528 GCA_905233785.1 uncultured Oscillospiraceae bacterium
CTTCACTGACCACTGAGCGGACGAGCAATGCTCGTCCCTACGCCACTATTTCCAGAGCTTCACGACGCCGCGGTCGTTGAGCTGCTGCAGGGTGGCGAGCAGCACCGGGAAGAGCAGCATCCCGCCCACGCCGCAGACCCGCCAGCCCACATACACCGCCAGCAGCGAGGCCACCGGGTTTAAGCCGATCTGGTCGCCGAGAAGCTTGGCCTGCGCCGCGTTTCTGATCAGATTCACCGCCGCCCAGGTGAGCGCAAGCCCCAGTGCGCGGGCGGTATTGCCGAGCAGCAGGCTCCCCGCCGCCCAAGGCAGCAGCACGGTTCCCACCCCAAATACCGGCAGCGCGTCCACCAGCGCCGTGAGCGCCGCAAGCCCCCAAACGCCCGGTACCCGCAGCAGCCAGAAGCTCAGCAGCAGCTCGAAAAAGGTCAGCCCCATCAGCATCAGCTGGGTACGCAGCAGTCCGCCGAAGCTGCCCCTGAGATCGCGCCCGAGGCTTCCCAGCCGTCGGCGCAGCGCCTCGGGCAGCTGCGCCTGCAAAAAGGCCGTGCTGCGCGGGTAGGAGGCGGAGAGAAAATAGGCGCTCAGCCCCGCCGTCACCGTGAAAAGCAAAACATCCGGTCCGCTCTGCGCAAGCTTTGTCAAGCGCGCGAGCAGCCACTGCGACAGCTTTAGAGGCAGCCCCGTGAGCGCGTCACCGAGGCTCCCGAGGGCGGCGTCCAGATAATCGCGCAGTTCCTCGGGGGCGGAGGCGGCAAGGCTCAGAAGCCTGTCCTCAAAGCGCCCCGCCGCGCCGGCGAGGCTGCTCACCATCCCCGGCAGCTCCCGCCCGAGTCGGGCGCACTCCGTAAAGAAGCGGCTTCCCAGCGCCGTGATCGCCCAAAGCAGCAGCCCCAGCAGCAAGAGCGTCAGCAGCGCCGAGGCCGGCGCCCGCCGCCAGCCGTGGCGCAGCAGGACGCGCACCATCGGCTCCAGGAGCGCCGCAAGCGCAAAGCCCAGCAGAAAGGGCGCAAGCCAGGGCAACAGAAAGCGCAGCGTCACAAAAAGTCCCGCAGCCGCGAACACCGCGTACAGCAGCAGCCTGAGTCCCTTTCGCATAAGATCCGACACTGCCTCACCTCCGATCGGTTCTCTTTTTTCATAACCGGATTTGGCAGTTTTTATTCCTTCTGTATAAGATGGAATGGATGCTTTGCACCCAATCAGGAGGAAAACCGTATGCTGCTTGTACAAAAATTCGGCGGCAGCTCCCTTGCGGATCTGGAGTGCCTGAGGCGATCGGCGGAGATCGTCCTGCGCGCCCGGCGCGAAGGGCACCGCCTTGTCGTCGTGGTCTCTGCCGCGGGGGATTCCACCGACGAGCTCATAGACATGGCTCACGCCATCGACCCCGCGCCGCCCCTGCGGGAGATGGACGCGCTGGTCTCGACCGGGGAACAGCGCTCCGCCGCGCTGATGGCGATCCAGTTGGGCCGCCTTGGCGTTCCCGCGCGCTCCTTTTCCGGCTGGCAGGCGGGGATTCAGACCGACGCTGCCCACGGCGGGGCGCGGATTCTGCGCATCGACCCCACGCGCCTGGAGCAGGCGCTGGACGCAGGGCTTGTCGCTGTGGTAGCGGGCTTTCAGGGCGTCACCGGCGAGGGCGATGTGAGCACGCTCACGCGCGGCGGCTCGGACACCACGGCGGTGGCGCTCGCCGCCCGCCTCGGCGCGGACCGCTGCGAAATCTATACCGACGTAGACGGTATTTTCACCGCCGACCCGCGTCTGATTCCCGAGGCGCGAAAGCTCACGCAGATCGACAGCCGGGATATGCTGGCGCTGGCGCTGGCGGGCTCCCAGGTGCTGCACCCCGACTCGGTGCGCATCGCCATGGAGCAGGGCGTGGAGCTGCACCTGCTCTCTTCGTTCCGTCCCGGCGCGGGCACCAGGGTCGCTTATCTGCCCGAAAAGGAGCGCCCGGCGCTTGCCGGCGTGACGCGGGAGGCTGCCAAGGCCAGCGTCACCCTCGCCGGGCGCGGAGCGGACGCGGCGCTGCTCCCCGCGGTGCTGGAGGCGCTCAAGGCGCGCGGCATCCTCGTCCGCCGCAGTGAAATCGCGGAGAATGCGCTGACGCTATCCCTTGCTCCGGAGCAGGTTGACGACGCGATGAAAACCCTGCACGGCTTTCTGTGACCCCGCCGCCGCGCGATCGGCATAAAATTGGGGCTGTGAAAAAACCCCGTTTTCACAGCCCCATTTCCTGTTCTCGAATACGACGCATCCAGCACCGGTGGCACATGGCGACATAACGGTCGTTGCCGCCCAGGAGCACCTGGCTGCCCTCGGTGACGATACGCCCCGCGCTGTCGAGGCGGGCGTTGACCGTCGCCTTGCGCCCGCAGTCGCAGACGGTTTTGATCTCGGTCAGGGAGTCGGCCAGCTCCATCAGCCGCCGCGCACCGGGGAAGAAGTGAGTTTGGAAATCCGTGCGCAGACCGAAGCAGAGCACCGGCAAGTCCTCCTCATCCACCAGCTCACGCAGCTCGTCAATCTGTTCCGGGGTGAAAAACTGCGCCTCGTCCGCGATGATGACATCATGCCTGCCCGCCGCGCGATAGGCCTCCGCGATGCTCTCCTCCGGCGTGATGATCCGGGCGCGAGCCTCCAGCCCGATGCGGCTGCGGATCACGTCGGCGCCGTCGCGGGTGTCTACGCTGGGCTTGATGAGCCAGACGGACATGTTCCGCTCCTCGTAGTTGAACTTGGTGATGAGCGCCTGGGCGGACTTGCTCGAGCCCATCGCGCCGTATTTGAAGTATAACTTTGCCATTTACCTTTATCTCCTGAAAACTGACCACTGGCCACTGATCACTGATTTTGCGCCAGATGCGCGCGGACGCGCTCGATGACCATTTCCAGCGCCACCTTGTTCTGCCCGCCCTCGGGGATGATGACGTCGGCGCGGCGCTTGCTCGGCTCCACAAACTGCTCGTGCATGGGCTTGACCGTGGTCAGGTATTGGTCAATGACGCTCTCCAGACTGCGGCCGCGATCCCGCACATCGCGCATGATGCGGCGCAGAATGCGCACATCGGCGTCCGTATCCACGTAAATTTTGATGTCCATCTCCCGGCAGAGCTCCCGGCTCTCATAAATGAGGATGCCCTCCACCACGATGACCCGGGTGGGCTTGATGGTGACGGTCTTGTCGGTGCGATCGTGGATGGTATAGTCGTAGACCGGAGACTGAATGGTCTGACCTCGCTTGAGCCTGCGCAGATCCCGAATCAGCTGCTCCGTATCAAACGCGAGGGGATGGTCGTAGTTGAGGCGCGCGCGCTCCTCAAAGCTCATGTTGTGGTGTGCTTTATAATAGTTGTCGTGATGAATGATCGAGACATCCGCTCCAAAGCTTTCAATCAGCTTGCGGGTGAGGGTGGTTTTGCCGCTGCCGGTGCCGCCGGCAATGCCGATGACCATAATGTCGCTCATATCTCTGTCTCCTTCCGTCCCCGGCCGGGGAGAGCGCAGGCGAAACCTGTTTTT
>CAJOCV010000170.1:3573-4441 GCA_905233785.1 uncultured Oscillospiraceae bacterium
AGAGGAGGCATCCGCTATGATTTCCACGCCCCATATCAAAGCCGAAAAGGAAGATTTTGCCAAAACCGTTTTAATGCCCGGCGACCCGCTGCGGGCAAAATTCATTGCCGAAACTTTTTTGACCGACCCCGTGCTGGTCAACAACGTGCGCGGCGTGCAGGGACATACCGGGCTCTGGAAGGGCGTGCCGGTGACGGTGATGGCCTCCGGCATGGGCATTCCCTCCATCGGCATTTACACCTGGGAGCTGTTTAACGTCTTTGACGTGGACAACATCATTCGCATCGGCTCCGCCGGCGCCCTGCAGGACGATCTCAAGCTGCGCGACGTGGTAGCCGGGCAGGCCGCCTGCACGAACTCCAGCTATGTCAGGAGCTTCGGCCTGGGCGAAACCGCCACCTTCGCCCCGATTGCGGACTTCACGCTGCTGATGAAGGCCGTGGAGGCGGCGCAGGAGCGCGGCGTCAAGCTGCACGTCGGCAATCTCCTGTCCTCCGACACCTTCTACTCGGCCGAGGGCACCGGCAAGAACGACCAGTGGAAGCGCATGGGCGTGCTCGCCACCGAGATGGAGGCCGCCGCGCTCTACGCAAACGCCGCCTACGCCCACAAGCGCGCCCTCTGCATCTGCACCATCTCCGACCATATCTACCGCCCGGAGGACAACCTCTCCGCCGAGGATCGTCAGAATTCCTTTACCCAGATGATGGAAATCGCACTGGATACGGCGGTCAAAATGGCAGAGCTGTGATCGTTGTAGGGACGAGCATTGCTCGTCCGCCGGTACTCGATACGGCGGTCAAAATGGCAGAGCTGTGATCGTTGTAGGGACGAGCATTGCTCGTCCGCCGGTACTCGATACGGCGGT
>CAJOCV010000171.1 GCA_905233785.1 uncultured Oscillospiraceae bacterium
CTGTACGGAGATTGAGAATGGTCAAAAAAATATCCTTCGCCGAGGCGAAGGCACTTCTGGACAGCGAGAACTGCGTCCTGCTGGACGTGCGGGAGGAGGAAGAGTACATCACCGGCCACGCGGTGGACGCGGTGCTGCTGCCGGTGGACGAGCTTACGGACGAGACGGCGCTGGACGCGATCCCGACGCTCGACACGCCGGTGCTCGTCTATTGCCGCTCCGGCTACCGCAGCCATGCGGCGGCGCACAAGCTGGACGACTACGGCTACACGCGCGTCTACGATCTCGGCAGCCTCATCGGCTGGCCGTATGGACTTGAATAGCGATAAAGAACCGGATTGCAGAACAGGAAACAAGCTCTGCAATCCGGTTTTTACGTGTTACAGATTCTCCTTGATGATCCTCAGCAGGTCGTCAAACTCCTCGACAGCCGGGAGGTCGGGGTTGTCGCGCTTGATGGCCTCGGTGGAGCGGAAGAGGATGCCCGCCTTGCTCGCGCGCATCATCGCGAGGTCGTTGAAGCTGTCACCCGCGGCGATGGTCTCAAAGCCCACGGACTGGAAGGCTCTCACCGTGGAGAGCTTGGTGTTCTGACACGTGATTTCGCCGTTCGGCGCAACCACGAGCTCGTTGCACAGCAGCGTCGGCCAGCCGAGCTTTTTCATCAGCGGCTGGGCAAACTGGCTGAAGGTGTCGCTCAGAATGACGGCCTGCGTGATAGAGCGCAGCTCGTCCATGAATTCCTTCGCGCCGGGCAAGGGGTCAATGGTGGCAATGGTGTCCTGAATCTCCTTCAGCCCCAGTCCGTGCTCCTTGAGGATGCCCAGGCGCCAGCGCATGAGCTTGTCATAATCCGGCTCGTCCCGCGTGGTGCGGCGCAGCTCCGGAATGCCGCTTGCCTCGGAAAAGGCGATCCAAATTTCGGGCACCAGCACGCCTTCCATATCCAGACAGACAATGTTCATCGTGTTTCCCCCTTTTCATTCAGCTGCCGCTGTACATAGTTTACCAGATCTTTTGCGTCGATCACGTCGGTGTGCAGGACGGGGCGCTCCTTCAGCCCCCGCAGACCGCGGGGGATCGGCGTTTTTGCGATCTCGTGCAGGCGCTCCATCTGCGCAAACTCGTCGCCGCTCAGCTCGCCGCCGATGGCCTTCAGCACGGCCGCCGGGAACTTGTAGGGCGAGGCGGTGGAGAGCACCACGGTCTTGCGCCCGCGCGGCTGGGAAGCCTTGAAGTCCCGCGCCGCCTTCATGGCGACGGCGGTGTGCGTGTCGCAGAGATAGCCCTGCTCCCGCCAGACGCGCCCGATGGTCGCAAGGCAGTCTTCCTCCTCGCAGCAGGCGGCCGCGAAATCCGCGCGAATACGCGCCATCGCCTCGTCCGGGAAGCGGTAGACGCCCTCGGAGGAGAGCTTTCGCATACAGTCCGCCACCAGCGCGGCGTCCCCGCCGGAGGCTAAGAACAGCAGCCGCTCGAGGTTGGAGGACACCAGAATGTCCATCGAGGGCGAGACGGTTTTGAGGAAATCCCGCCGCCTGTCGTAGACGCCGGTCTCTAAAAAATCGGTCAGCACGCGGTTTGCGTTGCTGGCGCAGACCAGCGTTCCCACCGGAAGCCCCATGAGCTTGGCGAAGTAGCCCGCAAGAATGTCCCCAAAGTTGCCGGTGGGGACGACGTAGTCCACCCTGTCGCCCAGGGCGATCTCGCCCCGGCGCAGAAGCGCGGCGTAGGCGATGAAGTAATACACCACCTGCGGGGCAAGCCTGCCGATGTTGATGGAGTTTGCGGAGGAGAGGCGGCAGCCCGCCGGGAGCGCGTCGCCCGTAAGCTGCGCGAAGGCGCGCTTGACGCCGCTCTGGCAGTCGTCAAAATTGCCGCGCACAGCGCAGACCTTGACGTTTGCGCCCGTTTGCGTCACCATCTGCGCCTTCTGTACCGGGGAGACGCCCGCGTCGGGGTAGAAGACAAGAATGCCGGTACCCTCCACGTCGTGAAAGCCCTCGAGCGCGGCCTTGCCCGTGTCGCCGGAGGTGGCGGTGAGGATCACGATCTTGTCCCTGACACCCTCCTGTGTCCGCGCGGCGGTGACAAGCTGCGGCAGCATCGAGAGCGCCACGTCCTTAAACGCGGCGGTGGGGCCGTGAAAAAGCTCCAGCACAAAGTCGTCCCCCACCTTGACGAGGGGGGTCAGCTCCTCGCTGTCAAACTTGCCCTCGTAGGCGCGGCGCACCAGCTCTCCCATGCCCGCAAAGCCGGGCAGCAGATGGGAGAGTATTTTTTCGGCCATCCCCAGCGGGGAGAGCGCGAGGCAGCCCTGCCAGTCAAAGGGGCGCGCGGCAAGCGTCGGGTCGATGTACAGTCCGCCGTCGGGGGCGATGCCCTCCAGAACGGCGGCGGTGTCGGATGCGCGGTGTTCGCTGCGGGTGGATTGGTACAGCATGGCGTTTCTCCTATTCTATAGCGATCAAACGGGCGTTCTCCACGCCCGGCACGGCGGCGATGCCGTCCAACAGCTCCTGCAGCGGCAGGTTCATGCCGCCGAGCTCGAGCGCGATGGTGAGGCTGGCCTTCTCATGGATGGGCAGGCTCTGGTCGATGGTCAGGACGCTGGCGCCCGCGGCGGAGACGCATTGCAGCAGGGCGCTCAGTACGCCCGGCTCATGCTCCAGCAGCATCGACAAAACCGCGCGCCGTCCGCCGGACATGTCCGAGGGTTCAAAGATGAAGTCCTTGTATTTGTAATAGGTGCTGCGGGAGATGCCCGCCTCGCGGCAGGCCTGGCTCACGTCCTTACACTGGCCGCTCTCCAGCCGCCGCCGCACCGCCAGCACCGTCTCATAGTACTCCGGCAGGATGCTCTTGTGGACGATCAGATAGTTTTCCAGCATGGCAAACTCCGCTTCTGATGAATTTCACAAAAATTGTTCTTGCAATTTGTGCATCCCTATGATACACTGTCCACGTCAAAAAAACAAGTGTTTTTATTACACGGACATATAAAATTTTTTCAGAAAGAAAGTGACAGCATGAAAGTTGCGGTATTGGGATTCGGAACCGTCGGTTTCGGCGTGTACGAGATGCTGAAAAAGGCCAAAGGGCTGGAGCCGGGGCCGGTGCTGGTGCGCCCGGGGAAGAAGGACGCCGATTTCAAGGTGACAAGCATTGACGAGATCGTGAACGACCCCACGGTGGGCGCGGTGGCGGAGGTCATGGGCGGCGTGGAGCCGGCCTATTCCTACGCCGCGGCGGCACTCCGGGCGGGCAAGCACTTTGTCACCAGCAACAAGGCGCTGGTGGCGGCAAAGGGACCCGAGCTCGACGCGATCGCGCGGGAGCGGGGCGTGGCCTTCCTCTTCAGCGCGGCCTGCGGCGGCGGCGTACCGTTTCTGCACAATCTCGCCCTTGCCCGTGAGAGCGATGAGATCCGCTCGATGGGCGGCATCCTGAACGGCACCACCAACTACATGCTGGATCTCATGCAGCGCCTGCACCTCGATTACGCGGACGTGCTTCGGGACGCGCAGCGCCTCGGCTACGCGGAGGCCGACCCCACGGCGGACGTGTCGGGGCTGGACGCGCTGAGAAAGATCATGCTGGCAAGCGCCGTGGCCTACGGGACGCTTCCGACGGAGGGGCTTTTGAACGAGGGCATCGAGTCCGTCAACGCGGCCGACGTGGCGCATTTTCAGAGCCGGGGCTACACCTGCCGCCTGATCGCCTCGGGCGGGAAGCAGGACGGCGGGGTCTACGCCTATGTCGAGCCGGTGCTTGTGCGCGACGGCGCGGCGGAGTGCTCCGTGCTGCAGAACTTCAACATGGCGCGCTATGAGGGCGCCTGCGCCGGTTCCATCGTGCTGATGGGGCAGGGGGCGGGACGCTGGCCGACGGCCTCGGCGGTACTGCGCGATTTGAGCGGCATCCTGCGCGGCGAGCGGGAGATGTTCCCCGAGAACCTGCAGCGCGGCGCGGTGGATAACAGCCTCTGCCGCCACAGCTATTATGTGCGTCTCCCGAGGGCGCTGGCGGAGAAGCTGCCCGCGGCCTCCGTGGAAGAGGAGGGCG
>CAJOCV010000172.1 GCA_905233785.1 uncultured Oscillospiraceae bacterium
GTCGGGATCTGGACCGTGCCGAGCTGGCGCATCTTCTTTTTGCCCTCTTTCTGCTTTTCGAGCAGCTTCTTCTTGCGGGTGATATCGCCGCCGTAGCACTTGGCGAGCACATCCTTGCGCATGGCCTTGACGGTCTCGCGCGCGATGATCTTGCCGCCGATGGCCGCCTGGATCGGCACCTCGAAGAGCTGGCGCGGGATGTTGTCCTTGAGCTTTTCGCAGAGCTTGCGGGCCCGCGCGTAGGCCTTCTCCCGGTGGGCGATAAAGCTCAGCGCGTCAACGCCGTCGCCGTTGAGCAGCAGATCGACCTTCACGAGCTCCGAGGGCCTGTACTCGCTGAGCTCATAGTCGAGCGAGGCATAGCCCTTCGTGCGGGCCTTGAGCGTGTCGAAAAAGTCATAGATGATCTCGTTGAGCGGCATCTCGTAGTGCAGCTCGACCAGGCGCTCGTCGAGGTACTGCATATTCTTATAGTCCCCGCGGCGATCCTGGCAGAGCGGCATGATGTTGCCGACAAACTCATTCGGCGTGATGATCGAGACCTTGACATACGGCTCCTGCGCCTCGGCGATCGTGGTCACGTCGGGGTAGTTGTGGGGATTGTCGACCATCTGCACACTGCCGTCCGAGTGGATGATCTTATAGATGACCGAGGGCAGCGTTGTGACAAGCTCGAGATTAAACTCGCGCTCAAGCCGCTCCTGGATGATCTCCATGTGCAGCATGCCGAGGAAGCCGCAGCGAAAGCCGAAGCCCAGCGCCACCGAGCTCTCAGGCTCGAAGCTCAGGGAGGCGTCGTTTAATTTCAGCTTCTCGAGCGCATCGCGCAGATCGGGGTATTTTGAACCGTCCTCGGTATAGATACCGCAGTAGACCATCGGCCGCGCCGGGCGGTAGCCGGGCAGGGCCTCGGTGCAGGGGCGGGCCGCCTCGGTGACGGTGTCGCCCACCTGGGTATCCGAGACGGTTTTGATACTGGCCGTGAAATAGCCGACGTCGCCCGCGGCGAGCTCGTCGCAGGGGTCAAGGCCGATCGGGCGCAGGTGGCCGAGCTCCACGATCTTATAGCGCGCCCCGCTCGCCATCAGCAAAATCTCCTGGTCGCGGCGCATGACGCCGTCGATCAGGCGCATGAAGACGATGACGCCGCGGTAGTTGTCGTACTGACTGTCGAAAATCAGCGCGCGCAGCGGCGCGCTGCGATCGCCCTTCGGGGCCGGGACGTTCTGCACAATGTCCTCGAGCACCGCGTCGATATTGATGCCGGTTTTGGCCGAAATCTCCGGCGCGTCCTGGGCCGGGATGCCGATGATCTCCTCGATCTCGTCCTTGACGCGCTGCGGCTCGGCGGCGGGCAGGTCAATCTTGTTGATGACCGGCAGGATCTCCAGATCGTTGTCGAGCGCGAGATAGGTGTTCGAGAGTGTCTGCGCCTCGACGCCCTGGCTGGCGTCGACGACCAGCACCGCGCCCTCGCAGGCCGCGAGCGAGCGGCTGACCTCGTAGTTGAAGTCCACATGGCCCGGCGTGTCGATCAGGTTGAGGGTATAGCTCTCGCCGTCGGCGGCCTTGTAGTTCAAGCCGACGGCGCGGGCCTTGATCGTGATGCCGTGCTCGCGCTCGAGCTCCATATTGTCGAGGATCTGGTCTTCCATAATGCGCTGCTCCACCGCGCCGCACTTTTCAATCAGGCGGTCGGAGAGCGTGGATTTGCCGTGGTCAATGTGGGCAATGATCGAAAAATTGCGGATTCTGGACTGGTCTGTCATAGCTGTTTCTCCATAAATTCTTTCAGGGCCATTTCGGCGCGGTCGGTCACACCGCGGATCTGCGCTAAAAAGGCTACGGCCGCCTCGGCCGTGCTGACAGCGGCGTTCGGCGCTTCGCTGCGGCACAGGAGATAGTCCGCCGTGACACCGTAATAGTCGCAGGCGCGGCGCACAAAGTCGAGCCCCGGCTCGCGCGCGCCGTTTTCATAGTGGCTCAGCAGCGCCTGACTGATGCCGAGATCGCGCGCCACTGTGCGCTGGTTCAGATTTTTCTGCCGCCGCAGCGCCGAGAGCGTCTGGGCAAAGGTTCTCTCCATGGTTTCACACTCGTTTTCTATAATATAACATACGGTATTATACTTGGAAATCGGACGCTTGTAAACAGAAAGATTGTCTGCCGCGCCGTGAACTCTTTGGGAACAGACTGTAAACTTTCCGGGGATGACTTGACATGGTCACATTCAAATTTTATCATATTTGACAGCTGCAAGGAAAGCGAGGTCTTTGGGATGAAAGAAAAAATCCGGAGCTTCTTCTCCGGACGTCAGGGCATGGATGAGCTGTCGAAGCTGCTGTTCTGGGCGGCGCTGGGGCTGTTTGCACTGGGCGTGGTCTGTGCGCTGTGGGCGCCGTGGCTGTCCTCCCTGCTGACAAGTCTCGCTCTGATGTGTCTCCTCTTTAGCTTTCTGCGTGCTTTCTCGCGCCGGCTGGAGCTGCGCGAGGCCGAAAATCAGGTCTGGCTGCGCTATCTCGAAAAGAAAAAGGCCGAGCGCGCCGCGGCCAAAAACCGCCGCGCTCAGAAGGACTACCGCTTTTTCAAATGCCCCAACTGCGGCACCTGGGTACGCGTCCCCCGCGGCAAGGGCAAGGTGCATATCAACTGCAAGTGTGGGTATATCCTCTATCGGAAAACCTGAGCGGTTTTCAAGGCAACACCATATCATCCGGTGGAATTGATTCCACCCCTCTATAAACTGAATATAAAAATATAGTGAAAGGCGTTGTCTCAAAATAGCTAAAGAGGCTATTGAGAGGCAACGCCTCTTTCATTTGGCAAAGATTGTGGAAAAAGGCGGCCTGTTCAAGCCCTGAAAGGTCAAAAATGTGGAAAACCATCCAGAGAGTACCGCAAAACAGCAGCGCTCCCGGATGGTTTTCCGTGTTCAGTTAGCAAATGATCTATAGTCCTGTCGGAAACCCCTTTGGAACCACGAGACCCGTTCCCAAGCGCCCGGTTTGGATTTTATGATGCAGCTTGAGAACGTTGTAGGCCAAGCTCAGCAACGTCCATTCCACTTCAACTTTAACGGCACTGCGGAGAAGGAACCGACGAAAGCCCATGTCTTCCTTGACCATGGCGAAGACGCCCTCGGCCTGGATACTGCGGTTGACGCGGATCAGCTTGCCCTCAGCCGTGTTGATGCGTTCCTCCATCTTAGAGCGTTGTCTGGCGAAACGTTTGGACACGTAGATGACCTTACTGCGCTCTGCCAGCGGCTTCTTGCTGCCGCAGGCCCGGATGCACTTCTCTTTCAGAGGGCAGCCGGAACAGTCCTTGCAGCTGTAAACGGAGGTCTCCATTTCAAAGCCGTTTTGAGATTTGTTCTTCTTTACACCGTCAAAAGTGATCGTCTTCCCGTTGGCGCAAGTGTAGGTATCTGCTTCGGCGTCGTAAGCCATGTTCTCCCGGCGGCTGATGTCTGTGCGGTATTTCCTCGTC
>CAJOCV010000173.1 GCA_905233785.1 uncultured Oscillospiraceae bacterium
AAAGATCGCTCGATCCGGGAACGCTCAATCACCTTCGCCGGGAGCATATTCCGCTTCTCGCAGGCTTGCGAAAAGTCCTGATTTCATGCGGCTTCTGCGCCCGGGTGTTCGCTTCCGCTATGTTGTGCAGAACGCGGCACTCAAAAGCACGACACGGCAGCTCGGTTCGGTAAACGGAGCTTCGGGACGCCGGGGAGCCCATGGCCGGTCCCCTACAATCATGACTGCCGGGATCCACCTGTAAAGAGCGACGATGGAGCCGATAGCGGACGCGGGCTGCGCTTCCCTCATGGGCTCCTACAACCATTTCCGGGGCGACCGGGCCTCGGAGTTGAAGCACCTGCTCACCGAGATTCTCCGCGACAACTGGCAGTCTCAATAAAAACGCCGCCGTGGTGCTGGCCTGCGGCTCGATGATCCTCACCGGAGAGCGGCAGGACAGCGTCTCCGCCATCCTCTACGGCTGGTACTCCGGCATGGAGGGCGGCCGCGCCCTGGCATCCGTGCTCTTCGGCGACGTGAATCCCTCTCACCGTTTTACAGTAAAAATTTCAGTGGGAATGCCCCGACCGTTTGGCCATGGCCGCAAGCTACTGTCCCCAAAACGGCAATCCCATGAATCGGCGAAACCTCGCTCATCTCTCTTGTGTGCGGTCAATGAAAAGAAGAAAAGCTGTTTGATTACAGTTGACAAGTGACCTTTCGTTCACTATAATGGATGAGCGAAAGGTCACTTAACTTTTGCGGGAGATCCTTATGGCGAACGACAAGAAGGAAAGAATACTTGCAGCCGCACTGGAGATGTTTTCGCAGAAAGGCTATGCAGGCACAAACATTCGAGAACTGAGCGCATCGCCCGGGCTTGTGAAGTCCGGGGTCTATAAGCACTATGAGAGTAAGGAAGCCATATGGAATGCGCTGCTGGATCAGATGATCGCCTATTACGCGGAGCATTTCGGCTCGGCGGAGCATCTGCCGTCTGTGCCGGATTCACTGGAAGAGTTTGTACAGATGACCATGCATATGGTGAACATCACCGTTCATGATGAGAAGATCATCATGACGCGCAAGGTGCTGACGCTGGAACAGTATCGGGACGCGCGTGCGTGCGAACTGGCGACAAAACACTTCCTGACCGGGCTTACAGAGATGTTTACGCGGATATTCACGTGCATGATGGAAAAAGGACTGCTCAGGAAGGACGATCCGAAGATGCTGGCCTTTGCCTATACCGCGCCGATCTCCGCCCTGATCCATCTGTGCGACCGCGAACCGGAGAAAACGGAAGACGCGATCAGGAAGATCGAAGCATTCAGCAGACACTTTATTGCGACCTACGGGATGAAGTAACCATGTTTGATCTGGACAAATTAAAAAAATTATTATATTATATAAGGTAAAGTGGGATGTATATTGTCAAAGCAGAGGCAAATCAGATAGAAAAAATCGTAGCTATGTCTGTCAGAGCTTTTGAAACAGATGTTAATGTAGGCGGAATAAAAGGCGATTGTCCCCCTGAATATGATTCGGTCAAATGGCATCAACAGATGGCCCGGGAGGGGCATTTGTATCAGGCAATGATCGGAAACGATTTGGTAGGGGCAGCCATTGTATTCCCGGATGAAACAGAAAACAGCGTATACATAGGCAGGATTTTTATTGATAGCATCTATCATAGAAAAGGTTTCGGAATTCGCCTGATGGATTGCATAGAAAAGAATTTCCCATGGGCTGCTGCGTTTGATCTGGATACCCCATGTTGGAATGAGCGGACAAATGCTTTTTACAAAAAATTAGGCTATCGGATCATAAAGGTTGAGGATGGATTCATCTTTTACCGGAAAAGAAAAGGCGAACCCCATACCATCCGGAATTTCACATAAGGCAAACTTCTCATTTGCGGAGGCTTGAGGTTTTCAGATGAACAAACTGACAGAGAATATGATTCGTTAGGCTGAAAGCAAACTTGGCAGTACAGAGTATTTGTAGAAAAGAGCAAAAATGAATCACAATAAATCATTGACAGGAGGACATCATCATGAACACGTTAAAAACCATTCAGACCTTAGCGAAAATCGGAAAAGTTTTCAGTAAAATCATCTTTGTCTGCTGCATCGTCGGCTTCTGCGGCTGCATCGTCGGCATCGTCAGTCTGTCGCTCGGCGCGGAAACCTTCAAGCTGGGCGGCGTCACCATACACAGCATGATCGAGAGCGAGGCAGGGATGAACCTGCCTACCCTGTATGCATCCATGGCGGTCGGCCTGCTTTTTTGCGCGGCAGAGGCTGTTCTGAGTAAATTTGCGGAGGCCTATTTCAAGCATGAACTGGCCGATGGTGATCCCTTCACCCTGCGCGGCGCGAAGGAGCTGCTGCGCTTGGGCATCCTGACCGTCGCCATCCCTCTGGGCACGGTAATCGTCTGTTCCATCGGCGTCGCCATCGCGGACAACATGGTTCCCGGCATCGACAAGCTGTCCATCGGGGAGTTCCCTTCCGTTGGTCTGGGCGTCATGATGATCGTGCTGTCTCTCTTCTGCCGCTATGGCGCGGAACGGAACGAAGGGAAAACAGGAGAATGCGGACAAACCCAATGAAACATAAGGAAGAAGATGGCCGCTAATCGATCGACCGGAACTTTCCATTTTGTTTAACATCAACATCGGCCACGCCTTGCCGCGCTGCATCATTCCCTTCTGTGTCAATGCGGTTGTGGATGTGGAAAAGCAAAGAATTAGGTTCGGTGACTGAAAAAGAAATCCTGCAAATAAAAAGTCAAGTCCCCAATAGGATGTAAGCGTCAAATAAGAGGGCGGGTTGAGTCCGCGCCTCAGCTATGAGAGAATGAACAGGGGCTCTCATAGACTTCCATCGAGTCGATGCGAGTCTATGGGAGTCTCTGCATTTATGCCTGGCAGCGCCATGGACTGCCGGGAAGTCTCATAGACTGGGAGGAATAACATGGGCGAGCTAACAATCCGAAGCGCACAGTCCCAGCGAAATTTGCTGGAATGGGATGTTCTTCCGGAGAATGTTGAGGTTGTTGAGGTCGAGCACACGCTTTCCGAAGAAGAGCGCCGGTGTCCCGAATGCGGCGAGGTCATGCAGCCCATCGGCACCGAGGTTCAGGAGAAGATCCAGATCGTCCCGGCCAAGATCATTCTGCATCGGATGGCCTTGATCCGTACCGCTACTTGACCTGGCTGCTAAACCAAGCGCCAAGGCTGGCTGTCTCCGATTCCGGTTGGGCAACCACGCTTCTGCCGCAGAACGCCCCGCCGCAATGCAGGGCTGACTCAACTTAACTGGCGTCCACATCCTGGAGCTCGCATCCTGCGAGCTCCTTTTCTATACCCGTTTGACGGTTACCCAGCCGAAGCTGACCCGTATAGAAGTGCGCCATTTATGGAAATGGACCTAGTGAAAAATCAAAGCTCAGCTGCTCGCCATCGCTACGGCAGATTATTTCCCCATGGGTATCTGTACGATATAATAAGCGCAAACGCGCTTATTATATTTGATTTTACGCCGTTTTTCTCGCCGCTTACGCGGCAACCGAAAAACATGGCGAATTATATCATAAGCCCGCTGGGCTTATGATATATTAACGAGCAGAATTTTAAGATTCTTTCAATTGCCTCATTATGAGAGTCCCTGTTCATTCTCTCATAGCTGAGGCGCGGACTCAACCCGCCCTCTTATTTAACGCTTACTTTATAATTTCATGTGGCCTTTCGCTTTCCATTGGGTGTGGCCGACGCAAATCATCTGCTGTGCGTGGCCCTTTAACGAAATACGCGTAAGCATGTTCTGACACATTATCCACCTCTG
>CAJOCV010000174.1:0-672 GCA_905233785.1 uncultured Oscillospiraceae bacterium
GCCGTTGCAGGTCCAGTTGGCGTTGAAAGAAATCTGTTTCATTCTGTCTTTACTCCTGTCTCTACTTGAAAAGCAGTCAGCTTATTGCTGTTTTGCGCGAAGAAGCACCAGCTCCAAAATCCGTTTGGCACAGGCCTGCAGCTCTGAGAGCGTCAGCTCCTTGCCAACGGCGTTCACGATCGCGTCCACGTCCTGCTGCGAGCCGGGCATGGTCAGATCGTTGCCTGCTTTGACGCACAGCGCGGCGTTGGAAGATCCGTATTTGAAGCCTGGCTTTTCCTCCGTGGTGCCCCAGTCGGTCATCACCAGGCCTTGGAAGCCCCATTCGCAGCGCAGAATGTCTGTCAGCAGTTCCCGGTGGTTGGCGGAGTGGATGCCGTTGATCAGATTATAGGAGGTCATCAGTGCAAGCGGTTGCGCCGTTTTCACGGCGATCTCGAAGCCCTTGAGATAGATCTCCCGCAGTGCGCGCTCGCCGCAGTGAGAATTGTTGTGATTGCGGTTGTCCTCCTGGTTGTTCAGAGCGAAGTGCTTGATGGTGGTGCCGCGGCCCGGATGGCGCTGGACGCCGCGGGTATCGGCCGCCGCGCAGAAGCCGGAGAGCAGCGGATCCTCGGAATAATACTCAAAGTTGCGGCCGCAGAGCGGATTGCGGTGGATGTTCATGCCGGG
>CAJOCV010000174.1:767-5983 GCA_905233785.1 uncultured Oscillospiraceae bacterium
GTGCAGTACTGATAGTGGTCCACCGCACCCTCGGGACGCTGGGCGGCAGGAACGCCGAGCATCTCAAAGAGATTGCCGAAGGAGCTCTCCCCCAAACCGGGGATCACGTTGCCCTCGCCATCGCTCACAAAGGATTTGGACAGGCGCAGCCCCGCAGGGCCATCGGCCAGCACCAGATTGGTGATGCCGCGGCTGTCGGCCATTTCCATCGTCGTGTCGCCCGCCGCGCCGGGGACCGAGCCGGAGGCCGCGCCCACCGTGGAGACGCTGCCAAGGCCGCCGCGCTCGGCGCCCACCGTGAGCGCCGCGAGTTCCCGGATCGTAAGCTGCGCTGTCAGGTCGTCCAGCGTGGCTTTGCCGCGCAGCACATCCTTAAGCGTGAGGAATTCGGTTTTGTCGGTGTGCAGCTCCGCAGGCTCGGCGCTGTAATCCGCCGTCCGGGTGGGGATGGTGGCGGGAATGATCTCCAGGCGGAGCGCGTTTGCCTTTTCGGCGGCTTCGGAGAGGTAGGTGTAGAATTGATCCGGATTTGCTTGAACGACGTTCAGCTCGCGGTCGGGTCTGACCTTGTTCTGCAGCTGCTCGGTGACGACGGTCTCATCCAGCTCCAGCGCGGCGGCGATATGCGTGTCGCGGGAATGGGTGCCGACGCGGATGTAGTAGATTCCGGCTTCCAGTACCCAGGCCGCGCGCTCCTCGTCATAGGAGGAAAGCGAGCGGATGGGGAACTGCACTTCCACGGTTTCTTCCTGACCGGGCAGGAGTTCTTTCGTTTTGGTGAAGCCCGCCAGCACCTGGTACGGCTTGTCCAGCTTTCCCTGGGGCTGGGAGACGTAAACCTGCACGGTTTCGCGTCCGGCATTACCGCGACGGTGACCCGGACGGATTCTCCGCAGATCTCCGTTCTTTTAACAATCAGTTCAAAGTCCGTATAGGACAGGCCGAAGCCGAAGGGATAGGCCGGGCGGATGCCAAAGCTGTCGAACCAGCGATAGCCCACATAGACGCCCTCGTTGTAGTACGAATCGTCCAGATCTCCGCTGAGATAACTGAAAGACTCAGCGCAGGGATAGTCGGCGTAGTCCTCCGCCCAGGTGGCGGTCAAACGCCCGCCCGGCGTCACTTTTCCGGTGAGCACGTCCGCCAGCGCCCAGCCGCCGGCGCAGCCCGGCTGGCTCATGAGAAGGATCGCGTCGATGCCTTTCTGCGCGCGGAGGAATTTGGTGTCGATCACGCCGCCCACATTGAGGATGACGACGGTGTGCTCATAATATGAGGTCACTGTCTTCAGATTTTCGATCTCCCGCTCGGAAAGCTCATAGTCGCCGGGAGAGAGCTTCCGGTCGGCGCCCTCGCCGGAGGTGCGCGCGATCACATAGAGGGCCAGGTCGCGGTCTGTCCCCTTCATATCTTCCGTTGTGATCACAGGAACATCCGGATCCCGATACGGGTTTTCCAGCGCCCAGTTGACGCCGGCAAAGCCCTTTTCCTTCAGGATGGCCGCAAACTCGCCCATATACTGCGCGCCGTAATCCGCGCAGGCCTGATCGAAGCGGTCGAGCCAGCCTTTTGTTGCGATCCGGAAGCCCGCGTCCTCCAGGCCCGGCTCTATATTGACGACCGTCCGGGAGTTGACGTCTCCGGAGCCGGTGCCGCCCTTGACCATTTTCCGTACGCCGTTTCCGAACACGGCCAGCGCCCGGCCGTCGGCTTTCAGGGGGAGAACGCCCTTGTTCTCCAGAAGGACCATGCCCTCAGCGGCGATCCGACGGACTTTTTCCATGTTGCGCGTTTCCAGGCTTGTGACCTCCGGGCTGGTGGGGGCAAAAATTCTGGCCATAAAAAACTCAGCTCCTCTGTTATAATCAATTTGCAGTACCGATTATCCGGTATACAAGAGCATTGTAACAGAGGAGCTGTTTTTCTTTCTATAAATGATGTGCCAATTCTGTCAACGGTGTATAAAACTTTGACAAAAGCGGATCAACGATTCGCCTTTCGGTAGGCGTTCGGCGTCATGCCGTACCAGCTCTGGAAGCAGGAGCCGAAATAGCTCTGTGAGGAAAAGCCGAAATACTGGGCAATCTGGGAAATGGAGTAGTCGGTATATTGCAGCATCTGCGCGGCGTGGCGGCACTTCTCCTTTTGGATGTACTGCTGCACGGTGATCCCCTCGGCCTGATGGAAGAGGCGGGAGAGGTAGGGGCGGCTGAGGCCGATGGCAGGGGCAATGTCGCCCACCTGCAGGTTTTTGCGCAGGTTTTTCTCGATATACTCCTTGCAGGCGTCGACATAGGACAATCCGCTCTTTTCCTCCTTTGCACGCCGGACAAGCTCGGTAAATTCGAGCATGGCATTGTAGGACAGGCCGAGAAACGGTTCGTGATTCAGCACCGCTTTGGAGAGCCTTTTGAGATACACGTCGCCAAGCTCGTGGGCGGCTTCCAGACTGGCCCCGCCCGCGACGGCGGCGCGCGTCAGCAGCGTGATAATGGAAACCACCAGGTATTCGCTCGTTTTTTCCTCCTCGGGGGACAACGAGCTGATCTCCGCGTAATCCGGGGTGGGGCCGGAGAGCAGCGATTTCAGCGAGTCGCTCTCCCCGTTTTCCACGATGCGCATCAGATTTTTTTCAAAATCCGCTCCGAGTTCGTAGCTCCGGTCGTTTTCCGACTGCTCCAGCTGATACTGCTCCAGGTCGCCGGCGCGCTGCCAATTTTCCAGAATATTGGCCGTGACGGAGATCGTCTCCCGCGGAAGAGAGGAGCCGTTGAAATGCAGATACACAAGCTCCATATACCGGCTCATCACACTCAGATCCGTCCGCGGGATGGAAAGAGCGTTCTGCATCCCATGGCTGCGGGCATAGTCCTGCAGATACGCTTCGGAAGCAGACCAGATGAAAGAGGGGCCGATGGCCAGGGAAAAGGAGCCGATGGGCATGATCCCATAAACGGCCAGATCGTTTTCAAAGAACAGGGCCGGCCGGTCCGCGCGGCAGTACCCCTCCAGCGCGATACGCAGCGGCTCGTGAGAAAAGCAGGGATGCTCCCCGCTTGGGCTGCTTGTCCAGCAGATCTCCTCCGCCGCTTTTCCGGTACGCCACACGGCGACGGAAAGCCCGCTCAGGTCGCTCACGGTCTGGAGAAATCGGATGTCGTTTTTCCACGCTTCCGGAAGGCCTTCATACCGGGAAGATATCATCTCCACCCCTCCCCCTGTAGTGTTTTGCTTGAATTTATGAAATATTATCATATAACTGGCGATAAATCAATTAATTCACGATAAAGCAAAAAAGAGGCTCCTCACGGGGAGGAGCCTCGGGATAATCTGTCCAATAGGAGCAGGCTTTACGCTTCGTCGACCTTTCCGGCCGCCATTTCGGCACGGATTTCGTCAGTCACAGGATACTTGCGCAGGATGAGGTAGGAGATGATGCCCAGGATGCCGGGGATAAGACCCATGATGACGATGAACCAGGTGAGCATCGAGGGAATGGCGGACAGTTCGCCAAGGAAGGTGTCGGTCGCGGAGTCAACTTCATAGCCGATCGCCATCAAGATGACGCCGATCATGCCGGCGGAGACAGCGGACTGCGCCTTGTTGAGGAACTTGTTGCAGGCGTTGCACAGAGCGGAACGATCCTTGCCGGTGCGGTAGATCTCGTAGTCCATGACCTCAATGTTGAGTGTCTCGCCCGGGATGTAGTCCATGCCGATGGCAAGCGTAACAACGATTGCACAAGCGAAGAAGATCACGGGACTTGCGAGCAGGATTCCGGTGATGTGCAGAATGAAGAGCAGAAGGCACGGAACGGCCTGAGCCAGAATCAGGATTTTGTGGAACTTGATGGGAGAGCCGATCTTTTTCATGATCGGTCCAGCGATGACCGTACCCACAAGCAGCGGGAGCATCATCAGCATAGAGGAGATCATGGTCAGGGTGCCAAGCTTTGCCGTATCAACAGCGCCGGTGCTCAGATCCGCGCAGTAACCCCACTTGATGTAGTAAACCATGGTGGCGAACAGGAAGGTCCAGATAAAGCCCGAAAACAGGGCATCCAAAACCTTGATGCGAAGAGCGGCGTTTTCTTTGAGGAGAAGGAAGATATCCGTAATCTTCACGTTGTCTTCCTCGTCACGCTCAACATGGTGTTTCTCGCGGAAGAGGGACAGACCGATCACGGAGACCAGCACCGTAAGGAACATGGCGCCGGCTAAGTTGCCGATAGCTGCGTTGACGGCATTGATGATGACCAGGAATGAAGCGCTGAACACGGAAATGATCATTCCGTACATACGAGGTCCGACCAGCAATTTGCCGCGCTCAACAGGATCCAGGGTCAGCGTACGGAAGATCAGGTTGGGGGCGAAGAAGGACGCGCCGATGTCATAGAGCAGATAAAAGAAAATGACCCAGACGCAAATAGCAACGGGGGCGTTAGCAAAACCGGAGGGCAGAGCGAAAAGGCCGGCAATGCCGATAAAGGTTGCAAGAATGCTCAGCAGGATGAAAGGACGGTACTTGCCGTGCTTTCCGACCTTGGCCCGGTCCATGATCCAGCCCTCGATCGGGTCGTTGACGGCGTCAAAAAGTCTGGCGACCATGAGAAGCGTGGTGCCCAGAATAGCGCCCCATTTGCCGATGCCGGCGTAGTCCGTCAGGTACAGCATGAACAGACCCGTCATGATGCCGGCGCCGAGAGAGTCGGTGGTGCCGAACAGGATCGTGCCCAGGTAATCTTTGAAACCAAGTTTATTGGGATCTTTAACCTTGTTTTTCATGATTTCCTCTCCTTTGTAATTTCCGAAGAAGCTTTTTCAGCTTACAATAGGATTTTACAAAAGAAGACGGAACAAATATATCAACGATGTATGAATCTTGCCAATGGTGTATGAAAAAATGTGAGCATACCATTTGCAGCTTGTATTCGCTCACACCGTCAAGCACCTTCTTTTCGATTTTGCTGCGCAGCAAAGCTGCGCGGCGAAAAGCTTTTTCGCTTTTCGCCATCATATAATCATGATCAGCATTTTACATAGAGTCGGCTCCTTTCACAGCCTGAAAATAGTTCTTTCGCAAAAGAGAGAATTCTCTTTTCTCTTTCATGTTGCAACAAACTGTGATGGCCCGGAAATACGTTTGTATTAGAACTCCATTAGAACTGGGGAAAGTGCAAAAAGTGAAGATAAAGAAAAAGTTCCGAAAACGCTTAT
>CAJOCV010000175.1:0-1744 GCA_905233785.1 uncultured Oscillospiraceae bacterium
TTGGTATAGGCGTCCGCGTTCTTCGCTTCGCGCGCTTCCTCCACCCGCGCGGCGCTGTCGCGGTAATCGCCTAAGGCTGTAAACGCCGCAATCGCCCCGTCGAAGTCCTTCTGCTTTAACAGTGCCTCCGCCTGGGCGTACTGTGCCGCGTTCATGGCCTCGGTCTTGGCCGCATCCGCTTCTTCCGCGCGTGCGGGGCTGTCGCGATAGTCCCCCAGCGCCGTGAACCAGCTCATCGCGCCGTCGTACTCGTTCTGCGCCAGCAGCGCCTCCGCCTTGGCGTAGGCGGCTTCCTGAATTGGGGGCACGATCTCCGCCTCGTACAGCGCCGCGAAGTTCCCGGTCTTGACGGTGAACAGATAGCTTGTCGCGGGCTGATCCTCGCGCGTGAGATAGAAGCTTACCTCGCCGTTCTTGGCGCAGAGGGCTGCGGCGACGGGGTTGTCCGTCTGCCGGGAGTCGGCGAAATGCAGAACGCTCCGCGCCTGCTCCTCCCAGATTTCCACGCAGGCCCCGCCGCTGACCATTTCGCCGTAGAGCTGCGTCTTGCTCCCGTCCGCGGCCTTCATCTGCACGGAGAATGCAATGGAGGATTGATCGCCGTTTTTGACGAGATCTGTGCCGTTTTCATAGAGAAAGACCGAGATTTTCTCCGCGTCCACGCGCAGCTCGGCCTCCAGCTTTCCGTCCGTCACGCTGTCGCTGCTGTAGCTGCCGCTCAGCCGCTTGGCGGTGCCGATATAGTATTCTTCGGTCGGATCGTTGAAGGCGTCGAGATAATACGCTTTTTCCCACACCGCCGTGCCAAGGCTGGCGCCGCCGCTGTTTTCGCAGGCGCACAGGCCAAGGCAGAGAACGACGAGCAGCAGGAGGGAAACCACCTTTTTCATTCATGTTGCCCTTTCTTTCCTGTTTTTTCATGTTTTCAGCATAGCATAAGCGGCCGGAAAATACAAAATATATTTTTTCGAACTGCCGCGACAGACAGCGTACGCATATCTGCCGCCCGTGCATAACATATTTCCTCCTGCAAATACTATCTGAGAAATTAGATAGAAACGCAGGAGGTTTTTGCATATGAAGGCAACAGGGATCGTGCGCCGCATCGACGACCTCGGCCGCATTCGCCGCACCATGCGCATCCGCGAGGGTGACCCGCTGGAGATTTTCACGGATAAGGACGGAGAGCTGATCTTTAAGAAATACTCCCCGATTGGGGAGCTGACGGATTTTTCTGCGCAGGTGTGTGAGAGTCTGCGCAAAAGCGCGGGCGGCATCGCCGCCGTGTGCGACCGGGACACGGTGATCGCTGTGGCGGGCGGGGCAAGAAAGGAACTGCTTGAAAAGGCCGTAAGCCCCCAGCTTGGGGAAATCATGGATGGGCGCAGCGCCTACCGGCAGCTTACCGGCGGGAGCACCTTGCCCATCTCCCCTGCCGACGAAAAGTTCTGTCTTTCCGTGGCGGTGCCCATCCTTGCGGAGGGGGATGTTCTGGGCTGTGTGCTCTTCGTGACCCCACGCGGCAGCAATCCCGGCGGAGAGGTCGAATACAAGCTCGCCCAGGCCGCCGCGCTGTTTCTGGGCAGACAGATGGAGGACTGAGAATCGTATCAGACGGGTTAGAAGGGGCTGTGAAAAAACTTCGTTTGTAACGATTCAGTCCCGTTCCGGGACTGAATCGTTAGAGGGGATGCACCCCGCTGCGCGCACTCGCGGCGGGGGAACGCTCGCACACTTGCGGGGC
>CAJOCV010000175.1:1753-5160 GCA_905233785.1 uncultured Oscillospiraceae bacterium
AAACAGATTTGATTTTGTTTGCCGCCTTCCGAGGCGGCAAATCAGAGGGGAGTGCCCCTCTGAACTCCCCCAAAGCCACGCAAGACTGAATCGTTACCTTAGTTTTTTCACAGCCCCTATTCATCAAATCAAAATCCCGCGTTTTTTGGCTTCAAAGCGAAGCTCGTCGCGGAAGTTGGGATGCGCGATGGCAATGAGCCGTTCGGCGCGCTTCGAGAGCGGCTCGCCGCGCAGGTGAGCCACGCCGTACTCGGTGACGATGTAATCCACGTCGTTCTTGCTGGTGGTGATGACTGCGCCGGGGGTCAAGGTGGATTTGATCTTGCTGATGGTATCGTTTTTCGCGGTGGAGGAGAAGGCAATAAAGCTTTTGCCTCCCTTCGACTGACAGGCGCCGCGCACATAGTCCACCTGCCCGCCGGTGCCGGACATATGGCGGGTGCCCACGCTCTCGGCACAGACCTGACCCCAGAGATCGACCTCGAGGGCGGCGTTGATGGAGATCATGCGATCGTTTTTACAGATCACATTCGGATCGTTTACATAGTCCACGGGCAACAGCGCGATACCGGGATTGTCATCCAGATAGTCATAGATTCGCTGGGAACCATAGGCGAAGGTGGTGACGCTCTGGAAGCGGTGAATCTGTTTTTTGCTGTTGTTCACTGCGCCGCATTCGATCAGCTCTACCATCGAGTCGGTGAATAGCTCGGTGTGGATGCCGAGATCGTGCTTTTGCTTGAGCGCCGCGCCGACGGCGTCCGGGATTGCGCCGATGCCAAGCTGGATGCAGGAGCCGTCGTCGATTCGCTCGGCAATCAGGCCGCCGATCTGCTCGCTCACGGCGTCGATCTTTGTTGGCGGCATCACGGGCAGCGGTTGACTGAGTTCAAGGAGCCCGGTCACTTGGGAGATGTGAATCTGCGCTCCGCAGACGGCGCGAGGCTGCTGATCGTTGACCTCCAGATAGATGCGGCGGGCTTTCTCCATCATCGCGGGGCTGTAGGAACAGACCGTCGCGAGCGAAAAGTAGCCGTGTCTGTCCATGGGCGAGACGGAAACGAAAAAGGCGTCGTAGTCGTACAGCTCGCGGATCAGTCCCGGAACATCTCGGTAATAGTTTGGAATCACATCGCCGTAGCCGCCGTTGACGGCTCTCCGTGACCCGCCGCCAGAGAACCAGGCCACGTCTGTAAGTTTGCCGAAAAGGCTGTTGTCGGCGAAAAAATCCATCGGGTACACGTCCAACAGGGTGTGTACCTTTACATTTTTCAGCTCGTTTTTTCTGGCGCGATCTGCCAGGGCGCGCATCAGCACAGGCGTTTGTCCGGCGGAGCTGTCCATACCGAGCACCCAGTCGTTCTGCACCTGGGCGGCAATCTGTTCGGCGCTCATGCGCTTGGCTTCATATTCAGCCCGATAGTTCATAATTGGCACCCCTTTTGTACGGAAAGGATTCTCGGAAGCGCGGATTCGATCGGCTCCTGCTGATTTCATCGGCGTTCCCACAGCCGTATTATACACCTGCGCAAAGCCGGAAGGAAGAGGGAACGCGCTTTTTTGTGCTCATCCTGTTTTTTCATTCTCTGACAGAGCCGCAGGGATTCCCCGGGGATAAAAAAGTACAAGCCTTCCAAAAACGTCAACCGCAAACCGGGAATGAGTTGACATTTTGAAGGGCTTGTAGTAAGGTAGGGGAGCGCCGGGAATGTGAAAGCTTCCCAGTCGGCTCTGAGCCTGAGCGTTTCTCGCTGCTCTCGGCTTGGGAGGGATTGCTTCGACAGGAGGTAACATGAGATGAAAAACACAATACCCATCCGCGAGCTTGCTCTGATTGCCATGGGGGCTGCTCTGATCGCAATCTGCTCCTGGGTTGCCATTCCCGCGGCCATCCCCTTTACCTTGCAAACCTTTGCCGTCTGCCTGGTGACGGCGCTGTTTGGACTGCGCACAGGGCTCTGGACGGTAACGGTTTACCTGCTCTTGGGGGCGGTGGGCGCACCGGTCTTCTCCGGCTTTCAGGGCGGGATCGCCGCGCTGTTGGGTACGACGGGCGGTTATCTGATCGGCTTTCTCTTTACGGCGCTGATCGTCGGCCTTGCGGTGGAAAGCCTCGGCAGAAAGCCGCTTGTGCTCTTCGCCGCCATGGCGGTGGGGATCCTTGCGTGCTACGTCTTCGGGACGGCATGGTTTGTGCTTGTTTACGCACGCAAAAGCGGCCCCATCGGCGTGGGTACGGCCTTGGCCTGGTGTGTGCTGCCCTATCTGTTGCCGGACGCGGCGAAGATCGCACTGGCCACACTGTTGACCGGCCGGCTCTACCCGCTTATGAAGAAAGGAGGAGCAAAATGATGACGAAGGACGCGGTTTTGCGAATGCTTTGGCAAAATCCGGATCGTTTCCTCTCGGGGGAGATACTGGCAAAGGAGCTGAACATCAGCCGCACGGCGGTGTGGAAGGCGGTCAAGCAGCTGCGTGCCGAGGGCTATGACATCGAATCCGTCACGCACCGCGGGCACCGGCTCCTGGATAAGGGCGATGTACTCACGGAGCAGAGTGTTTGCCGCTTTTTACACAGCCAGAACATTTTGCCGCGCGTTTATTCGCGCATCGGCTCCACCAACACGGCGCTCAAAACAATGGCGGCCGAGGGCGCGCCGGAGGGAACGGCGCTGATCGCCGGGGAACAGACAGATGGCCGCGGCCGCATGGGACGCAGCTTTTATTCCCCGCCCGACTCAGGACTGTACCTGAGCCTGCTTTTGCGTCCGCAGCTCCCGGCGGCGGAGGCAGTGAAGCTTACGGCCTGCGCGGCGGTCGCTGTCTGCGAGACGATAGAGGAGCTGTCGGGGCTTGAGACGCAGATAAAATGGGTCAACGACGTGCTGATAGCGGGCAAAAAGGTCTGCGGCATTCTGACGGAGGGCTCGCTTGACTGCGAGAGCGGGCAGCTCAGCTACGCCGTGGTAGGCGTCGGCGTCAACACAGCCGTCCCGAAGGGTGATTTTCCGCCGGCCCTGCGGCAGATCGCAGGCGCGGTTTTCGGCGAAGACAGGCCCCCTATGCTGCGCAGCCGCCTTGCTGCCGGGATTTTGGACAGGTTGATGGCCTACTGCGTGAAGCCGGACGATCCGGCGGTCTTTGAAGCCTACCGCCGCCGCTCGCTCGTGCCGGGTCGGGAAATCACAGTACTCTCTCCCGGCAGGGAGCCAGAAGCCGCGACCGCGCTCGCGCTGGACACGGACTTCGGCCTGCTTGTCCGCCTGCCGGACGGGAGCGTGAAGAAGCTCAGCTCAGGGGAAGTCAGCATCAGAGTATAGAGAGCGTGAAAAAGGGGCGCGTTGCAAAATGCGAAACAAGTGCGAAAACCCTGGTTGTATCGTAGGGGAGGGCCTTGTGCCCTCCCG
>CAJOCV010000176.1 GCA_905233785.1 uncultured Oscillospiraceae bacterium
GCGGCCGAGGTCGTCGATGCGGCGCACGATCCCTGTTGCCTTCATATGCAAAAACCTCCTGCGTTTCTATCTAATTTCTCAGATAGTATTTGCAGGAGGTTCTCTCTTATACGAAGAAGATCACGGACATGCTCGCAGCTCCCGAGCCAAGAAACCGATACCGCAGTGTGAACATCCGCCATAAGCTCCTTCAAGCAAAATGTTCTGCCGTATTTGTTTTTTTGAGAATTTGCATAGTCTGTTTTCCTGCTTGTTCGCCATAGTCACAGGGAAAACGCATGACTTACCGTTTCTTCCCTCCTGCGCATGCCATGACCATAGACATCACAGAGCTTGACACTTGCCGCAGGATCGGCTATACTCACCATGCCTGCTTTCTGCAGGTTATTGTTTGGAAGGAGTATAAAAGGTATGCTGGTTTGCGCGGTCTGTCGATGTCTGTTTTCCGGCATAGAATAAAGGGAACAGACAAAGAAAGGAACTGTAGCCATGTTTAACGACCTGCGCGAAATGATTCAAGCCTACAAGGCGCGCGACCCTGCGGCGCGTTCCTCGCTGGAGATTTTGCTGCTCTATCCCGGTCTCAAGGCCGTGCGCAGCCATCGCAAGGCGCACTGGTGCTATGAGCACAATCTGAAGTTTCTCGCCCGCTTCATCTCTCAGCGCAGCCGCCGCCGCACCGGAATCGAAATCCACCCCGGTGCAAAGATCGGAAAGCGCCTGGTGATCGATCATGGAATGGGCATTGTCATCGGCGAGACCGCCGAGATTGGGGACGACTGCCTCATTTATCACGGCGTCACCCTCGGCGGCACCGGCAAGGATGTCGGCAAACGCCACCCCACCATCGGCAACAACGTCCTCATCGGCACCGGCGCCAAGGTGCTCGGCCCCATCACCATCGGGGACGGCAGCCGCGTTGCGGCAAACTCCGTGGTGCTCAAGGAGATCCCCCCCAACGCCACCGCCGTCGGTATCCCGGCGCGCGTCGTGCGTGTGGCCGGCGAGAAGGTCAATTATGTGGAGGACGTGGATCATGTTAAGGACGTAACCGATCCCTTTACGCACGATCTGGTCGCACTGCGCGGTGAGATTGCCAAGCTCAAGCGCCTGGAGAGCCGCTTTGAGACCGAAACCGAAGATCATTATGTGATCTGAAAAGGCGCAGTCTCAAAACATAGGCATCCGACCGAAATTTGTGTTTTTATTCGATTCTTTCCTATCGCCTTCTGGAAGAATCGTATAGAAGGTCTTGAAAACCAGTGGCTTGTCATTCCTCGCAGCTGCGGCGTAAGAAACCATACGCCGATCATAGAGATCAGGGATGGCGCTGAGCCCTTGTGTCCGCTCCGCTTTCCTCCACGCGGCGGCAGAAGGCGGCGCAGAGCTTCAGGCGAAAGCCCTTGTCCGCGGCGCTCCGGATCGGGCGGACGGCGTAGAAGCGCGAGAAGGCGTCCGCCAGGTCAAAAAGCCCGCTTTCGCCCTCCGACAGTATGATGCGCCGCAGAAGCGCTCTCTCCGCCTCGCCCCAACGGTGCTCGCCGTCCGGCGCGCTCTCGTCCGCAAGCAGGGCGCGGCTGCGCTCGTAAGCCCAGCGCAGGCGGTAGAGGGGGCTGGCCGCGTCCTGCCGCGGGGCAAGCGCGGGATCAAGCGCCGGGAAACGCGCGGACGAGAGGTCCGGGGCGTCTCCCGGCGCTTTCGCGCAAAGCCTGTTCAGCGCCTCGTCATACCAGGCATCCGAGAGGCGAAAATTCAAAAAGCCGTCCACCGCCGCAACGGCGGAAAACAGCGGCGGCAGCTTCATACGCTTCTCAAGCTCCTCCGCGAGACGCGCGGCGGGCAGCCCCAGCAGGGCGCCGGTGGCAAGCGCGTGGGTTGCGCCCAGCTCCCCCTCCTTGCGCTCCTGCCAGCGGAGACTGCCGCGCAGCCGCCCCGGCAGCCCGGCGAGGTCATACGCCCCCTCCAGACAGTCCTGCGCCGCGCGCATCGCCTCAGCGGCCGGGCTGCGCATGTTCCTTTTTCTCGGTTACGGTGATCTGGAAGCGGTTGCGGGCGGCAACGGTATGCTCCATATCCACCACATAGTCGATCTCCACGCTGCCGCCGTTCTCGTCCATGCGGTGGGAGATGCGGCGGGTGTCGATGCCCATGGTGGCAGAGCCGAAGGGTGTGGCGTACTGGAAGGCGTCTCGCACTCCCTCGCGGAAAACCATCCGACTGGTAATCATTCCGTCCCGATCCACGACCACCTGGTCGGGCATGACGATCACGCTGGTGCGCGTCCCCTCCAGGCCGGTCACATCCGTCTCCATATAACTCAGGCAGCCGTTCTCTCCGTCGTAGAAATAATGCCCGTCGGTGGAAAACTCGAGGCTGTCCTCATCCTCCTGGTCGTAGCTGTGAATGCTGTTGATCGAAATCCAAACGTCTTTGAGCATCGTTTATATCTCCATAACAGGTACGGCTTCCGCCGCGCGCGCCGCCGTCCGCCCCAGAAAGGTAGAGGCCGCGCGGCTAAAGGCCGCCGGGTCGCCGCTGGCGAGGAAGCGCTCCTCGCCGCCCTCGCCGGTCAGACCGTTGACTATCAGATATTGCGCGGCCACCGCCGCGCCGCAGGTCGCGGCGCTCACAAGCGCGGTTCCTTCGCCCAGAAAATCCGCGATGGCGTCCGCGATGATGCCGTAGTGGGTGCAGCCGAGCAGCACCGCGTCCGCCCCTTGGAGGCTTTCACAGTAGCGCGCCACGGCCTCACGCACAAGAGGATCGTCACTCCCCCGCCCGCTCTCGATAAGGGGCACAAAGTCCGGGCAGGCCACGGCCCTGATCTCCCGCCCCGGGCAGGCTTGGCGCAGCGCCCGCGCGAAAGCGCCGCTGCGGATGCTCGCTTCGGTGGCGAGCACGCCGAGAGCTCCCGTCCCGGGAATCTTTTTCATTCCGTCCACGCCCGCCTTCAAAACGCCAAAGCTGGGGATGGGGTAGGCGTCCAGGATCGCAGCGGCGTTGGAGGACAGCGTGCCGCAGGCCACAAGGATCGCCTTCACCCCGTAGGAGGCAAGAAGGTTCAAATCCTGCGCCGCCATGCGCTCAAGCTGCGCCCTGCTTTTCT
The DNA here is from genome assembly GCA_905233785.1 of uncultured Oscillospiraceae bacterium. Taxonomy (GTDB): domain Bacteria; phylum Bacillota; class Clostridia; order Oscillospirales; family Oscillospiraceae; genus Limivicinus. Next base: position 3,107 of record CAJOCV010000176.1, read on the forward strand.
CACCATAGGGCAGTCGCCCGGTATCGCCGAAGTATAGGATGTTCTCCCCCGGCAGCAGCTCGCGCAGCGCCTTCATGGCTGTGAGTCCGCCGAGACCGGAGTCGAAAACTCCGACAGGTCTGTTATCCATACAATCTCCTTTACACATTGAGACAATTTAATATACAACATTCCGTCCGGCAATACAAGCAAAATTTGCTCCACGGGCGTTTCACAAATCTTCGGAGGGGGAGTTCAGAGGGGGAACGCCTCTGATTTTTCGCCTCGGATGGCGAAAAACAAATCCTGATC
>CAJOCV010000177.1 GCA_905233785.1 uncultured Oscillospiraceae bacterium
CACCAGATACTTCGGCTTCCAGCGATCCAGCAGGGGGAGAAAAGCCTCAAAGCCGCGGTGGGTAATATCCTCCATATCCCCGTAGCCGCGTACAGGCGCGTGTGCGAGCACGATGTCCACACCGCCGGCGCGGCGAATCTTCCAATAGAGCTTCCGAATGCGTTTGCGCATCTGGCGCTCGGTATACTGATGCGCGCCACCGCTGTAGAGCGGGCAGCCGCCAAGCCCCAGGATGCGCAGGCCGTTTATCTTGATAAGCTTGTCGTCCACACAATCGCAGCCCTCGGGCGGGAACTTCTCGTAGTGCCCGTCGTGGTTGCCGTGCACATACAGCAGCGGGCGGTTGGCCATGGTGACGATAAAGCTCAGGTACTCCGGTTTCAGATCCCCGGCGGAGAGGATCAGGTCGATCCCATCAAAGCGGCCGGGACGATAATAGTCATAGAGGTATTTGTCCTCTTCGTCGGAAATCAGCAGAATACGCATACAAGCCTCCAAGTCTCTCTCTGTGGCCCGAAAGGGCTATTGCAGCTGCGGAGCCTCCTGTACGGGCGGCAGACTGTCCTTATAAACGCCGAGCAGGCGAACAGTTTCCTTCGACATGGGCAGGAGCTTATCAAAGGCAGGGATCTCGCCGTCCACATTGTCGCACAGCCAGTCCATGCGCATGATCTGCTCCGGCGTGAGGGCGAGCTCGCCGTCGGCTCGCAGGGCGCCGGACTGGTCGCGCATCTCCATACGGAAGGGGGCTACTGTCCCCGCGGCAAAGTTGCGGCGGAGAAGGTTTCCCATGCCGCGCACAGCGGAGGGCAAGGCGCTGCTGAGCGTTACGTCGATGACGCCGCTGTCCATGCCCCACCAGTAGTGAATGGACTTGCTGCGCTCAATATCCGCCCAGGCGCCGCTGAACACGCTGTGGATGATCTGCTCATAGAGCTTGCCCCAGTGCCAGATGGGAGTGAGCAGGGGGATCGGATCCCCCTCGTCGGAGAGCATATAGGTGCCCAGCTCCAGGGCGCTGCGCCCGCTCTCGGGACGGATCACGTCACGGTTGGAGAGCACCCGCACACCGGCTTCCATCAGCTCCCGCACGGGATCAGCGGAAACACAGGTCCAGCGCAGCAGTACCCTTGCCGCGGGATTGACGGATTTTGCACCCAGAGCGAAGGCGTTGATCTCCGCCGGGACGCCGAAGATGGGGTAGGTGGCGACATAGCCGATGGGGTCCTTGCCGGCCATGATGCCCGCCATGACGCCTGCGATGAACTTGATCTCATAGCTTCTGGTATAGTACATCCGCACACCGGTGTAGGGCTTGGAGAGCGCGCAGCAGAGGATCTTCAACTCCGGGTGGAGGGAGGCGGCCTTCCGGCAGGCCGCGATCATGGAGGGGGTCGTGGCAAAGATGAGCCTTGCGCCATTCTCCGCCGCCTTTTCGATCGCGCCCAGATAGTCGTGATTATAGGCGTGCTGCACCTGTACGCTGACCTGCTCGCCCATGACCTGCTCCAGATAACGGCGACCCTCATCGTGGGCGCGCGTCCAGGCGCTGGTCTCGGGGTCGAAGGCGTAGAGGAAGGCGACGTCGATATGATCCGCGTGGGCAATGCGCCGAAGCCTTGTGAGGACGCTTGCGCCCTTGATCTCGGGCACGGTGCTCACAGGAATGGCGTCGCTGCCGTATTTGGCGGCGATGTCCGGCCAGATGGCATCCAACTGCGGATAGAGCTGCGACGCGGTCAGGTCGCGCAGGGAGGAGAAGGGATAGAGCGCCAGCCACTCCAGCAGCGCTTCGGCGGCGGTGATCTCCGGATTGCGGGGACTGCACTTTTCAAAGGCGGACTTGAAGAGCGTAAAGCCCGAGGAAAAGCGTCGGCGCTCGTCCTCTGTCCAGACGTGATCCGGGGCAAAGCCCAGAGCCGCCTGCAGCCGGGCGTACTCACCGCTGCGGTGAAAGCGCAGACCATAGAAGCGGGAGAGCGCGTAAAAGGCCATGAATTCATAGTAAAGCTGCACCCTCGGCTCGTCGGAATAGGCGGGGATGAGCCGGGTCACAATAGCGGGAATGCTGGGCGAATCATAGCTGAGCAGCACGCTTGCGCGCTTGTTGCCCTCCTGCACATAAAAGCGCCCGAAGTATTCATAGCAGCGGATCGGGTCGCGAATGCCCTCGTCGCTCAGGTGGGCAGAGCAGAGGGAGATCCACTTGGAACTAAACTCACTGCCTTGGGGCAGCAAGGGCATGAAGTTTCCCGCAAGGGCAAAGACGCGGCCGGCGGTCTTGGTGCCGACGATCAGCTCGCTCGGGATATTTACCAGCCCCAGATCGGCCTGACCGGCAAGCGTGACGTTCTCAGTCAGCTTGTCGAGCACCGGGGGATAGGGGTCTTCCCCGTTGGCGACGGCGTTTTTGTAATACTTTTGACCCGCTTTGAGGGCGGCGTTATACTGTTCAACAGCTTCAGGTGACATAAAATGGATCCTTTTTAACGGTTTTTTCGCGCCGCTCTGCGTAACAGCAGCGCGTAGAGAATAATGGAAAGAACGGTGGTGACGGCGATGGCGGCGCCCCCGGCGATAAACTCCGGGCTGCTCGGATCATCCGCCGCCGCGCCCATGACGGCGTAGCTTGCCATCACGGGAATGAGCCCCGTGAGAGAGCCGAGAAGATAGGGGACATAGTCCATGCCGGTCGCGCCCAGATAGATGCTGGCGACGGTCAGCGGGGTGCTGGCCACGCGCAGGAACATGGCGGTCAGAAAGCCGTTGCCGAGACGCAGCTTTTCCATGCCGGCAAGCTTGGGGTATTTCTCCCACAGCTTCCTGGCGATGGGGGTGCCCAGACTGCGGCCGAGCAGCCAGGGGACGCTGACCATGATGGCCGCGCCGACCATGTTCAGCGCCAGCGCGATGGGGAGGGGGAACATGACGCCGTCGGCGGCGTAGAGAACGCCGGAATGCATCACGAAGTCCAGGCTTTTCAAAGCAAAGAGCCCCAGCATCACGAACGCGGCCTGTACCGGCTCCTGCGGCGTGTAGTCCAAAAGCTGCCGCACGGTGAGATTGCCGTGGGTTTTCAGAAACAGCGCGATCAGCGCTGTCCATACGAGAAGCAGCACCGCGCTCCAGAGCCATTTGCCTTTGCCTTCAACGATTGCCATTCCTTGCTGTTCGCTTCCTTCCGTCTGCATAGTATAACGGCTTTGCGCTGTGATTGCAAGGCTTTTTATAACGATTCAGTCCCGTTCCGGGACTAAATCGTTAGGGCAACACCGCACAATACGCCTGCGGCATCTTCCGGAAAAACCGCGCCCTGATTTCGTCACTTTTTCTTGCAATACACAAAGTATTCCTGCGAAAAAG
>CAJOCV010000178.1 GCA_905233785.1 uncultured Oscillospiraceae bacterium
CCCGGCGCCGGGAACTGGGCGCTGCCCGAGGGCTGCAAGGTGCCTGTGCTGATGTACCACGGCGTGAACGACTATGCCTGGACGATGCCGAGTCTTTTCGTCACCCCCGCGGAGATGGAGGAGCAGCTCGTCTACCTGCTGGATAACGGCTGGGATCCGATCTTCTTTGAAGACCTCTGGCATGTGCAGGACTATGACAAGCCCATCATCCTGACCTTTGACGACGGCTATGTCTGCAACTACAACATCCTCTTCCCGCTGCTGCAGAAATATAACGTCAAGGCCACCTTCTTCATCATCACAAACTATTTAAGCCGCCCCGCGGACTCGGGCTATTCCAACATCGAGCAGTACCTCACCTGGGATAATCTCCGGGAGATGGACGCCTCCGGCCTCTGCTCCATCCAGAGCCACACCGCCGAGCATATCAACATGAGCATCCTGGGGGAAGACTCCACCCGCCGGGAGATGGGAAGCTCCAAGCTCATGCTGACGCGGCAGATCGGCAAGGAGCCCTTTGTGGTCTCCTACCCGGAGGGGGACGCCACGGAGCTGACCTATCAGGTCACGCGGGAGTTTTACCGCTTCGGCGTGAAGATGTCCGGCGTACCGTATGTCACCGGGAGCGACCCGGTGGTGATTTGGAGAGCCTTCGTTCCGCGAGGCATGACACTCACACAGTTTGAGAAACTGATCAATCAATAGGGGGAAAATCCAATGATCATTACAATCGGCAGAGAACACGGCAGCGGCGGGCATGAGATCGCCCGCGCCCTGGGCGAGGCGCTGGGATATGCCTGTTACGACAAGGAGATCGTGGATCAGGCGGCGGAGAATTCCCATTTCAGCCGCGAGGTTCTGGCTTCCTTCGACGAAAAGCGCGTCTCCCCTTATGTGATCCCGGCGCCGAACTATGTCGGCCTGGGGGAGAGCTTTCGGCTCAACCTGCAGGTTGCGGCGGCGCAGTTTGACGCAATCCGCAGCCTTGCCGAGAAGGGCGACGCCATTTTTGTCGGTCGCTGCGCCGACTATGTGCTCAGAAGCCGGAAGGACGTGCTGCGCGTGTTCATTCAGGCCGGGGAGGAAAACCGTATCCGCGCGATGATGCGGCGCCGTGAGCTGACGCAGGAGCAGGCCAAAAAGCTCATCCGCCAGGTGGACAAGGATCGCGCCAGCTACTACCGCTACTACACCGACCAGATCTGGGGCGAGCGGGAAAACTACGATCTCATCCTCAACAGTGACAAGACCGGCTATGACGGCGCGGTGCGGATCATTCAGACCGTCGTCAAGACGATGGAGGCCGAGTAAAATATGGGGCTGTGAAGAAAGATCTTCTTCACAGCCCCATATTTTTCAATTAAAGCTGTCCGCGCTCTCGGCGAAGAGGCGCAGTTTGAACTTCGCGTTGTCTGGCTCTGAGACGGGGATGCACCAGCTCTTGCTCGGAAATTATAGCCTCAAAAGTTGCTTCTTCTTTGCGTCAAATTCCTCCTGCGTGATGATGCCTGCATCCAAAAGCTTCTTGAATTCCAGAATTTCATTGACAGAAGATATAGACTGCTGCGTTTCGATAGAGTGCGTTTCTTTTGAACTGCTTTCTTCTGTTATTTTTGTTAAGAACTCAATGATTTTTTGACCGGATAATTTTGCCTGCATATAATCTACGGATTGTTTGCTAACAGGAGAGCTGATAAGATGAAGTACGATATTTTCGGTTAATTCATGTGTATTGGGATCGTTCAGCGTGATAATTACATCCAAAGAAATACAGTTGTTTGTTGTTTTCCTTTTTCCAATCGAGGCGCCGACGATGGCTCCCGTGCTTCTTCCGATCAGTCTCGGCGCAAGGCTTCCGACAAGTCCGCCGGCAACGGCAGCGCCAAGCCCGCCTTTTGTAACTTGTTCGCCGTCTTCAACAAGGTCAAATCCAAAAATCCTGTCTTTGAGCAGGTATCTCCCATTAATATTCACAAGACTTGTGTTTTTGTCGTAACTTATAAAGTCATTGTCTGAGGAACCCGTCTTAAACCGAATGGTGTCTGTTGCTTTGAACTTGTCTAAAATTGCGGCATCTCCGACGTCTCGATTCACAGCGCCGGTTTTAATGACTTCGATCTTTATACTTTCACGATCTCTATGCGGTTTTGCGTACCAATCAGAGGCGTTGTATCCGCTGAACACAGTGACGCATTGGCAATCCGGACAAAGATGCGATGCCTGTCCTTCATAACGAAATGTAGCTTTGCACTCGGGGCAAAAGTAAATATATTCCATTTTCCCACTCCCTCACTTTCGTTAATTTTTTTAACTGAACGCGCTTTTGGGAAAATAAAAAGCGCGCAGCAGAAGCTACGCGCCGAAAAACGCACAGCTCCTTTGCCGCGACGCAATTCTTATACATCCAAACAGGGAATGCAAAGATGGAGAATGCGTTTTTACCGAAAGTAAAAACCATTCCCTGCTTGGAAAACTATTGAATTGCGTCGCAACTACATAATATCATTCTACGTTTTTAAAATCAAGAAAAAATTAAAGCAGCAGGGCGGCTCTCCATACCCTGCTGCGGAAACTCTTATTGTCTCTTTTCTCTGCTATAGTTCCGATTGCAATTGATACGATTTGCTAAGAGGCTTTCGTTTGATAGCTTTCTCAAAACTCAAAACTAATTAAAGCTGTCCGCGCTCTCGGCGAAGAGGCGCTCCACGCGCTCGCGCAGGGGGCGGTTTTCCGCTTTGTTCAGGCCGGGATCGTCTGTGAGCAGCTTTGTCGCTTCGGCCTGGGCGCGCTGAAGAGTTTGCGCGTCCGCGCCGAGATCGGCAACGTGCATCGCGGGCAGACCGTGCTGCCGCGCGCCGAAGAAGTCGCCGGGGCCGCGCAGACGCAGGTCTTCCTCCGAAATCTTAAAGCCGTCGTTTGTCTTCGTCATGATCGAAAGCCGCGCTTTGACCTCCTCCGTGTCCGCGTCGGAGACGAGGATGCACCAGCTCTTGTGTTGCCCGCGACCGACGCGCCCGCGCAGCTGGTGGAGCTGGCTCAGGCCGAAGCGCTCGGCGTTCTCCACGATCATCAGCGCCGCGTTCGGTACGTCCACACCCACCTCGATCACCGTGGTGGAGACGAGAATATCCGTCTCACCCGCGACGAAGGCGGACATGACGGCGTCCTTGTCCTTTGGTTTCATCTTGCCGTGTACGCAGCCCACACGTAAATGCGGGAAGGTATCGGCCAGCTCCCTGGCGTGCTCCTCGGCGGATTTGAGCGGCGCGGGCAGCTCCTCGTTCTCCTCCACCATCGGGCAGACCACAAAGACCTGCCGCCCCTCGGCGCAGAGCTTCTCGATA
>CAJOCV010000179.1 GCA_905233785.1 uncultured Oscillospiraceae bacterium
GTATAAATTGTGCAATATACTCCGGATTTCTGTCTGAAAACTAAATTCTGAAAACTGAAAACTGGGGCTGTGAAAAAACGAAGTTTTTTCACAGCCCCGCTTGCCGTTTTTGGGGGTCAGTAGCTGCGGTAGCAGAGGGCGAGCTTGGCGTAGAAATCCTCCAGCAGCATCCGAATGTCCACATAGTCGTAGAGGCGCATCTCCTTGCCCTCCGGGTTCGGCTCATAGCGCATATCGTCCCGGATGAAGGGAGCCTTCACCATGTGGTAGGTGGGCCGCCAGTCGCACTCCAGCAGCGCCCCGATGGCCGGAGAGTCGCCCAGACTCCAGTTCTCTCCCTTGCGCAGGGAGTCCGGCTCGTCGTTGGTCAGGTTGTAATCCTCGATCTCGTCGAAGAGATAGCGGCCCATTGTGCCGCAGGGGCGCACCTTCCAGGCAAGTTCCGCCATGGTGACCTCCGCCGTTCCGTAGACAGTCACCGGCAGCTGCCAGAGCCCGGCCTTGGAGTCAAAGACCACCCGCGCGGCCGCCACGTCCTGCATCAGGTTGAATTCCGCTCCGCCCTCGGGATAGGCGGCGCCGCCGATCCATACCACGGTCAGCCGCTCCGCGATCACCGGGCAGCGGTTGATGGCCGCGGCCACATCGGTCAGCGCGCCCTGACAGGCAATAAACAGGGGGCGGGGATCCTCCCTCAGCGCCTCCTGAATGATAAAATCCACGCCCTCGCTCTCCGGCGCGTCCTGCTCGCCGGCCAGCGGAGCTTCGCAGCCGCGCAGGGCCGGCACATCGTCCATGCCGCTGGCCTCCATGAGCTTGAGCAGCTCCTGGTAGCTCTTTTCCATGGTGCTGCGGCTGCCGGGAGCCTTGCTCTCATAGTGGGCGGCCACCACGGCCCGCACGTCGAACATCGGCGTCAGCAGATGGTGTGCTACGGCAAACTGGTCGTCCGCCTCATTGCGCACATCGCTGGACACGATGACGCGCAGCTGCTTGCGCAGGGGAAGTCGCATCCCCATGCGCTCGAGTATTTCACTGCGTTTCATTCTGTATTCCTCCCGTATCATCAGAAGCACCCGGCAAGGGCTTCGCTTTGAAATTCATTTATCTGCAGTATACCATAGTTCGCAACTGAATGCAAAGAACCATATGCGCATCCCATGCGGCTCAGATTTGAACTTCCGGCTGTGCAGTTCTGATCTGCTTTTTCATTTTCCATCGTTGCCACAAAACCGATTTTGCATTTTTGTGGCACACGGGGAAAATGAATACCGGCAAAAACATTTCGATCTCACGCGGAGAAATGTCTTTATAACTGCCGCTGGCATAGGCGGCATCGGAAATGGCACGCTCCAGTATACGGCTGAACACTTCCTCGGCGGTCAATCGCGCCTTTGTCGCAGCTGCTGCCTCGTCTGCTTCATCCAGTGCCTGCTCAATCCGTTCATCATCGTTCATAGCAGACCTCAATTCTTCAGTGCCGTCAGCGGTACGACGTAGACGCCATCCGGTCGCTGGAAGGCCGCATTGGACAGACCGCAAAGGACGATCAAGGCCGAAGGTGCCTTTCCTCCGTCTTTGACGATCTCATCCCGGATGTGGAGCAGGTTCTCCGCGGCTTCCTCGATCTTGTTTGCTCCAAGCTTGATCTCAATGCCGCACCAATTGCCGTCCGGAAGCTCGATCACGGCGTCGATCTCGTTGCCCGCATAATCCTGATAATGATAGAGCGCAGCGCCGAAGGATTCCGCGTAGATCTTCAGATCACGCTCGCACAAGGCTTCAAAAAGGAAGCCGAAGGTCTCCAGATCGCCGATCAACCTCTCCGGCGTCACCTTCAGCAGCGCACAGGCCAGAGAGGGATCGCAGAAGTGCCGCTTCTCCGCCTGCTTTACTCGGACGGAGGAACGCAGCTTGGCAGCGTATGGCGGCAGGTTATCCGTGAGAAACAGACGGTTGAAGATATCCAGATAGGTTGCGACTGTCTCCACGTCGATATCCTCATCGTCGATCTCTTTGATGTCGTTTTTCAGCGTCCGGTTGGTCGCGGTCGTGCTCTCGTTGCGGGCCAGAGACCGCAGCAGCAGACGGACCTTCCGGCTGTCGCGCCGGGTCTCATCGACACGGTTCACATCGTCGTCGATGACAGCATCCAGATATTCGCTGGGCAGCAGCGAGATATCCGCGTCGTCAATATCCAGATTTCCGGGCCAGCCGCCGCGCACGGTCAGCCGGGCGAGCGTGCGAAGATCGACCTCCCCCGTGATGGCCGGCGTCAGTTTTCCTTCGCAGAGCTCCTGCAGGCTGACCTTGCCGCTGGAATCCCCGGACTCATAGAGAGACATGGGGCGCATCCGAAGCTTGCCGATCCGACCTGCTCCACTGTGGAGCACGCCTTTCCGCTTCGGTGTGGCGGAGCCGGTCAGAATGAACTGCCCCTTTTTGCCCCGCTGATCCACGGTATAGCGCACCGCATCCCAGAGCGGAGGAACCTCCTGCCATTCGTCGATCAGGCGCGGCGACTCTCCCTCCAGCACCAGGGCGGGGGACATTTCCGCCAGCGCGCGGTTTTGAAAGTTGTTGTCCGGGCTGCCGACCAAAAACTCACTGTTGCTGTGATAGGAAGACGTCCAGGTCTTTCCGCACCACTTCGGTCCCTCAATACAAACGGCACCCATGGTGGCAAGATACCGCTCCACCGCAGCGTCTATAATCCGGGGAATGTATTTCTCCTTATTCATGATCTTAGCCATGTGCATCACCTCTTACGAGGAAAGCATACCGCAATCCGATAGATTTTACAACTCCAATCCGATAGATTTTTAGCTTTCAATCCGACAGATTTCAAATTTTTAACCCGATGAATAATCCTATTCCCCAAAATCTTTTAAAATTGCCGTTGATATCCGGCACACGAACGATCATCTGATAGATACCGTTCTTTTCCTGTAAGCTGCCCGTTACCTTCATTGTTACCCTCCTTCATGGTAACGGCGCTCATCTGCGTTGTCCACATTATAGCCGCTCCCTGTCCTTCTTTTTTCAGGGACTTTCTTCACAGCCCTATGATTCTCACTCCACGTCATATATTTTGGCGTGTGGGGCATCCGGCCTGATAACGATGCCGATGCCTTCAAAGCCGCGGACTCGTACACCGCGTTCGTTTTGCAGGTTGTTGGTATCCACAATGTTGTAGGCGTCGCCGTACTCCTTCAGATAGTGGCTCATGGTGTTTTGGGCGTAGGGCTTGATGGCGTTATCCTCACACCACAGGCAGTACACGGCGTACAGATCCTTTGTGGTGACG
>CAJOCV010000180.1 GCA_905233785.1 uncultured Oscillospiraceae bacterium
CAAAGCCGCATTTTTCCACCCGCAGCCTCGGCATGGGGACAAAGTCCCGCACGAAATGCCGCAGCAGCGCCGCCCCGGTGGGGGTGCACAGCTCGCCGCAAATCTCCCCCTGATAGATGGGGACGCCGCGCAGCAGCCGCTCCGTCGCCGGGGCGGGCACGGGCAGCAGCCCGTGGGCGCATTTGACCATCCCGCTCCCCACATGCACCGGGGAGGCGAGGATTTGATCCGGCTTGAGCTCCTCCAACAGCCAGCAGACCGCGAGGACATCCGCCAGTGCATCCCAGGAGCCGACCTCGTGCAGGTGGATATTCTCCACGGTCTCGCCGTGCACGGCGCTCTCGGCCCCGGCGATCGCGTCATACACTGCGCCGACGTTCGCCTTCACGCGCTCGGGAACGGGAAGGCTCTCGATCCTCTCCCGGATTTCCCCTACGCTTGTATGGTGGTGATGGTGGTGCTGCGCCTCCCCCTCCTCGTCGCCCTCAACGCTGACGGTGACGTGCGTTCCCCGCAGGCCGCACTTTTCATCGGGCGCGGCGGAGACCGTAATTTCCGCAGAAAGGCTTCGGGTTCCGGGTGCAGCTCCAGGAGCGCCGCCGTGAGCATATCGCCCGCTGCGCCCATGCCGCAGTCAAGATATAAGGTCTTCATAAGGCTGTTTATCTCCCCTTCGGGTCAAGTTCAATGCTCGAAAAGTCCGCCGAGAGCCGCTGCCGGATCGCGGGGAGTTCCTCTCGCGCGCGGGCAAGCTGAGAAGCCGGAACCTGCAAAAGCGCTTTGTTCCCCGTCGTGCGGACGCGAAAATCCGTATAGCCCCGGGAAAAAAGCCAATCCTCGCTGCGCTCGATGGCGGCAAGGCGCTCGTTCGTGATCGCCTCCCCGGTCTTGACGCGGGTGGCGAGACAGGCGTAGGCGGGCTTGTCCCAGGTGAAAAGCCCCGCCTCGCGCGAAAGCCGCCGGATCTCCGGCTTCGTCAGGCCACAGAGCCGCAGCGGCGAGAGCACGCCCAGCTCCCCCAGCGCGCGCATCCCGGGGCGGTCGCCGGCCTCGTCCGAGGCGTTGGTGCCGTCGAGCAGGATGGTATGACCGTCCGTTGTCGCGCGGGCTATAATGGTTGACATAATGTTAATCTTGCAATGATAGCAGCGATCCGCGCCGTTTGCCCGCACCGCGTCCACACAGAGCGCGTCCACGCGCAGCACGGTCGGCGTCACGCCCAGGCTCTCGCAGAGGCGCAGCGCGTCGCGGTACTCGAAGTCGGGCTGAAACTGGCTCTTGACGTAGTAGGGGCGTATCTGTGCGCCGTACCTGAGCCCGGCGTACAGCAGGTACGCCGAATCCACCCCGCCGGAAAAAGCCAGGGCGCAGTGTGGGTTTTGGGTGAAAAATTCCTGTAAGGTCATATCAATCGAGGTGGTTGATCATCGAGGCCATATAGCCCGCGCCAAAGCCGTTGTCGATGTTCACGACGGAGACGCCGCTTGCGCAGGAGTTGAGCATACTAAGAAGCGCCGCCACGCCGCCAAGGCTTGCGCCGTAGCCCACGCTGGTGGGAACGGCGATCACCGGGCAATCGGCCAGACCGCCGATCACCGAGGGCAGCGCGCCCTCCATCCCCGCCACGGCGACGATGACGCGGGCGCTCATAATTTCCTCCATGTGGCTCAGAAGCCGATGGATGCCGGACACGCCCACATCGTAGAGCCGCACGACGCGGTTTCCCAGCGCCTCGGCGGTGACGGCGGCTTCCTCGGCGACGGGAATATCGCTCGTGCCGCCGGTGGCGACGACGACGCTTCCCTTGCCGGTCGGCTCCGGCAAACGCCCGATCACGCCGGTTTTGGAGAGCGGATCGTAAGTAAGCGGCAGCGCGCGCTCGATAAGCGCCGCACTCTCGGCTGTCATGCGGGTCACGAGCACGGTCTCCTGCCCGCTCTCGCGCATGGCTTTGGCGATGCCGAGAATATGCTCCGGCGTCTTGCCCGCGCCGTAGATGACCTCGGGCACCCCCTGGCGCAGTCCCCGGTGCAGATCGACCTTGGCGTAGTCCCCGATCTCCTGAATCGGCTGCATTTTGAGCTTGAGCACAGCCTCCTCCACGGAGACCGCCCCGTCCTTAACCTGTTCCAGCAGCGCCGTGATTTCTTCCTTGTTCACGCGATCACCTCAACGGAATCTCCCGCTTTAGCCGTCCCCGCCTCCAGAACACGGGCGAAGATGCCCTCCCGGGGCATCACACAGTCCCCGGCCTGCTGACGGATCGCGCAGTCGGCGTGACACTCCTTGCCGATCTGCGTCACCTCGCAGAGCGCCGTACCCACACGCAGCTTCGTCCCCACGGGCAGGGTGTGGACGCTGATGCCGTCTACCAGCACATTCTCCGCAAAGGCGCCGGGCAGCAGCGGGAGATTCACCTTCTCCTGCAGCTTGCGCACACTCTCGGCGCTCAGGAGACTCAGCATTCGGTGCCAGTCCCCCGCGTGAGCGTCGCCGGGAATGCCCACATGGGGCTTTAGCGCAATCTCGTCCACCGGGTGCTTCTGCTGTCCCTTTTTCTCGCTGACGCAGACAGCGAGGATCGTTCCTGTCATTCTTCTCCCCCCTAACTCTTCAGTCCTCCTCAAGGGGACTGAAGAGTTACGTTTCTCCGATAATCGCCGTGGACGCCGCCAGTCTTTTCTACCAGGCGGATGTCCGTGATCGTCATATCCTTCTGTACGGCCTTGCACATATCGTACACCGTGAGCGCCGCGACGCTCACCGCCGTGAGGGCTTCCATCTCCACACCTGTGCGCCCGTCACAGCGCACCTCGGCCTCAATGTCCACCGCAAGGCGCTCTTCATCCAGCGCGAGGCGCAGGTTCACGCCGTCGATCAGGATCGGATGGCACATGGGGATGAGCTCAGGCGTGCGTTTCGCGCCCATGACGCCCGCGATCTGCGAGACGGTCAGCACATCCCCCTTCTTCATGCCGCCGGAGCGGATCAGTGAGAAGCAATGCTCGTTTACCAGCACGCTCCCCCTCGCGATCGCCGTGCGGCGAGAGACGGGCTTTTCCCCCACATCCACCATTTTTGCGTGTCCCTGCTCGTTGAAATGCGTAAAATCGTCCATGCCAGGTCTCCGTTTCCTTTCTTGCCAGCGTTGGGTATTTCCAAAGAAACTGGTCCGTTGACGATTCCCTCTCCGGAGGGAATCGTTGCTCACATCCTCTTTTTGAACACAAACAGCTTGCTCACCACATAGTTGAGCACCACGACGACGAGCTGGGCGATCAGCTTGACGAGCATCTCGTTCCCGTGCAGCAGCGTGACGAAAATAAGCAGGATCCCCTCCTCAACGCCGAGGGTGGCAAGACGCCCCGCGTAAAAGGATACAAACTGTCCGAAGGCTTCTCTCGGGCTCTGGGGCTTCGCCTCAAAGACCCATTTCGCGTTGGTGAAGTAGGCGAAGGTCACGGCGCAGATCCAACTGATGACGTTTGCGATCAGCACGTTGATGCGCAGCGGGTAGGTGCAAAGCCAGAAGCTCACAAGGCTCACCACCGTGGTGAGACCGCCGAAGATGAGGTAGAGCAGAACTTCCTTGTATTTGAGGAAGAGGGCTTTGAGCTTTTCGATCATTCCCTGTCCCTCCCGCAGATGGCCGAGATGATGTAGCGCGGGCGACCCTTGATCTCCTCATAGATGCGGGCGATGTAATAGCCGATGATGCCGAGGGAGATCA
>CAJOCV010000181.1:0-5397 GCA_905233785.1 uncultured Oscillospiraceae bacterium
GACGAGGTGGTAGGTGTAGTCCTCCATAAAGCCGGAGGCTCCGTTGCCGCCCTCACCCATGGCCTTGAGGATGGCGGTCATGGCGGAAACCTTCCAGTCACCCTCGCCGCCGTAGCCGTAGCCCTGGGCCATCAGATGCTGGCTGGCAAGGCCCGGCAGCTGCTCCATGCCGTAGAGATCCTGGAAGGTGTTGGTGAAGGCCCTGCAACCCTCGCGGTCGAGCATCTTCTTCATGGCAATCTCTTCCTTCGCCTGGTAGCGGATGGCGGCGGTGTTGTCGGTGTTGAGGTCGTAGTGCGCCAGATACTCTTTATAGAGCGCGTCCACTTCCTCATCCGTGACGGCGTTCATTTCTTTGACCAGATCGCCCACGGCCCAGGTGTTCACCTGCCAGCCGAGCTTCCGCTGCACCTCGACCTTGTCGCCTTCGGTGACGGCGACCTCGCGCATGTTGTCGCCAAAGCGCATGACCTTCATCTCTTTGGAGACAGCGACGCCTACCGCGGCTTTCATCCAGTCTGCAATGCGTTTGTGGACCTTCTCATCCTGCCAGTAGCCTGCCACGACCTTGCGCGGCTTACGCAGCCGTGCGCCGATAAACCCGTGCTCCCGGTCGCCATGCGCCGCCTGGTTCAGGTTCATGAAGTCCATGTCGATCTCGTCGTTCGGGATCTCCTTGTTATACTGCGTGGCGAAGTGGAGCCAGGGCTTTTGCAGGGCAGCCAGGCCGTTGATCCACATCTTGCTGGGAGAGAAGGTGTGGCACCAGGTGATGATGCCGGCACACTCGTCGCGGTAATTGGCCTCCTTGACCACGTCGGTGATCTCCTCGTTTGTCTTGGCCGTCACCTTATACACCAGCGGATAGGGCAGCACCTTGGAGAGTTCCGCCGCCATTTCTCTGGCGCGCTCTTCTACCGTTTCCAGAACCTCCGGGCCGTACAGGAACTGACTGCCGACCACAAACCAGAACTCATATTGTTTCATTGATTACGCCTCCGATGATTATATTTTTTGAACAAAGTCTTAGAACGCTTACCAGTCAATCAGCGCCTGTTGCACTGTCCCCTGACGATGGATGAGATCATACAGTTCGGCAGGCTCTTCGCAGCAGCCGTTTTGCAGCCACATTCGCACCACAGCTGTCATTCCTACAAGAAAAAAAGCACCGTGATACTCCATTTCCTTCTGTGAGCGCGCGCCGAAATGTTCCGGACTTGCGGCAGCAGTATAGCGAGAACGGATCGTGTCCCATGTCAACTGAAGCACACCGTATTTTTTGCTCTCCGACAAATAATACATGTAAAACTCCTTGTGTTCGCGGATGAACGTAAAAACCTCGATGAAACAGTCGCGCGCTGACGCTCCCTCATCCAACTTGCGGAAGAAAGTTTCCGTCATTAGGCGAGACATGTTTCCTTCCACCTTTTCCACAAGGTCGTAGACGTCCCGATAGTGGGCATAGAAGGTGGAGCGGTGGATATCCGTCCGCTCGCAGATCTCCCGGACGGTGATTTTGGCGATCGGGCGGTGCTCCTGCGTCATCATTTGATACACCACACGGATGATTTTCTCATCCGTTTCGCGGATCAAACGGTTGTTTTTGACATTCATAAAGCCAATCCCCCATTAATCCGACATATATTCGAATATTATCGGTTGTATTGTTTCCCAGGCGGTAGTATACTATAACCGCATTAAGAAAACAAGTGTCTGATTATTGTGCAATGGGTGATTCTCTATGAAAAATGAAAAACTGCTGCGGGAGGGCAGCGTCTGGCAGCTTTTGCTCAAACTGAGCCTCCCGGTGATCCTGATTATGATGGTCACGGTTCTGTACAACATGGCCGACGTCTTTTTTATCGGGCGAAGCGGTGACCGCTATCAGCTCGCCGCGATCTCGCTGGCCGGGCCGGTTTTTACCACGATCTCCGCCTTCAACACGCTGATCGGTTTCGGCGGCTGTACCGCCTGTTCGATCGCACTCGGCGAAGGGCGGAACGATCTTGTGAAAAAATACAGTGCCTTCGTTGTTTACGCATCTCTCGCGCTCGGCTTTGTTTTGATGGTACTCATTCTCAGTGGGATGCGCGTTCTGATTGCTTTGCTGGGCACAAATGAGGAAACGGCCGCCTATACGGCGGAGTATCTGCGGATCCTCGCTCTGGGAGCGCCCTTTATGATTCTCGGCGGTGGATTGGGCAATACCATCCGTGCCGACGGAGACGTGAAGAATGCCATGCTGGCTTCTCTGTCCGGAACCGTCCTCAACATCATCCTCGACCCGCTGTTCATTTCCGTCTTTCGCTGGGGCTGCCGCGGCGCGGCGTTGGCGACCGTGATCGGCAACATCGTCAGTCTGGTTTTGCTGCTGCGGGCCATGCGGGAAAAGAATGCCTTTTCCCTCTCGATCAAAGAATTCACGCTGCGCAGGGAAATTTCCCTGCGTGTGCTGGGGCTCGGCCTGCCGATGGCAGCCAGCACGCTGCTCATGAGCTTTTCCTCCGCGATCTCCAACCGGCTCACCGTGTCCTACGGCAATGTCGCCGTTGCGGCGCGCTCTGTCGCGGGGAAGAGCGCCATGCTGATCCCGATGATCGTCATGGGTCTGTGCATGGGCGTTCAGCCCGCCATCTCTTTCGTCTACGGCTGCCGCGATCGGGCGCGCCTGCGCAAAATCGTCTTCGGCGTAGGCGCCGTGTGCGTGGGCGTGGCTGCGCTGATGTCCGCCGTGTTCTTCCTCTTCCGTGAGCAATTCGTCGCAGCCTTCAGTTCGGATGCGGAGATCATCTCTCTCGGAAAGACCATGATGCTCGGCACGCTGCTGGCCGTCCCGGTGGAGGGCGTATACCACATGTGCTCGACCTTCCTGCAGGCGACGGGCAAGGTGAGCTTCGCAACGCTGACCTCCCTGATGCAGAAGGGGCTGGTTTTTCTGCCGGTGCTGCTTCTGATGGAGAAGCTCTTCGGTCTGGACGGGATCATTTTCTCAAACGCCGTCACGACCCTGATTTCCACGGGCATCGCGCTGCTTCTCTGCCGCAGCTGGAGCCGACAGATGCTTTCGACCGCAAAGGGATAAGGAACTCAACCGCCCCTGCCATCCTTCCGGGATGGCAGGGGCAGTTTTTGTTTTATGGCGTGAACGAAAAATCCAGAATATCCAGCTTTCCCTTTCCCTCATAGCAGAGGTACAGAGGATGCGTCCCCGCGCAGGGGATCAGAGAGGCTGTGTACGCTTTCCAGTCCTTTGAAGGGCAGAGCCCGATTTCCGCAAGGGTTTCGCCACATAGAGCGTGCCCCTTGCCGAGCCGCGCACACGCACCGTGATCCGCTCGGCTCCGGTCAGATCGAAGTACTTGAAGCCCGCGACGAGCCCGTCTTTCCCGTTGGCGATGTATGACCGGGGCGGCGTGCCGCCTTTTTCCGGGTCATAATCCGGCCCGTCCTGCGTGATATAGGGGTGACGGTTCATCATGGCCATGGGATGGGAGTAGGTGGGCGTCAGCTTTCCGTAGAGATTACAGGCGATGCCCGCGGAATACGTTCCCTCTGCCTTGAGCGGGCCGCCGTTGAGACCGCAGGAGGTGAGCTCCACCTGGGGAATGTTGCCGTCGGGCAGGATGGTGACCTCTTCTGCGCCGCCCTGACGGGAGCAGATGCTGCGGTTGGTCTCCCTGTGATAGAAGATATAGTATTTGCCGTTGATCAGCTCCAGCCCGCCGTGGTTGTTGCCGAAGCAGTTGAGAGGTTTTCCCTCTTTGCCGGGAAAGAGATCGCAGTTGGACACCACCACGCCGCCGTAGCGGAAGCCGCCGTCCGGCCGATCACTCACGGCATAGCAGAGCTCATGGTTGGTAAGGGAAGAGTAGACCAGATAATAGCGCCCGCCGATCTTGCGGATGGAGCTGGCCTCAAAGAATTCATGGCCCTCGAAGCCTGTGCCTTCCGATTCGCCCAGCAGGGGCAGCAGCTTTTTCGGCTCGGTCTTCAGCGTCACCATATCGTCACAGAGGGTCATGACCACCGAGGCCTTCGGCTCCTTGCCGATTTCCTTTTTGGTACGGGGGCCATTGCCGGAATAGAGATAGATCTCCCCGCCGTCGATAAACACGCCGGGGTCAAACTGAATCGTGTCGCCGGGGCGCTCACCCAGGACGCCGCCTTTGGCGTCCTTCACGAGACCGTAAAAGGCATACTGTCCGGCCGGTGTGTCGCAGACCGCGACGCCGATGGACTTGATTTTGTCGTCCGGGCAGTAGTAGAGATAATAGCGTCCGTCCTTGCCCTGCACCACGTCCGGTGCCCAAAGCTCATGCCGGCCGTCGGCCATACGCGGATCCTGTGTTTTCCTGTAGATTACGCCCTCATAGCGCCAGTCCGTCAGATCGGTCACGGGCGCGGACCAGCAGACGTAGTCGTTGGGGCAGAATTTTTTGCCGCCAAAGGCGTCATGACTGCCGTAGAGATAGACGCGCTCGCCGAACACATGGGGCTCTCCGTCGGGAACGTATTCCCACAGCGGAAGATAGGGATTAAAAACCTGCTTCATGGACGCACCTCATTTACACGATTTGGATCTGAGCGGAAACGGACTCTCTGCCGTCTGAGGCATTTACTTTGACCGTGCCGCTCTCGCCAGCCCGGACGATAGCGAGCGCACGTCCGTAATAGGTGGTGAAGCTGCCGGTGTGGTACTGCTCCTCGGTGCAGGGATTGGCGCTGCCGAAGGCCAGCAGCTCGCCGCCCTCGACGGTCACGGTGATCTTCCGGTCGGCGTTGGATTCGACGATGCCGTTGGCTCCCTCGACGTTCACCGGGACATAGACGATCTCGCCGGTCTTGGCTTCCGTTTTCTCCGGCCGTACCGCGATCCCAAAGGGGCCGGAGGCGGAGACAAGCTCGCTTCTGCCGGTCTCGCGGCCGGAGGCGTCGTAGGCCACCGCCGTGACCGTGCCGGGAGCGTATTTCACCTTAAAGAGCGCCTTGCACTCCTTGACCTTCTTTCGTCCGATGCTCTTGCCGTTGATCAGCAGCTCGACCTGCGCCTGATCGGAGTAGACCTCGACCTCGGCCTTGTTGCCCTCGCAGCCAGACCAGCTCCAGGAAAGGATGGCGTTGGTGCCGCGCCAGACCGATTTCGAAGGGCGCACGCCGGGATGGTTCACAGGACGTACCGCAAGGACGGGATTTCCTTCCAATCCCCAGACCGTGGAAGCATATTTGCAGCTGCCGTCCGGGATGCCGAGGATGTCAATGACGCCCGCGCCGGCCAGCACCCAGGGGTAGGGCCGGTTGAAGGGCATGCCGCCGGTGTAGCTCCAGGCGCCGATGCCCGCTTCGCCCAGATAGTCCCAGCTTGTCCACATGAAGTCGCCCACGAGGTAGGGGTACTTC
>CAJOCV010000181.1:5475-6307 GCA_905233785.1 uncultured Oscillospiraceae bacterium
GTAGCCCGCAATATCCAGAGAATCCAGGAAGGGCGTGGTCAAGGCGTCCACCTTATTGGAGTTGCCGCCCTTATTCATGCCGGTTCCGATAAAGGAGGCCATGATGTTGAAGGCAAGACTTGCGTTGCCGCCCTCTTTCTGCTTCTTGCCCTCGGTGCCGGTCTTCTGTTCGCCGTCCTGGTAAATACCCTGTCCCTTGGCGGCGCGGCCGATGATCATCAGATTGGTGCCGCAGGTGACGGGACGGCTTGGATCAAGCTTATGGCAGAGCTCGACCAGGGCGCGGCCTGCGTCGATGCCCTTCTGTTCAAAGGGTTCGGCCACCTCGTTGCCGATGGAGTAGAGAACGACGGACGGGTGGTTGAAATCCCGCTCCACCATGGCGGCGGTGTCCTTGTCCCACCAGTCGTTGAAGTCCACACCGTAATCATAGGGATTTTTGCGGTTGTACCACATATCGAAAGTCTCGTCCATGACGTACATGCCGACCTTGTCGCAGGCGTCGAGCATGGCTTTCGACGCGGGATTATGCGCCGAACGGATGGCGTTGAAGCCATTTTCCTTGAGGATGCGCACGCGGCGCTCCTCGCTCTCGGCATAGGTGGCCGCGCCGAGGATGCCGCTGTCGTGGTGGACGCAGCCGCCGCGCAGCAGGGTCTCTTTGCCGTTAAGAAACAGGCCCTTGTTCGACCATTCGATTTTGCGAATGCCGAAGGGGATCTCCTCCGTGTCGCCCTCCCCCGCCGTGATCTTCGCGGTGTAGAGATGGGGCGTCTCGTCGCTCCAGAGTTTGGCGTCGGGGATGGTCAGCTCAAAGCTCGTCCCCTCGCCG
>CAJOCV010000182.1 GCA_905233785.1 uncultured Oscillospiraceae bacterium
CGAGCTCTGCGAGGCCTCGCGCCGACCAACCGAAGGGCGATAAGCGCGAGTATCCCCCTAACTGTTCAGTCCCCTCGCATGGGGACTGAACAGTTACGACGATCCCTTTATCCCTGCTTGTAACCGAAGTCCGGGATCCGGTGCCAGCGATCCCGGAAATAGTGGGCGGCCAGCTTGGGACGCCGGTCACGGGTGAACAGGCCCTTTTTATTGCCCTGTACCCGATTGGTTCCCTGCGCGGTGGCAAAGTCGGCAAAGTTCCAGACATGTTCCCCGACCACGAAGGGGAAATCATCCAGCACACGATTGTTCATTTTGTAGTATTCCAGTTGGTATTCTTCCGTGAACATGACAGGAGTCGTATCGTGCAGGCCTGCTACGGTATCGGCGCCGTATTCCGTGATCATCAGCGGCTTGCCCAGCTTCTCCCACTCCTGCAGCTCCTGCCGCAGCCAGACTTCCGGCGCAATCAGATCCGGGCCGCCCTCGTACCAGCCGTAATAGCGGTTCAGGCATATCACGTCGCTCAGCCGGGCGGAGACGTCTGTATCCGGCCCGCCGGCCATCTGCGCGCTGGAGATGGACAGGGGCCGCTTCTGCGGATCGAGGGATCTCGCCAGATCGAACAGTGGCTTGAAGTATGCATATGCTCCCTTCGCCGCGCCATCCGGTTCGTTGGCCAGGTTCCACATCACAACGCAGGCGTAGTTCTTGTCGCGGGCAATCAGATCCCGGATGACCTCCCGATGGTGCGGGAAGGTATGCATTCCCTGCTCCGGGTCAAAGGTATCCACCTTTGTCCCGTCCGGGCGGAAGTTTGCGCCTCCGCCGAAAAACAGGGCCAGTCCTACGGCCGGTGTCTCGTCGATCACGACAAAGCCCTCGCGCTCCGCCATGCGCAGCATCTCCTCGCTGTAGGGGTAGTGGCTGCAGCGAAAGCTGTTGGCGCCCTGCCACTGCATCAGGGACATGTCCTTGGCGTTCATGGGCAGGTTTTCGCCGCGCCCGTGCGGGAAGGTGTCCTCGTGCTTGCCGTAGCCCTTGAAATAGAATGGCCGTCCGTTGATCAGAAACTGCGTTCCGCGCACCTCGACCGTGCGGATGCCGTAGGGCTGCTCGTAGACATCCTCGCCGTAACTCACCCGGATGGTATAGAGGTAGGCTTTTCCGGGCTGCCACAGCGTCGCACGCTCCAGCGTGAGCATGCCGTCCCATCCCTTGGCACGGTCGATCGTCCGGCCTTCCCGGTCAAGGATCGCAACGCTTATGATGCTGTCGCTTTCTTCGCCGCCGGTTTCCACCTGATAGTGGATCACCGCATTGCCTGTGTCACCCGCAATATCCGTGACTTCTGCCGCCAGGCGGATATCCGCAATGTAGCTTTTCGGCGTAGTCAGCAGCTTGACCGGGCGGGTGATCCCGGCGTAGTTAAAGAAATCAAAATTCGGATAGTTCTGCTTCTGGGGGCTATTTTCCTGTCGGGAACTGCCGCCCCAGTAGTTTTTCGGGTTTCCCACCGGCAGCGTCGTATAATCGATCCGATTGTCTACCGCGATCGTCAGCAGGTTTTCCCCATCCCGCAGATCGCCCAGCTCTACCTCAAAGGGCAGAAAGCCGCCCCGATGGCGGCAGAGCTCCGCCCCGTTCAGAAAGATGATCGCATGGTGCGTGACCGCCTCGCAGCGCAGCACGATTCGCTGGGTCCGGCGCAGAAACGCGGGAACGGACAGCCTGCGCTGATAGAACACGAGGCCGTAATGGTCGCGGAAATCCACTCCCTCCCGGAGATCGTTATAGGACGCGGGAACCGGCATGGAAACGGGATTTTCCAGCGGGTGGGCAAACCATTCGTTTTCCAGGCCGCCGCCGTCGTCGAGTTTGAAATCCCAAGTCCCGGAGAGATCGATCACTGTCCGGGAATCTGTCATGATCGGATAAAGCATGGTGATTCTCCTGTTCAAATATCCAGCGCGGCGTGGTGGCCCTGGTAGGTGGCCTTGGTGATGGTGCCAACCGCGTTGGCGTCGCCGATCACGCGCACCCAGGGTGCGCAGTCGTAGAGCTCCTGCGCCACATTCCAGCGGGGGCGCTGACCCAATGCGCAGATGATCGTCGTGCCGGGAACAAGAACCTTTTCGCCGTCCTTGGTCTGACACCAGATGCCCTCCTTGGTGACCTCCAGACCCTTATAGCCGGTGTGCACGGTGACGAGCTTGTAGAGCTTCTCGAGCAGCAGGGGGCGCTGGCGGATCACGGAATCGAGCGCCACGTCGTCCCGCATCTCCACCAGATGCACGGTCTTGCCCTCCATGCCCATGTGGATGGCGCACTCGACGCCGGAAATACCGCCGCCGAAGACAACAACAGAATCCGTGATGGGCTTTTCATGCTTGTACTGGTCGTTGACCAGGATCACGTTCTCGCCGTCGAGACCCGGGATGGGCGGGCGCAGCGGAGAGGAGCCAGCGGCGATGATGATTGCGTCGGCGTGGTAGGCGTCGGCAAACTCCTTCGTGACCTCCTGCCCGGTGACGATCTTGGCCCCGGCCTTTTCCGCCAGGCGCTTGTAGGTCTCGCCCAGCTTGTACATCTCCTGCTTGAAGGGCAGCACTTCCTCGCTCTTGAGGATGCCGCCGACCCGGTCTTCCTTCTCGCAGAGCAGCACGTCGTGGCCTCTGCGGGCCGCGGTATAAGCGGCGTACAGGCCGCCGGGGCCGCCGCCCACCACGAGCACGCGCTTCTTCACCGGCGCGGGCGTGATCTCCATGCCCTCGTCCTCGCGGCCGATGATCGGGTTGATGGCGCATCTTCTGGTGCCGGTGGCTGCGCGCTCAGACATGCAGACGAAGCAGCGCATGCAGTGGACGATCTCGTCATCCCGGTTCTCCATGACCTTTTGCGGCAGGAAGGGATCGGCCAGCAGCTGGCGTCCCATCTCCACGATGTCGGCCTTGCCGGAGGCAATGATCTCCTCCATCTGCGCGGGGTCACTCAGGCCGCCGATGGTGGCCACGGGGATGGAGACATGCTTCTTGATCTCGGCTGCCAGATACACGTTGCGGCCGTGCTCCTCAAACATGCTGGGATGGGTGATGCCGAAGGTGCGCTGGTAGGTGCCCGCGGTCACATGCAGCAGATCGATGTACGGCTCCAGAATCTTCGCGATCTTCACGCCCTCGTCCAGGTCATAGCCCTCGGGCACAAACTCCGCGCCGGAGAGGCGGAACTCGATGGGAAAGCCGGGGCCGACAGCCGCGCGCACGGATTTCAAAATCTCGATGGCCAGA
>CAJOCV010000183.1 GCA_905233785.1 uncultured Oscillospiraceae bacterium
ATTTTTGACGGAGCTTTGCTTCGTCAAAAATACACTGAGCCGAGCCAAGCGAGGCCTCACGCCGACCAAAGCGGGCGTCAAGCCCGCTGCGATAAGCGTGAGTATTCCCTCGTTTCACAAAAATGCCATCAGGGCATTTTTGTGAAACGACCCTGAATTTTCTCTTGTTTTCCCGCGAAAAGGGTATATAATATCCTTTACTGATCTTTAGGGAGGCGAGGGCATGAACATCGAACTGAGCGACAAGGAATTCCGGCGGCTGCTGGACATGGTGTACATCGGCAACTGGATCCTCAATTCCGCCCGCGGGGAGGATCGCTTTGCGGATTACGACGAGCTGCAGGAGAAGCTCTTCTCTCTGGGTCTCAAAAACGGGATGAGCGCGCTTGCCACTCGCTGGATGGGGCATGTGTTCCCCTCTCAGGCCTTTGAGGACGGCGGCATCCATGAGGCCATCGCCGATTATGAGGACGCGGTGTTTTACAACATCCTGGCCGAGGAGCTGGCGCGGCGCGATCTGGGGCTTGTGGAGAGCGACCCGGAGGACTACACCGAGCTTTCCGCGCGGATGGAGGAATATCTGAGCGAGTTTGACAAAAACGGTCTCGACACCGTGACCGTTGATAATCTATAAAAGGACAGGACAAATTATGCATGACGAGCTGACGCGCGAGGATATCCGCAAGATGCAGGAGGAGCTCGACTACCGCAGGCTGGAGTTGATGCCCGGCCTGATCGAGGAGGTCAAGCGTACCCGCGCCTTCGGGGATCTGAGCGAGAACTTTGAATACAAGGCGGCCAAGCAGGCGCAGAACAAGAATCGCAGCCGCATCCGCTACCTGGAGGGCATGATCAAGACCGCGAAGGTCATTGAGGATCGTTCCGGCGCCGACCAGGTAGGGCTTTTCGACAAGGTGGAAATCTATATGCCTGAGGACGACGAGATGGACGTGATCCAGGTCGTCACCACGGTGCGCTGCGACCCGCGCAAGGGTCTGATCAGCAAGGAGAGCCCCTTCGGCAAACAGGTGCTGGGCAAGCGCGTGGGCGATCGCTTCAGCGTACAGGTCAGCGACAGCTACAGCTACGAGGCCGAGATCCGCTCCATCACCAAAACCGAGGACGATGGCTCCGCCCCGCTGATGGGGTATTGAGCGGCTGCCGCGCATAGCGCAAAAAGCCTTGCAAATACTATTGCAATTTAGGCCATATGGTGTTAAAATTCCAGTTTGTGTTGAAATAATGTTGGAAAATCATGCATTTTCGCAAAGGGAGCTTACTTTATGGACAAACTGAGAAACGTTGCCATCATTGCCCACGTTGACCACGGCAAGACTACGCTCGTGGACGAGCTGCTCAAGCAGTCGGGCGTGTACCGGGAAAACCAGGAGGTCGTGGATCGCGTCATGGACTCCAACGATCTGGAGCGCGAGCGCGGCATCACCATCATGGCCAAGAACACCGCCGTCTGGTACGGCGATACGAAGATCAACATTGTGGACACCCCGGGTCACGCCGACTTCGGCGGCGAGGTGGAGCGCATTCTGAAAATGGTCAACGGCGTCATCCTGCTGGTAGACGCGGCGGAGGGACCCATGCCCCAGACCCGCTTTGTTCTGAGCCGCGCGCTCGAGCTGGGTCACCGCGTGATCGTCGTCGTCAACAAGATCGACCGCCCAGACCAGCGCATTCACGAGGTCGTTGACGAGGTGCTGGAGCTGCTGATGGATCTGGACGCCACCGATGAGCAGCTGGATTCCCCGATGCTCTTCTGCTCCGGCAGAAACGGCACGGCGAGCTATTCCCCCGATGTCGTGGGCACCGACCTGAAGCCCCTTTTTGAAACGATCCTGGAATACATCCCCGCGCCGGAGATGGACACCGAGGCGCCCTTCCAGATGCTGGTGAGCAGCCTGGACTACAACGAATATGTCGGCCGTATCGCCATCGGGCGCATCGAGCGCGGCGTGATTCAGCAGAACCAGGAGATCGAGGTCTGCAACTACCATAACGCGGACGAGCCGACGATGAAGGCCAAGGCCGTGTCCCTTTACCAGTTTGAGGGGCTGAGCCGCGTCCCCGTCACCGAGGCCGGCGCGGGCAACATCATCGCCATGTCCGGTATCGGCGACATCACCATCGGCGACACGATCTGCGCCCGCGGCTTTGCCGAGCCGCTGCCCTTCGTAAAGATCAGCGCCCCGACGCTGGAGATGACCTTCTCGGTCAACGACAGCCCCTTCGCCGGGCGCGAGGGCAAGTTCGTCACCTCCCGCCAGATCCGCGACCGCCTCATGCGCGAGACGCTCAAGGACGTGTCCCTGCGCGTGAGCGAGGTGCCCGACAGCACCGACAGCTTCAACGTTGCCGGGCGCGGCGAGATGAGCCTCTCCATCCTGATCGAGACCATGCGCCGCGAGGGCTACGAGTTCCAGGTTTCCCCTCCGCGTGTGCTCTATCAGGAGATCGACGGCAAGAAGTGCGAGCCGATCGAGCGCGTCGTCGTGGACGTGCCGCAGGACTCCATGGGCTCCGTGATGGAAAAGCTTGGCGCGCGCAAGGGCGAGTTCATCGAGATGACCCCCGTGGGCAACCGCATGAAGCTGGAGTTTCTGGTTCCCTCCCGCGGTCTCTTCGGCTACCGCAACGAATTTCTGACCGATACCAAGGGTGAGGGCATCCTGGCCTCCGTCTTCGACCGCTACGAGCCCTACAAGGGCGAGATCGCGCGGCGCAATACCGGCTCCCTGATCGCTTTTGAGACCGGCGAGGCCGTGGCCTATGGCATCTGGAACGCGCAGGAGCGCGGCGCCATGTTCATCACGCCCGGCACCAAGGTCTACGCCGGCATGGTGGTGGGCGTCTGCCCCAAGCAGGACGACGTGCCCGTGAACGTCTGCCGCACCAAGCACCTGACGAACACCCGCGCCTCCGGCTCCGACGAAGCGCTGCGCCTCGTGCCGCCGCGCATCCTGAGCCTCGAGCAGTGCCTGGAATTCCTCGCGGACGACGAGCTGCTGGAGGTCACACCGAAAAACCTGCGCCTGAGAAAGAGCATCCTCGACCACTCTCTTCGCATGAAGACCGTGATGCGCAACAGGGGATAAAACTGAGGGCTGCTGCAAGATACGCGCATAGCCCAGTCACCACCTTAGGGGAGGGGCTCGCCCCTCCCGGCAGCACGGAGTATTGTCTTGAGAAAATGTTCGGCGAATTCGCAGATTGTACGAATTCGCCGAACATTTCTTTGCT
>CAJOCV010000184.1 GCA_905233785.1 uncultured Oscillospiraceae bacterium
TGAATGGCTGCATCCGGTACTATCTGGACAAGGTTACGACCTGCCGCCCGATGGAGGAACATAACTGAAGAATACCGGCGCGGTGTTGTTATCATGACAGTACTGCGCCGGTTTCTTCCACTATGATTGTTCTGCTGTTTTCTTGCGCCAACAAACAGAAGGCGTTTTCTCTCTGGGAAGCTCATGCTTTGTAAGCCTTTTCGGAAACGGACCCTCAGCCTGAAACGGTATCCCGAGTCCCTTCAGGACGGCTTCAAAGGCATCCGTATATTTCTTCTCATCCAGAAGCTGCATGAAGCTGAGAAAAATCCTGTCTCCCAGAGAGGATACTTCGAGCAGCACATGGCCTTCCACGATGAACACAAAGGAATCCACATAGTCCGCGACTTCGCCCCAGTCCATCCAGCCTGTATAGTTGGCAATAAAGGTCCCGTGCTGGGCGTTTTTTCCGGCGAAGGGATCATGCTTTTTGAAATATGCCAACTTTTGCTTCTGCCCATGGATCGTTTCCAGTTCTTCCAGAAAGCAGAATTCTTTCCTCAACTCCGCAAAGCTGACACTGGGATCGGTCTGGAGGGCGATCTGCCCTCTTGTCATGGTCCCGAGCTTTTCCATATCCCATTGTAACTGCTCACGCGTATAATCCAAATGGACATGGCTGAGCAAATCTATATGGCTGTGCGGCATGCCGAGACTTGCGGTGGGGTTGTGCGCCGTCTCTCCGCCGATGACACGGATCTTCTCCGGGAGCACCTTGTCCAGTGCCTTTGCCATCACAACAAGGAAGAAAGAGGCAACACTGGAGTCGTTGTTCTTTACAAAGGACAGGATATCCTTCTGGGCGAATGTATAGAGCCGAAAATTGGGCTTTCTCTTAAACGGATTATACATACCGTTGAGATAATCCAATCCCAGAACTGCCGGCTTTTTACTCTTGTAGCGGAAGATCGGCTGCTCAGTTCCCAGCATCTCGAGTGTAGGCTCCTCTGCCTCACCCGGAAGCAAAGGGCTGTCCGGCTTGCGTATCGTCGGGGCGTTCGGCACAACATGGTATTTCTCTATGATGTACTGATACACAGTGCTCATCACCCAGGGCTGTGCGCCTCTGCCGCCGCACAGGGCATGGCTGATATAGAAGTTGATCTCCCGGCCTTCGCACTGCACAAACAGCAAATGCCCGTTCACAGCACGGCTTCCAAGCCTGGGAAGATGTCTTTTCCTCCCGAGGATCACGACTTCCTCCGGATTCGATGCAAGGACATAGCCGCCATCTTCATCCAGGCCGACCCTGACAGAAAAATAGGGATATCGTTTTATGACAATATTCACGGCGGACTTGAGCTTTTTCACATCCACCTTTTCCTTCATCACGACGCGAATACGCATAATCATGGCGAAAACGGATTCGTCCTTATATAGTTTGAATGTATTGAGGCTGTATTTCATGCAGATGTCTCCTTACGCATCGCAGCTTGCTGAATCAGCAGAGATGAATCGGTTTTCTGTTCACGCGCATATCAGTGGAAAATGGAATCGAAGCCGGTCTGTTCCAGAATTTCTCTCACGCTCTCGTTTTCACCGTGAAGCGAAACCCCGCCCGTGCAGGCTTTGTGCATGATCAGCAGCACGCGCAGGCCGGCAGAGGAGATGTATTCGAGGCGGCTGCAATCCACCTCCACGGCTTCCAGTGCCTGCTCTGCCTTCGTCTTTTCAAAGAAAGACAGCAGGCTCGGCGCGGTGATCGTATCAAGCCGCCCCGTCAGAGCCAGAGACAGCGTGCCCGACTGCATGGAGGCGTCGGCATGAAATCCCTTCGTTTCCGTGGAAGGAAGCGCCACCGCCGCCCCGCTTGGGGTGACTTTCCAGAAGGCGCAATGCTTCATGCCCTCATATACCGCGGCGGCCTGCTCAGAGCTGACCCTGTCCAGGGAATCCAGCTTCGGCATGTTTTCGCCGACATTTACACGCTCGGCCTTCAAACCGTGTTTTGCAAGAAAAACCATCGCGTTCCTGATGCTGCCTTCCATATCCGCAGGGGAGGCAATCATCGCGTTCTTTCCGATCTCTACGTCGGACTTGTCCTTCGTCTGCTGCGTCGCATTCTTCATGATCTCCATGAAGCGATCACCCACCAGCGCGCGCATGACGAGAACATACTGAAGAGAGCATTCCACGTCGGCCGTGTACCAGCAGCCGCCCTTTCTTTCCAATATGCGGCGGATATTGTCGCAAAGCGCCCCGGCCTCCGAATCGGTAAAGTACATCAGCAGGCCCTCCGTGGTAATGCAGACAGGGCCGTCGATATCCTCGAGCGCCTTTTCCAGCGAGGCATAGTTGGTCGCGTCTACCTCCCGGAAGCGGGCAAGCTCCCTCTGCTCCGCCGGGATCAGCGCAAGGATTTTCTCCGCTGCTTCCCGAATGACCACCGGAAGATCCAGAGCATAATAGGGTAAGCCTTTCCTTGCAAATTCGATCGCCCGCGGCGTATATCCGCAGGGCATATCCACCAGCGTACAGCCGGATTTCTCCGCCAGACATGCCATCGTGCGGTAACGGCATTCCAGCATGATCGTGCCGCCCAGCACCTGTTCCGGCGACGCCTTTGTGTTGGCGCTGTTTTGCGTAGCTTCCAGCGTAAGACCCATGCTCTTCGCCAGCGCTGCCGCATCCCTGTCGCCGTTTGCTGCGAGCTGAAACAGTGTCATCTTGGCTGTATTGAACACGGGATTCACTTTTTCAAGAAGCGTATCGTCAACAGCGGTGTTGTCCCAAGACCATGGATTTTCCATAATAATCTCTCCTCAAGGTTCTGTTTGTACATCTTGCAGACCGGGCCGTAGCAGTTCTCCGCAGCTTCGGAACAGATCGCGGATTATTATATATGAACAGTAGGTAAAAAGCAACCGCTTCGACCGACTTATCAGAAGAGCAGTTTTTGACGGATGACGGCGGCAAAGCGCACATCGTTGTGAGTTTGTTGATAGTAATATTGCGTGCTGTGCAGAGAATGAGAATTATGTCCTATGACAGGACATAGCATAAATATCGTGTTTGGGTGAGGTTATGGATAACGACAAGGATTTGCTGATCGCATCAGCAGCGCGGCTTTACAGTATGGGTAGGGTGAGGGGACTTGAACACCTGCCGCCTGTGAGCACCCCTTTTCGGCGCTTTTTGTCCCGCCTCACTTGCTGGGCGCCAGCCCAGCGGCGTTCGTT
>CAJOCV010000185.1 GCA_905233785.1 uncultured Oscillospiraceae bacterium
AAGAGGCGCTTGCGTGGACGAGGCCAGCGCCAGCGGAACAGCCTTTTCGTGCAGCGCCTGCAAAAGCTCCTTTGCGCCGGGCTTGAGCGGCAGCCTTCCACCCGCGTACCGCACAAGGTACATCTCCGTGGTACGCCGCCGAAAGTCCCGCCATGGGAAAGCTTCCCCATACGCCTCCTGGAGGATGCCGCCCGTGACCTCCTGTGTTACGCCGATGCAGCGGGCATAGACCGCCTCCATATCGGAAAGCCCCTCTTTTTCCGCGAGCTCCAGCCAACAAGCCCGCTGCGCCCGCTCGGAGTCAAAAATCACGCCGTCCATATCGAAGAGGACGGCTGTCTGTTCCGTCATTTCCTCGTCTCCACCGCTTTCATGTCGATCATCTTCTCAAAAGACGACGGCCGGAGGCAGCGGGAATAAAAGTCCCGGATCATGCGGTGGGCGACGGGGGCAATGTCGGCGCTGCCCTTGAGGGGCTTTGCCATGAGATCGACCTTCGCGCCGCCGAGGCGGTAATCGCTCTCTACGTCCTGATAGCCGAAGCGGGTGAAGAATTTGCGCAGCTTGCGAAGATAGTCCCCCTCCGCGTCGTCAAAGACCGTGAGCTCCGCCAGAATGCCCTGTTTTTCGGCATAGCGCTTGTTTAACAGCCGCATGGCCTGCACGCCGAATCCCTGCTCCCTAAACCATTGGAGGATGCCGAAGTATTTGAGCAGCACATAGCCGTACACACCGCGCACCATCACGAGCGCGTAGCCCACGGTGATCTCGCTCTGATCGTCGTAGAAAACCAGCAGCTCCTGATCTCCCTGCAGCATGGCCTTGTGAATGGCAAGCTTCGGCAGCAGCTCCCGCTTGTCAAAATCCATCTGCATGGCGGGGTAAAGCCGCTCCAGATCGCGGTGCCCGCCGCTTCGCAGTGTCAGCATATTCAGCCTCCCAAATCCTGCGCTCTGCACAGAGACGCATAGATCCCGTTTTTCTTCATCAGTTCCTCGTGGCTGCCAAGCTCCACGATCTGTTCCTTCTCCACCACGGCGATGCAGTCGGCATGGCGCACGGTGGAGAGCCGGTGCGCGATGATGATGCTCGTGCGGCCGACGCTGAGCGCGTCCATGGACTTCTGGATGCGCTGCTCGGTCACGGTATCGAGGGCGGAGGTGGCCTCGTCCAAAATCAGCACCTTCGGGTTTTTGAGGAAGACACGCGCAATGGAAATGCGCTGCTTCTGCCCGCCGGAGAGCATGACGCCCCTCTCGCCGATGTAACTGTCGTAGCCGTCGGGCATGGCCATGATCTCCTCATGGATCTCGGCGCGTTTGGCGGCCTCAACGATCTCCTCGTCGGTAGCGTCCAGCCTGCCGTAACGGATGTTCTCCCGGATCGTGCCGGCAAACATGAACACATCCTGCTGCAAAATGCCGATGTTGCGGCGCAGGGACTGCTGCGTGAGCTTGCGCACGTCGAGCCCGTCGACACAGACGCTGCCGCCCGTCACATCGTAGAAGCGGGGGATGAGCTGGCACATGGTGGTCTTGCCGCCGCCGGAGGAACCGACGACCGCGAGGGTCTGCCCGGGCTGGATGTGCAGGTCGATATGGCTCAAAACCGGCACGCCGTTGTCGTAATGAAAGCTTACGTCGTTTAAGTCGATGCGCCCCTGCACGTTTTGGAGCGCCACCGCGTCCGGCGCGTCCCGGATTTCAGGCTCTGTGCGCATGATTTCGAGGAAGCGCTCAAAGCCCGCCGTGCCCTGCATATACTGCTCGGCAAACATGACGAGCTTGCGCAGCGGGGAGATAAAGGTGGAGACATAGAGCGTGAAGGTGATAAGATCCACATAGTCCATCTGCCCCTGCATGATGAGCAGGCCGCCCACGGTGATGACCAGCACCTGCATCGCGCCGGTGGTAAACTCCATCCCGCTCATAAAAAGCCCCATGCTGCGGTAATACTCCACCTTCGCGCCCTTGAAGACGGTGTTCGCCTCGTCGAATTTACCAAGCTCCCGATCCTCGTTAGCAAAGGCCTTTGCCGTGCGGACGCCGGAGATGCTGCTCTCGATGGCGGCGGTGATCTCGGCGGTCTTGCGCTTGACCTCGACATTGGTCTTGCGCATCCGGATGCGCTGGCTCATGGTAAAGCCGATGCTGAGCGGCAGCGCGATCGCAAGCACCAGCGCAAGCTGCCAGCGGATCGTGAACATCATCACGAGCGCGCCAACAATGCTCAGCGTACAGATCAGCACGTTTTCCGGCCCGTGGTGGGCAAGCTCCGTCACCTCAAAGAGATCGCTCACAACGCGGCTCAATAAAACGCCGGTGCGGTTATGGTCATAGAAGCTGAAGGGCAGCTCCTGCAAATGGGCGAAGAGGTCGCGGCGCATGTCCGCCTCGGTCAGAACGCCCATTTTGTGTCCTAAGACGGTGATGATGTAGTACAGCACGCTCTTGAGCACGTAGGAGAGGATCAAAATCCCCATCACCGTAAAGAACGCGGCATAGAGCTTCTGCGGCAAGAGCGCGTTCATGCTCTGGCGCGAGGCATAGGGAAAGATGAGGTCAATGACCGCCACCGTGACCGCGCAGACCATGTCGATCAGAAAGAGCTTTTTGTGCCTTGCGATGTAGCCGAGGAAGATTTTGAGATTGGGCTGCTGAAAGTTCATATGGTATCAATCCTTATCCAGTGAATAGTGAAAAATGAATAGTGAATAGTTATGGTGTTCCCTTCGGGAACAAATATAATATGTCGCAAAGCGACACCACAATTATTCATTATTCATTCTTCATGCTTCATTGATATTTTTCCCGCTCGCGCACAGCCAGCGCGTCGCAGCGGTTGTTGTAGGCGTTCTCGGCGTGACCCTTTACCCAATGGTAATGCATTTCGTGCTGCCGGGTCAGGTCAAGGAGCTTTGCCCAGAGGTCGGGGTTCAGGGCGGGCTTCTTGTCGGATTTGACCCAGCCCTTCTTCCGCCAGCCCCAGGCCCAGCCCTTCTCCAGCGCGTCGATGACGTACTTGGAGTCGGAGTAAAGCTCCACGACGCAGCTCTCCTTCAGCGCCAGCAGCGCCATGATAACGGCGGTCAGCTCCATGCGGTTGTTGGTGGTCTGCGCCTCGCCGCCGGAGAGCTCCTTCTCCGCGCCGTTGTAGCAGAGGATCGCCCCCCAGCCGCCCGGCCCGGGATTCCCGCTGCACGCCCC
>CAJOCV010000186.1 GCA_905233785.1 uncultured Oscillospiraceae bacterium
AATGCCAAAACGGAGAGTGCGTTTTTAACTGGATAAAAACGCATTCTATGCAACCATCGAATATAAAGTTTGTGTAGCAGAATTACTTTACCATATCACGCAAGCAATTGCAAGTATTTTGTCATGCTTGTTCTTTCAGATCGCCTGCGGCGCCGCCCGGGTCGCTTTTCTGTGATTCCTGCTTGGGTTCGGGGTTTTCCTCTTTGTTTTCTTCCTGCTGTTGCGCGGCTGCGCTTGTCTGCGTTTCATCAGGCGGTGTTTCTTCCTCTGTGTCAGGCGTCGGGCTCGCCGTCGCCTCGACAGTCACGGTCGCCACACCCGCGTCGTTGTAGGGGGATGCGTTCGCCGAAGCGCTCACATGGATCAGCGCGCCATCCGACGCCTTCATGCCGCCGTCTTTATCCGTAAACAGGCATACGATGTACCAGCCGTCCAGTTCCGACGGGATGTTGGTCAGCTCCAGCTTGAAGGTTGCGCCGCCGGACACGCCGAGACCGGGAAACTGCGTCCCCACCTCCGGCGCGTTCCAGACGATCTCCCGGTCATATTCCGGGGCGACAAAGCGCCACTGATACGAGGTGATATTGTCTGCCCGCGCGGTAAAGATCGTGGTGTCCCCCGGCCGAACGGTCTCACCGCCGGGATGCTTGGTGATGTTGATAAGCGCGGAGGTGTTGATGCGCAGATAGCGGGCGGGGTCAGCCGTCTCCGCCGGGGTGGGCGGCGGCGTTGGAAGCGCTTCGCTCGCCTCCTCAGTCTCCGGCGCATCCGTCATAGACGGCGCGGGTGACGCCAGCTCCTGCTCAAGCGCAGAAATGTCCGGCGTGGTAATGATAAGCTCCGGAACAATGGGTGCCGAACTCACCTCTGCATATTTCGTGTTTGCTGCCCCGCAGGCGCAAAGCGCAAGCGCCGCGCATAGCAGCAGCAGTCCGATCATTTGCTTTTTCCTTTTCATGGTTTCCTCCTGATTAAGCGCCGGGCACTTCCATGTCCAAATAATTATTCACAATCTCAAGCACCGTGTCGTCCTTGAGAATGATCGAAATCTCGATGCGGCGGTTCGCGGCGCGGCCTGCGTCGGTATCATTGCTCTGTACCGGGCGCGTCTCGCCGTAGCCCGCGGCGCAGAAGTAGCCGGCATAACGGTTCAGCTTGCCATCCTGCCGCTCAAGCAGGTAGCCGAGCACGGCGTTTGCGCGGTCGGTGGAGAGGGCGCGGTTATCCTCGTCCGTGCCGGTGGAGTCCGTGTGGCCGGAGATCACGATGCTGTCTACATACCTGACGTTCTCCTCCTCGGCAAGGAAGGCGGAGAATACGTCAATGAGCTGGTTCAGCGTCGGCTGCGCCTCGGGTTTTATCAAAGACGAGCCCACGTCAAAGAACACGCCCTCGTTCAAAACGATGCTGCCGTTTTGCCCGATGGCAACCTTGGAGGCGTCGCCCATGACCTTCACCACGCTGTCGCGGATCTGCTCGAGGATGGACAGGCGCAGCACCGCGATGGTCTGCATCTGACTGCGCATGGCCAGAAGCTCCTCCGTGGCGGCCTTGAGGTAATCCTCCTGCTGGCCGATCAGCGCTTTCTGATCGCTCAGCAGCGCGTCCTGCGCCGCAAGCTCCTTCTGCTGCTGCTCCAAGGTCTCCTGCTGCCGGGTGAGGGTAAGCTTGGCGTCGCTGAGGTCAACGGTGATCTTATTGAGCTCCTCCTCCGCCTCCTCCACCTTGCTGAGCGTCAGCACCAGGCGCTCCTGCGTATCGGTAAGCTCGAGGCGGGTGTCGGAGAGGGTCGTGCGCGTGCTCTCCAGCTCCTCCCGCGTGCCGAGCAGCTCCTGCATCGTGGTATCGAGCACCGCCTGGGTATTTCTGAGGTCGTTGCCGGTGATCATGTTCTGGATATAGCTCAGGAGCATCAGAAAGAACAGGATCAGCGCCACAGCCGACATCATATCCGCGTAGGAGGGCCAGAAGCCCTGCTCCCCCTCCTGGGAGCGAACCATCGCGTCGCTGCGCCCTCGATACTGCCGCTTCATTTCTGACCTCCCTGCACCCGCCGATTGATGTCCCGCAGGGCGCTCGAAAGATCGCGCACCGCGAGATCCATGCGCTCCACGCTGCCGCGCAGGTTGTAGTCCACCTCGGAGAAATCGTGCACACCGTCGTTGAATTTCTCTACGGTCTTATCAAAGCCGGAGACGGCCTCCCTGCCGCTCTCAAGCGCCTTGGTAAAGCTCACAGCGGAGGCGCGCGTCGCGGCCACATAGGCCTCGCCCGCGTTGTACAGGGTCTTGCGGATCTCGTCGGCAGCCTCTTTCATCCCGTCGATGAGCTGATGCACGAGCGCCGCGTCGTCCTTGGGTTTCTCGGTCTTGAGTGTCGGCGCGATTTCGGTATCCAGCCAGAGCTCCAGCCGGGTCTCCAGCCGCTCACGCTCTGCCTGCGGATTGAAGATCGTGCGCAGGATGGTGAGAACAACGGAGCAGCCGGCGCCCGCCAGAGAGGTGTAGAAGGCCACGCCCATGCCGCCGAGCGCGGACATGAGCCCGCCGCCCACGCTGTCGAGCACGCTCAGCCATTCCTCGGTGTTCGAGTAGCTGATGAGCTGCGTCAGGGACGAGACGGACATGCTCAGCCCCAGAAAGGTGCCGAAGAGGCCGAGCGTCACGAACAGGGAGACCGCGTTATTCAGGAAGCGCTCGCAGAGCAAAAGCCCCCCCAGGCGCGATGCGATCACATCTGTAATGATGGCGGGGGTATTCACCTCCTGCCCGTATTTCTTATAGGCATCTATGTACTGCCCCAGAAGCGCCGCCTTGAAGCCCTTGGCGTTCTGATCCTTCCCGCTGGCCTTTCCCGCAAGGAGTTTATAGCGGAGGAAAACATGAAACAACAGGATCACCGCAAGCAAAAAGAGGATGCCGATGATCACAATGACCACGAAGCCGCCCGAGGGCATGTGCTGCAGATTGCTCATAGCAAAGACCTCCATTGTTTGAAG
The DNA here is from genome assembly GCA_905233785.1 of uncultured Oscillospiraceae bacterium. Lineage (GTDB taxonomy): Bacteria > Bacillota > Clostridia > Oscillospirales > Oscillospiraceae > Limivicinus. The sequence goes on from CAJOCV010000186.1 coordinate 2,999, forward strand.
ATACCTGAATTATACCAGAAAACCGGGAAAAAACCAGAACAATGTGTGAACGATTAAGAATTGTTAAGAATTCCCACCGGTCACTGACCACTGACCACTACAAACGAAAAGGGGATGTGAAAAAGTCTTTTTCACATCCCCTAAGTTTTCAGTATCCAGTTTTCAGTTTTCAGTAAAGAAAACGATCAAGATCGAAACAATTTGCATA
>CAJOCV010000187.1:0-5314 GCA_905233785.1 uncultured Oscillospiraceae bacterium
GGAGGTGCTGCAGGTCTATGTGGGCAGCAAAGGCGCGGCCAACGGCGACGACCGCCCGGTGAAGCTGCTGAAGGGCTTTCAGCGTGTGGAGCTGAAGGCGGGCGAGGAAAAGACCGTGACCGTCACGATCCCCAAGGAGGAGCTGAAATCCTGGACGCCTTCCGGTTGGGTGCTGGACGAAGGATACACGGTCTATGTGGGCGCGGACAGCCGCAGCGCGGAGATTGTCAAATCATAAGCCCGATGCTCATTGCAATGAGTATATTGCAAAACAGCCCTGCTGTTTTGCTGCTTAGCTTCGCGGCGCGGCGAAAAGCTTTTGAGCGTTTCGCCATCATATAATCATTATACCATAGACGCAACGCGGCTATGGTATAATTCGTCATGTTTTTCGGTTGCCGCGTCAGCGGCGAGAAAAATGGCATTTTATAATCTTATTACTCCGGCTACACAAGCCTTTCGGTTTGCGAATAATTAATTGCCGCATTAATAAGAATACCAAAACAGATGCAGAGGCCGCAACATCTTGCGCCTCTGCATTTTAAAAAGAAAAGGAGAGGTTACCATGCCGCAGAAACCCGTTGATGTTGATATCAAGCAGTCGATCAAGGACATGATGATCCCGCAGAACAAATATCACATTGTGGACGACTATGGGATCCGCGATGGAAAAAAACATCCGGTCGCCTTTCTGGTGCCCGGCGGCGGATATTACATGGTATCCAGCTTCATTGAGGGCACTCCCATCGCGAAAAAGCTCAATGAGCTGGGGATCTCCGCGATCATCGTATATTACCGCACCAGGAAAAAAGCCATGTATCCGGCGCCTGTGGAGGATCTCGCCCGTGCCATTCGGGAGGTGTTTGCCCGTGCGGATGAGTACCAGATCGAAACGGAGAATTATTCTATCTGGGGCGCTTCCGCCGGCGCGCATCTCGCCGGAGCGTTCGGAACGAAAAACATGGGATATCCGAACTACGATCTCCCCAAACCCGGCGCCCTTGTGCTGTCGTATCCGGTGGTCTCCATGACAAAGGCGTTGGCACACAAGCAGTCGCACGACTTTTTCCTCGGAAAGAATGCGACAGCAGAGCGCGAGGCCTTTGCCAGCGTGGAGCAGCACGTCGATTCCGACTATCCCGCTACGTTCATCTGGTGCAGCGACGACGACAATGTTGTGAACCCGGACAATACAAGACGCATGATCGAAGCCCTGGAAGCGGCTCATGTGCCGGTTGAGAGCACGATCTACCACGGCGTCATGCACGGCGCCGGGCCCGCCACCGGTACGGCAGCAGAAGGATGGATCGATCGCGCGGTATCGTTTTGGAAAAAGCAGGGAGAATAGACATGCAGAAAATCGTATTCAATAGTGGTTGGCTTTTGGGCGGCCAGGCTGTCACCCTGCCGCACGACGCGCAGATCAGCGAGAAGCGGGGTGCGGACGTGTCCAACGGCGGGCACGGCTATTTCCCCGGCGGCATCTATACCTATGAAAAAACCTTCACCGCTCCGAAAGAGTGGGAAGGAAAGGATGTCCTCGTTGAGTTCGAGGGCGTGTATAAAAACGCGACGGTCAGTCTGAACGGCAAAGAGCTGGCGTTTCATCCCTACGGCTACACCGGCTTTTTTGTGGAGCTGTCAGATTTGATTTACGGCGCGGAGAACACGCTCACCGTCGTTGCGGATAACAGTAAACTTCCGAACTCCCGCTGGTACTCCGGCTCCGGCATTTACCGCCCGGTATGGCTGCACGTCTGCGAAAAGGGCGGTCTGCGGCCCGAGAGCGTGAAGATCAGCACGGTGTCCATCGATCCTGCTGTTGTGAAGATCGAAAGCCCCGTTTCCGTCAAGGCGGATGTGGACGGCATCACCGGCGAGGGCACAAGCTTTGAGCTCACGATCCCCGACGCCAAGCTCTGGAGCGACGAGACGCCAACTCTCTATACCGCGAAGATCACCGCGGGCGAAGGCGACAGCGTGGAGATCCCCTTCGGTATCCGCCAGATCACCGCCTGTTCCTCAACGGCAGGAGACCCCTGCCCGGAGCAGATTGAAATAGATTGCGGCAAACTGCGGCAACGCCACCGACGGCTGACTACCATTTTACTACCATGGCCTTTCGTTAAACCACTATAAGTAGTATTTGAAGTTCTTGACAAGCACTGCATATAGCGGTTTTTTCTTGACTGAATAGCGCAATGGTAAGAATCGTACGCATTTTACCGGGTGATCCGTAAGAAAACTTCGCGGATGAATGAAAAAATATCCCCAAAAGGTCTTGACTTGGAGTTAACTTCAGGGTTTATGATTTGCAATGCTAATAGATGTGAACTGCCGAGGTGAAGAAATGACGATCAAAGAAGCTGCTGAGAAGACAGGGGTCAGCGTTGATAATCTACGTTTCTATGAAAAAATTGGGTTGATACCTGCTGTTCCGAGGACATCGTCTGGCATCCGCAATTTCGACGAGGCGACGCTCTCCTGGGTTGAGTTTGTTCTGCGCTTCAAGAGAAGCGGAATGCCGCTCGAAATGATCCGCCGCTATGTGGAGCTGGCCTTGCAGGGAGACAGCACCAAGCAGGAGCGGAAGGAGCTTTTACTTGCTGCGAAAGAGGATCTTCTGAAAAAGCAGGAACAGATCCAGGAGAGCCTTGACGTTATTAACTATAAGCTGGACACATATGAGCAAAAGTGCGGCCCCATTACCGCAGAGATGGTGGCGGCGTGGAAAGCCAAACAGCCCAGCGAATGAAACAGAAGATAATACGCCTGTTTAACTGAGTTGCTGGAAAAATTCAATATCATCATAAAAAGGAGACGAAATGACATGAAAAAGAACATCGGCGCAACACTGGCGCTTTATCCCTGCCCGGTGATCGTGGTAGGCGCAATGGTAAACGAAAAGCCCACCTGGACGCTCGCCGCCCATGCCGGAACCGTGGCCCATACCCATTTGATGGTGTCGCTGATGCAGGCGCACTACATCAACAAAGGCATTCGCGAAAATGGGAAGCTCTCCGTCAATGTGGTGGACGCTTCCTGGCTGGCAAAGGCGGACAAGATGGGAACCATCTCAGGCAGTAAGGTTGACAAGTCCGAAGAATTTGCCTGGACCATGGGCGAAAACGGCGCTCCCCTCATTGACGAGGCAAAGGTGTCCATCGAGTGCGAGGTAGACGGAAATTATGAATGGGAACACTTTGACCAGTTTATGTGTAAGATCCTCGCGACCTATGCTGACGAGAGCGTTCTCAACGAAAAGGGCAAGATCAACTATCACGTCTTCAAGCCCGCGATGTTTGAGTTCCCGACCTACGAGTATTTTGAACTGGGCGGCAAGCTGGGCGACTGCGGCAGAATGAACGGATAAGGATAGAATATGCACGTCAAGGAGAAAAAGGTTGAACTGATCGAACTGTTCTATGATTTGATCTATGTCTATGCCATCTCTCGGCTGACGCTGCTGATCGAAAAACCGGAGGGCGGGATCATTCCGCTCCCCGGCTTCTTCCGTTATCTGGTGGTATCAAACAGAAAGGAATTCGGGCATGACGATGAAAACAGGGAAAATGATTTTTCAGTTCTTCCTCGTATTGGTTTTGGCTCTTTCATTCTCCGGATGCGGGAAACAGCCGGTATCAGATAATCCGGTTCCTAAAACGGAAAGCACGGAGATTTCTGTTGCTGACCAATCCAATAACAGGCAGGAAGAAACAAACACAAATGTTTCAGAGCAGACAGAGAACGGAACACTTGACGAAGATGTGGCGCCGGATACCGCCGTTTCAGACTCTTCTGCTGCGAATGGAAACGAAGCCACACAAGAGGATACACAGGCTGAAGCTCAGGAGGAAACAGAAGCTATGCTGCAGATGAGAATTGGAGACACGCTTGTCGCCGTAGATTGGGAAGATAACGATTCCGTCCAGGCGCTGAGGGATTTGTGCATGGATGCGCCGCTGACCATTCAGATGTCTATGTACGGTGGTTTTGAGCAGGTCGGCTCCATCGGGACGAGCCTTCCGAGGAATGATGTGCAGACAACTACGGGAGCAGGAGACATCGTTCTGTATTCCGGTAAGCAGATCGTTGTCTTTTATGGTTCCAACTCCTGGGCCTACACAAGGCTGGGGCATATTACCGATCAGGATGCGGCAGGCATGGCGGAGCTCCTTGGAAACGGTGATGTGACCATTACGATCCGCATGGGGTAAGTCGAATGAAGATTTTAGGGCAATACCGCATAATGCGGCAAGAGCAGATTCCGAGAAAAACCGAGTTCTGATGATGGCACTAAAAGTGACGAAATCAGGGCGCGGTTTTTCCGGAAGATGCCGCAGGCGTATTGTGCGGTGTTGCCTTAGTCTTAAACGGCAGCCCACACTTGAACGGAGCCACTTCTGATATGGTGACCGCATTTGCCTCCGGAGCGAGAGACCGTGGCCACGAAGTAGTTTGCATCAATGTGGCGCAGGGGATTTAGTATAGTTATACAAAATATAGGCAGTTATTCCGTCGTTTGTGACGATTTCACAAATTAGACTTCTTTTTTTGGGGGCTGTGTGGTAAAATAACAGTATGAGAAGCGGACAACCGCTTTGGGATCGACAGTTTGAAAGGAGTTGGCACAAATGAAGTTCACTTTCGCCGAGAAAAAGATGGGTTCCTCTGAGGAGTTGAGAGCCTATGCCGAAAAGAAGATCGGTAAGCTGGATCGTTTCTTTAAAACCGAGGCGGAGGCTTTCGTCACCTTCAGTCTTGAGCGCGGGCGCTTCCGGGCTGAGATCACCATCCACAACAACGGCCTGTACTACCGTGCAAGCGAACTGACGAACGACATGTACGCATCCGTGGATTCGGGCGTCGCCGCGATCGAGCGGCAGATTCGCCGGAACAAGACCCGGCTGGAGAAGCGCCTGAGGGACGGAAGCCTGATGGAGCGTGACGCTGTGCCTGCCTTTGCGCCCTCCGAGGAGGAGCCGGATGATGAGTTCCAGATCGTGCGCTCCAAGCGCTTTTCCATCAAGCCCATGTCCCCCGAGGAGGCTATTTTGCAGATGAACCTGCTGGATCACGAGTTCTTCGTTTTCCGCAATATGGACGCCGAGGACGCTATCGCGGTCGTCTACAGACGCAAACAAGGCGGTTACGGCTTGATTTGCGATGACGGCGAATAACATATAACCGATGAGAGCTTCGGCTCTCATCGGTTTTTTGTAACTGTTCAGTCCCCATGCGAGGGGACTGAACAGTTAGGGGGATACTCGCGCTTATCGCCCTTCGGTTGGTCGGCGCGAGGCCTCGCAGAGCT
>CAJOCV010000187.1:5338-8464 GCA_905233785.1 uncultured Oscillospiraceae bacterium
AACGGATTCCCATTTGTTTTTCGCCTTGCGAGGCGAAAAATCAGAGGCGTTCCCCCTCTGAACTCCCCCCGTACTCCGGGTAGACTGAATAGATACACGGTTTTTTTATAAAAGAAGGGGCTGTGAAAAATCACAGCCCCAGTTTGGTGGATTACGCCAGGTGTCCCTTGGCTTTGATAACCTCAATCACCTGATTGACGTATTTTTCGCACAGCTCATTGCTCTCGGCCTCAACCATGACGCGGATAACAGGCTCGGTGCCGCTCTCGCGCACAAGGATACGTCCGGTGTCGCCCAGGGCATCCGCCACGACCTGCACCGCCGTCTGCACGTCGGGGTCGTTCTGCGCGTTGGGCTTGGACTTGACGCGCACATTCTTCAAGACCTGCGGGTAGAACACCACGGGAGCGGCCAGCTCGCTCATAGGCTTGCCCTTGGCGAGCAGCACCTCCATCAGCTTCAGGCTCGTGAGGATGCCATCGCCGGTGGTAGCGTACTTGGTGAAGATGATATGACCGGACTGCTCACCGCCGATGCGGTGACCGTTCTGCACCATGTTCTCGTAAACATACTTGTCGCCCACCTTGGTCTTTTCGTACTCGATGCCCACCTTGTCGAGCGCCTTGTAAAGCCCGAAGTTGGACATGACGGTGGTGACGACCTTGTTGTTGAGGAGCTTGCCGCGCTCCTTCATGTACAGGCCGTAGATGTACAGGATATGGTCGCCGGTGACGACGTTGCCCTTCTCATCCACGCAGAGGCAGCGGTCAGCGTCTCCGTCGTAGGCGAAGCCCACGTCCAAGCCCTTCTCCACCACGAACTTCTGCAGATACTCGATATGGGTGGAGCCGCAGTCGGTATTGATGTTGTAGCCGTCCGGCTCGTCATTGATGACGTAGACCTTCGCGCCGAGCGCTTCAAATACACCCTTGGCGATCTGCCAGGCCGCGCCGTTGGCGACATCCAGGCCGACCTTTTTGCCCTTGAAGCTGAACTTGGACATGGAGATCAGATAGCCGATGTAGCGGTTGCGCCCCGCCACATAGTCCACCGTGCGGCCGATGTCGTGCCGCCCGGCGACAGGGATTTCCAGCTTGCCGTCAAGATATTCCTCGACCTTGAGGATGGTCTCCTCGTCCATCTTCTCGCCGCTGCCGTTCAAGAGCTTGATGCCGTTGTCGTAGTAGGGGTTGTGGGACGCGGAGATCATGATGCCGCAGTCGAAATCGTCCACGCGGGTGATGTAGGCCACCGAGGGGGTGGTGGTGACATGCATGATATAGGCGTCCGCGCCGGAGGCCATCAGGCCGGTGCAGAGGGCGTACTCGAGCATATACGAGGAGCGGCGGGTATCCTTACCGATGACGACCTTGGCCTTCTTGCCCTCGCGCGCGCCGTAGTACCAGCCGAGGAAGCGCCCGATCTTGATGGCGTGTTCATAGGTCAAGTCCTTGTTCGCTTCGCCGCGGAAGCCGTCCGTCCCGAAATATTTGCCCATTACAGCCGCTCCTTCCGCTCGATGTCGAGGAAGTATTTGTAGGTGTCCACGGTCAGCTCGCCGCAGGCGGCCTCATCGCAGGCGATGATGGCGCCGTTGTGCAGCTGCAGCGCGGAGCAGGTCCACTTGTGGCTGACATTGCCCTCCACGGTGGCGGCGAGGGCGCGCGCCTTGTTGTGCCCGGAGATGAGAACCAGAACTTCCTTGGAATCGGTCACGGTGCCGATGCCGACAGAGAGCGCCTGTGCGGGAACCTTCTCGGGATCGTTGCCGAAGAAGCGGGAGTTTACGATGCGGGTATCGGTGGTCAGGTCGCGCACGCCGGTGCGGGACGTGAGGGAGGTAAAGGGCTCGTTGAAGGCGAGGTGGCCGTCCACGCCGATGCCGCCCATAAAGAGGTCGATGCCGCCGTAGGAGGCGATCTTCTCTTCATAGCGGGCGCACTCGCCCTCGGGATCGTCGGTCATGCCGTTTAAGATGTTGATGTTCTCCGGCTTCATATCGACCAGGTGGTCGAAGAGATTGTCGTGCATGAAGTACCAGTAGCTCTGGTCATGCTCGTGGGGCAGGCCGAGGTACTCGTCCATATTGAAGGTGACGACATTTTTGAAGCTCACTTCGCCGGCCTTGTTCATGCGCACAAGCTCCTTGTAAACGCCGATGGGGCTGGAGCCGGTGGGGAGCCCCAGCACGAAGGGGCGCTCTTCCTTGTGGGCATTGATCTTCGCGGCGATGTAGTCCGCCGCCCATTTGCACATTTTATCATAATTGTCCTGAATCACAACACGCATAGGGTATTACTCCTTTTCAAGATAGAATGTCAACATTTCTCAACGATCTCGCCGCTGTTTTTATAGATGCTGTTTTCCGGCACGACGCCGCGCACGCAAGAGGTCGGATAGACGTTGCTGTGCCGCCCGATCACGGTGCCGGGATTGCAGACGCTGTTGCAGCCGACTTCAACGTAGTCGCCCAGCATGGCGCCGAACTTCTTGAGGCCGGTTTCGACCTGCTCCGTGCCGTTATGGACGACGACAAGCTTCTTGTCGCTCTTGACGTTGGACGTAATGGAGCCCGCGCCCATGTGGCTGAAATAGCCCAGGATCGAGTCGCCGACATAGTTGTAATGTGGGGTCTGCACATGGTCAAAGAGAATCACGTTTTTAAGCTCCACGGAGTTGCCCACCACGCAGTTTGCGCCCACGAGAGCCGAGCCGCGGATGAAGGCGCAGTGGCGCACCTCGGTCTCAGGCCCGATGATACAGGGCGCGCCGAGATAAGCCGATGGGAAGACCTTCGCCGTCTTGTGTACCCAAACATGCTCTTGCACTTCCTCATAGTCTTCCCCGAGGGTGGGGCCGAGCGCCAGAATCATGTCCTTGATGCCCTTGAGAGCTTCCCAGGGGTAGGTAAAGCCGCGCAGATACTCCGCCGCGAGCGTATGCTCCAGATCGTAAAGATCCGTGATCTTATACATAAGTCTGCCTCCAAAGAAAAACTTGCTTGGACTGCATCGCGTGTCGAGAGACACTCTGTTACAGTGTTGATTCTGCTTTTTATATCTCTCTGACGACTCACGTCGGCCGTGGCAGCATCCGCCGAATCCTTCGATCACTGCCAACCTCGTC
>CAJOCV010000188.1:0-3072 GCA_905233785.1 uncultured Oscillospiraceae bacterium
CCAGTGTTTATGCGGGGTTTCATTTGTTTCACGGCGCGACAGCCTGGACTGGAAGGGCATCTCCGCGGAGGAGATCACGCAGCGTGTCTTGAGCCGCGTCAAGCCCGGCAGCATCGTTCTCTTCCACAATGCCGCCGAGCACACCCCCGAGGCGCTGCCGGACATTCTGGAGGCGCTGATCGCAAACGGCTATAGCGTCGTCCCCATCTCCCAGATCCTGCTGGAAGGCGAAACCTACATCGACAACACCGGCATGCAGTGCAAGCCTTGACAGAAGCCTCCCCGGATGTTATGTCCTGATCCACGACGTGGACACGAACATCAACCTCCTCAAGGGAGACGGCACGCCTGTTGAGAATGTCTATGTGGTCGGCAACGACTCTCTCGGCACGCTCAACGAGTCCAACAAGGCCTGCGTCACCTACGGCGGCTGCGCACAGGGCTGGGCGCTCACCTCCGGCCGCCTCGCGGGCGCGAACGCCGCGGCGAGCTTCGCCGGCTGATCGTACGGCACGCGGCAAAAACGCATCATCTGAATTTGGGGATGTGGAAAAGGTTTTTCCACATCCCCCTTGCTATTTGCGCTTTACAGGCGCTTGAGCAGAAACGCCTGTTGTGGTATGATGTAGCAAAAGCTTATCATTCTCAGGAGTTTGTATGGATCTCACAGATTTTGACGCAAAATATCTTGCCCATCTGAACGCGCAGCAGCAGGCGGCGGTGCGCGCGGTGGACGGCCCCGTACTCCTGCTGGCCACGCCCGGAAGCGGCAAAACCACCGTGCTCGTCACGCGCATCGGCTACATGGTACACTGCCGCAGCATCGATCCCCGGTCGATTCTGACCATGACCTATACCGTCGCCGCAACGCGCGACATGAAAAGCCGCTATGCCGCCTGTTTTGGAGAGGAGACCGCGGCCAAGCTGCAGTTTCGCACGATCAACAGCGTCTCGAAAAGCATCATCGACTACTTTGCCCGGCATCACGCGGGGCGCGAGCCCTACACGCTGCAGACCGATGAGGCGGAGCTGAACCGCCTGGTGCGCGCGATCTATCAGGAACTGAACAACGAGTACCCCGAGGACAGCGAGATCCGTGAGATCCGCCGCCTGATCACCTACATCAAGAACATGATGCTCCCGGACGAGGCGATCGAAAAGCTCAAGACCGAGGTTGAGAAACTCCCGGCAATCTATAAGCGCTATCAGGACAGCCTGCGCTCTCTTCGTCTGATGGATTTTGACGATCAGATGGGCTACGCCTATACGCTCTTGCAGCGCTTCCCCGCGCTCTTGAATCATTTTCAGGAGCAATACCGCTACCTCTGTGTGGACGAGGCGCAGGATACCTCCAAGATTCAGCACGAAATTATCAAGCTGCTTGCCGCAAAGTACGAAAATCTCTTCATGGTCGGTGACGAGGATCAAAGCATCTACGGCTTTCGCGCGGCCTACCCGGAGGCGCTTTTGCAGTTTGAGCAGGATCATCCGAATGCCAAGGTGCTGCTCATGGAGGAAAACTACCGCTCCAGCGATGAGATCGTTGCCGCTGCCAACCGCTTTGTAGCGCAGAACCGTTTCCGGCACGAGAAATCCATCGTCCCCACGCGCGGAAGCGGCGCGCCTGTCCATGTGGTCTACGTGAAGGATCGGGCAACGCAGTTTCAATATCTGCTGGGCATGGCCGCGCGCGCATCGGCGGAGACGGCGATCCTGTTTCGCAACAACGACACCGCGCTCCCGCTCATCGACCTGCTCGAGCAGCGCGGCATCCCCTACCGCGCCCGGAACGTGGACGATCTGTTTTTCACGCACCGGATCGTCACGGACATTCTGGACATTCTCCGCTTCGCCTATGATCCACTGAACGAAGAGCTGTTCCTGCGGCTCTATTACAAGTTCTCGGCGCCGATCTCCCGGAAGGCGGCGCAGCACGCGATCGCCAAAAGCCGTGCCAGTCGGAAGCCGCTTTTCGAGGAGCTGATGCACGCGCCGGACATTCGCGGCAGCACGCAGGACACGGTCATCGACCTGATGCAGAACCTCCCGCTGCTGCCGCAGGACAGCGCGGAGACGGCCATCCACCGGATCTGGCAGGCCATGCACTATGGGCGCTATGTGGAGCAGAAGAAGCTGGATCAGGGCAAATACTTCATTCTCTGTCAGCTTGCCCGGGGTGTCGAAAGCCCCGAGGCTTTTCTCCATAAACTCGCCGCGCTGCGCGAGACGATGGCGGCGCACGAGAACAGCCCGGAGGCCAGGCTCATTCTCTCCACGATCCATTCCAGCAAGGGGCTGGAGTACGATACCGTCTATCTTGCGGACATCATCGACGGCGTACTCCCCTCTCTGACCGCCGCCGATGTGGAGAACATCGACGACGCCCGGCTCTACGAGGAGGAGCGGCGGCTGTATTACGTCGGCATGACCCGCGCAAAGAACGACCTCTATCTCTTCCAGTGCGGCGAAAGCTCAGAATTCACCTCCGAAATGCTGCGCACACTGCCCGTCCCGGCTCCTGAGCCTGGGGATCTTTTCGCGCCTCTGCTTCTCTCGCGGGTCGGAAAGCATTACACCGACCGGAGATACGGCGTGGGGCAAATCATCGGCGAATATCTGGATCAAAGCCTTGTCGCCTTTCCCGACGGGCACTCGGAGTTAATAAGCCTTGCGGAGATGTTTTCCCGCCGTAGCGAGGCGATCAAGTATCAAACGCCATGCGCTACGCCTTCCGCCCCGGTCAACGCGGTTCCCGCGGGCGATCTGCTTCGCTCCCGGCTTCATGTCGGCACATTCATTCGGCACAGGACGTTCGGGCTCGGCAGAATTCTCTCCATTGAGGACGACATCATGACCGTAGAGTTTTCCGCAAAGGGCGTTCGCCGTCTCGGTCTGAGTATGTCTGTTCAAAACCGTATCATCGAACTCGAATAAAAAAACCCGCGAAAAACCGCGGGTGTCGTAAAACAGTTTTATCGTGTTTTGCAGGGACAGCGCGGCTTACCCCTTCAAGGGCAGCGTGAAAAACTACGGAAGCGCTGATGAAATCGGCGAGAGCAGATTCCGAGAAAA
>CAJOCV010000188.1:3109-5784 GCA_905233785.1 uncultured Oscillospiraceae bacterium
GCAGGAATACTTTGTGTATTGCAAGAAAAAGTGACGAAATCAGGGCGCGGTTTTTCCGGAAGATGCCGCAGGCGTATTGTGCGGTGTTGCCCTATGTTCTGATGAAGGCGGTCATTGCGCAGGAATCCTTTGTGTATTGTCAAGACAAAGGCTCCCGTCAAAAAAGCGCCTTTGATGGGAAGAGGAGGCGCCGCGGCGGGAGCGAGACGAACCCGCGCTTGTGCCGACGAAACGAAGCTTGGCACAAATCCGGCCGGAAAGATTCCCGGCGTTCTATGGAAGAATCGTATCAGTCTTTCTTGAGCTTTTTGATCTGCTCAAGCACCAGCGCATCACAGTCATAGCCCCAGACATCCAGCATCTCGGCTTTGACAAGCTCCGTCTCCGGGATGCCAAAGAACTGCGTTGCCAGCGTACGGATGTAATCATAGCTGAAATCCGCCAGGTAAGGTCCGCCCGCTGTCGTCACATACCAGAGCTTTTTCGCCCGGCAGAGACCGTGCGGCAGCCCCTCCTGCGTGTATTCGGACACAAGGCCGGTCACATAGACGTTTTCCAGATACACCTTGAGGCTCGCCGGGAAGGACAAGTCCCAATACGGCGCCGCAATCACGATTTCCTCCGCCTCCCGGAACTGCTTTGCCCAGCAAAACATGGGATCGGAATAGTCCCCGCGGTCAATGAGCGCCGTGCGCTTTTGCAGCGCTTCGGCACTGAGCGGCTGCAGCTTTTCCTCCGCGAGCTTCACTTCCGTGTACCCGCCGCCGAGGCGCGAAAGCAGAGCCTCCGCGATGCGCGCAGTTCTGGAATCGGAGCGCACACAGGCGTTAATGTACAAGAGCATTCGTATTTCTCCTCTGCGATTTTGCCGTCATCATACAGCAAAATGCGAACAATTGCAAGAAGCAAGCTTGCTTCTTCGCTTGTAAAGCGCCCGCCCATGTGCTATAGTTTTTTCAGAATCAAGCATATCAGGAAAGGGACATTCCATGCGTGAAGCTTTTTACCGTATCCCCGGCGCGCCCAAGCTCGCGCTGGTGACGGATTTCCACAACACAAGGCCGGAGCCGGTGCTGCGCTCTCTTGCCAAACAAAGGCCCGAGCTGATCGCCATTGCCGGGGACGTGATTTTCGGCTCCCGGCCGGAGGGGGATCTCTCTCCGCTCACGACGCAGGAAAACGTGCTGCCGCTGCTGCGCGGCTGCGCGGAAATCGCGCCGTGCTTCTTTTCCCTGGGAAATCACGAGCTTTTTTTCGACGCGGAAGATGTGCAGAGCCTTACAAGCCTCGGCATCACCGTCCTGGATAACCGCTGGGTCGAGCACAACGGTCTTGTGATCGGCGGCTTGTCCTCGGCTTATGTGACCTCGTATCGGCGCTTTCTCGCAACGCTTTCGGCTGCGGATCGTTCTGCTATGCGCTACCCTACCAAGGTCTCCGTCGGCAAGAAGCGCGGCCTCAGTGCTGAGGATCGCGTGCCGGAAACCGCCTGGCTCCGGGACTATGCCGCCCAGCCGGGTTATAAGCTGCTGCTCTGCCACCACCCGGAGTATATCGCATACGTCCCGGAGAATGTTGACCTGATTCTCAGCGGGCATGCCCACGGCGGACAGATTCGCCTTTTCGGGCATGGGCTCTTCTCGCCAGGTCAGGGCTTGCTGCCACGGCGCACACGCGGTCTCTACGACGGACGGCATCTGGTTTCCGCCGGGCTTGCGAACACGACCCGTATGCCACGGCTCTTCAATCCGCCGGAGATATGTTATGTAAACTTATAGGCTGCCGCTCTCCTCTCTTTGCTCCCGTCTGCTTGGCTCCCCTCCGGGGAGCTGTCGAGCGAGCTTGCGCGCAAGACCGAGAGGGCATTTCAAGCCATGCGCAAGGCGAAAAGCCCTCTCCGTCCTTTACCTCGCGGGGGGGATCGGCAAATTCTGCCCTCCCTTCGCCCGGAGGGAGAGGCAGGAAACCGTGTTTACCGTTTCTTTCTTCATGCGTTTCCCCGAAGAAGCGGCCAAAAAGGTATTGTATTTAGCATCTTTTCGGTTTATAATGATATTATCGCTGCATGGGTACAATGCCCTGGAATTGGAGGATTCTATGAAGCTCACCAAAAGTGAATTGGAAATTATGAACGTCCTGTGGAAGTCGGACGTCCCTTTGTCCCGCGCCGACATTCTTGCGCTTTCAACGGAGAAGACCTGGAAGGATAACTCCATACACATTCTTCTCAACGGAATGCTCAAGAAAGAGGCCATCAAAGAGGCCGGTTTCACCCGCAGCGGCAAGGTCTGGGGACGGCTGTACGCGCCCAATGTCTCGATCGACGAATATTATAATGAAAACCTGTTTTCACATACAAGTCAGAAGGAATTCCCGCTTCTGGTTTCGGCCATGGTCAACCGGGAGGATATTACGCCCGAACTGATTGACGAACTGGAAGGCATTCTGCAACAGCGCAGGCAGGAATTGGAGCAGCATTGAAGCGGTGTTGCCGCCTGTTCCTCGCAGGCGCCCAATCATCACCCGGCAGGCATGAAGCAGGGGCTGTGAAAAAACTTCGGTTTTTCACAGCCCCTGGGTGTTTTTGTGTAGTACAGCATGATCGCTGTTCGATTATTCTGTTTTACGGTTCGAGATTGCTTTCGTCGAAGAAGGGGGAATCGAAGAAATCGGAA
>CAJOCV010000189.1:0-3002 GCA_905233785.1 uncultured Oscillospiraceae bacterium
TCGCCCCGCAAGTGTGCGAGCGTTCCCCCGCCGCGAGTGCGCGCAGCGGGGTGCATCCCCTCTAACGATTTAGTCCCGGAACGGGACTGAATCGTTACCATTTTTTAATGTCCCTTTTCCATCGCTCAGAAGCCCTGCCCGGCATTGCCGGAACAGGCGGGGCGCATCAGCACGCGCAAAAGAGCGCCGCCGACTGCAATTCTTCTCTTCTTACGCTAAACGTTTGCCGAATTCATACGCTTCCTTCAGCTTGGCTCGATGCTGTTCCGCTTCGCCCGCGTCACTGATGCCGCCGCAGAAGAGCGTGTCAACAAGCTCCGCTTTCTCGAAACAGTCCACCCATCCCTGCAGACCGGAAACCGCCTTTTCGGGAACGTAGGGTTCATCCTCCGCGGCAACCGACAGCATATAGATTCTGCGGAACTTATAGTCCGACGGAAACAGCGGGTTCAGCCGGTCGAGGAGCGTTTTCATCTGACCGCTCATCTCATAGTAATAGATCGGCGTCACGAAGACCAGCGTATCCGCGTTTTTGACCTTCTCCGCGATCTCCGCGGCGTCGTCCTTCAGCACGCACTTCTGTGTCTTCTGGCAGGCGAGACAACCGATGCAGAATTTGATCTCTTTCCCCTTGAGGCTGATGCTCTCGACTTCATGCCCCGCCGCCGCAGCTCCGCGGATCAGTTCTTCAGCCAGCCGATCGGAATTGCTCTTTGCGCGCAGACTGGCGGTAATGACCAAAACCCTGCTCATTTCAGATGCTCCTTCAGAAATGATTCGATCTTATCGAAGGGAATCGCGTCCCTGCCGCCGCCATCATAGAGGTCGGTGTGCGTCGCGCCGGGGATCATCAGCAATTCCTTGTTGTCCGCGTACTTACTGTCCTTCACCATATCGGCGTAGGCGTCACGGCTCATATAGCAGGAGTGCGCCTTGTCACCGTGGATCATCAGAACCGCGCTGCGGATTTCTTTTGCATAGCAAAACAGCCTCGTGTTCATAAGCGACGTTCCGGTACTGGCCGCCCACCCGTCGTTGGAATTGAGAGAGCGGGGATGGTAGCCGCGAGGGGTTTTGTAGTAGTCGTGGTAGTCCTTCACAAAGTAGGGCGCATCCTCCGGCAGCGGATCGACAACGCCGCCCTGACGGGCGTAATTGCCGTTTTGATAATCTTCCGTCCTCTGATTGTTTATGGCAAGGCGCGCCTGATGCCGCGCTTCCTCATTGTCGGCGGCATCGAAGTACCCGTTGCCCGCGATGCGCGACATGTCGTACATGGTGGAGGTCACGGTTGCCTTGATCCGGGTGTCAACGCAAGCGGTCTGCAGCGCCATGCCGCCCCAACCGCAGATGCCGATGATGCCGATGCGCGCGGGATCAACACAAGCCTGTACGGAGAGGAAATCTACCGCCGCCTGGAAGTCTTCCACATCAATGTCGGGAGAGTGCATCGCGCGGGGGAATCCGCCGGACTCCCCGGTAAAGGACGGATCAAATGCGATGGTCAAAAAACCGCGCTCCGCCATCGTCTGCGCGTAAAGCCCCGAGGACTGTTCCTTGCAGGCGCCGAAGGGACCGGAAACGGCTATGGCAGGCAGTCTGCCTTCCGCGTCCTTCGGGATGTACATATCCGCTGCCAGCGTGATGCCGAAGTGGTTAACAAAGGTCACCTTCTTGTGATCAACCTTCTCGCTTTTCGGGAACACCTTGTCCCATTCGTTTGTCAGCTTCAGTTCTGCTGTTTTCATCATGATCGTTCTATCCTTTCCGTACTCAATTGTTTTGGGATTGGCGAATCAGGTAGTCCATGCGATCCACTCTGCGCTGGCTCTCATGCATTTGCTCCACCAGCTCACAGCGCCGCAGCCGGAGGAAACGGATAAGCTCATCCTGAGCGTCGCTCTCATAGAGCACGATCGCCCTGGTGACCGCATCCTGACTCAATCCCGCGTCTTCCATGCCGGCTTTCAATGTCTCTTTGTAATCTGCCATAATCATGTGTTTCTCCTTGGAGCCCTTTTCCTTGAAACGATTTCATGATACTGCATTGATTTCTGTTTCGCTAATGGTTATAATGAATATCATGATATTCATAAAAGGAATATTGCGAAAGGGGAAGCTGATGGAGATACGAACACTTCGGTACTTTCTGGCCGTTGCCCGTGAGGAAAATATGACGCGGGCTGCCGAGCGGCTTCATGTGACACAGCCTACGCTATCCAAGGCTTTGAAATCTCTTGAGGACGAGCTCAATAAAAAGCTGTTCACCCGGCACAGCTTCAGCATCCGGCTGACGGACGAGGGCGTCCTGCTCCGCGACAGAGCGGAAGACCTTGTCAGCATGGCGGATAAAATCGAGAAGGAATTTATCTCTCTGGATGAAATTTCCGGCGGAGAACTGTTTCTCGGCCTGGCCGAGTCATACCATATCAAGTATATTGCGGATACGATTAAAAGCTTGAAGGATCGCTACCCGAAGCTGCGCTATCACATCACCAGCGGCGATACGGAGCAAGTCGCGGAAAAGCTGCAAAAGGGACTGTTGGACTTCGTTGTCCTTGCAGAAGAACCAGAGAAAAGCAAATACGAATCTATTGTTTTCCCCGAAGCGGATCGCTGGGGGCTGGTATTTCCCGCAGACGATTCTCTTGCAAAAAAGGAGAGTTTCTGTCCGTCCGACCTTCGCGGGATGCCGCTATTTTGCTCAGAGCAATCCTGGTATCAGGAAATCAAGAATTGGGCGGGAGACGATTTTGGCTCTTTTCACCTGGAAGGGTCCTTCCGGCTGTCATACAACGGGTCTGTCTTCGTAAAGGCGGGGCTCGGGTACCTGTTGACCTTTGACAAATTGCTTGACGTATCCTCCGGCAGCGGCTTGGTATTCAGGCCGCTCACTCCGCCCCTGGAAACGAAACTGTATCTTGTCTGGAAGAAATATCAACCGCTTACTCCGATCGCCGAACGGTTTTTGGAGCAGGTCAAGACCACTTTTTGAAAGAGAC
>CAJOCV010000189.1:3041-6018 GCA_905233785.1 uncultured Oscillospiraceae bacterium
AGCTTTTGCACTTGTATCAGCGTTTCGGTTTATACTTGCGGTACGGCGGTTTTGGTGTAAAATAGATTCGCAAGAAGAACAGCGGAAAAACGAAACCGAAAGTGAAAGGGCAAGGTGAAACATGAAGCGATACGATTTTAACAGCGGCTGGAGCTGCCGGGCCATCAAGCCGGGCGCTGAGCCGATCCCCGTCTTGCTTCCGCACGACGCCATGCGTACCGAAGCGAGAGTCGGCACCAGTCTCGGGGAGGGCAACATCGGCTGGTTTGAGGGCGGCGATTATGAATATCGCAAGCTGTTTCCCCTTGAGGATGAGTGGAAGGACAAACAGCTGCTGCTGGAATTCGAGAGCGTGTATCACAACGCGGAGGTCTGGCTCAACGGGCAGAAGATCGCCTCCCGGCCTTATGGCTACACCAATTTCCACGCAAAGCTCAATTCTGCTCTGCGCGAGGGGGAGAACGAGCTGCGGGTCATTGCCCACAATGCCGACCAGCCCAATTCCCGCTGGTATTCGGGCGCCGGCATCTTTCGCCCGGTGTGGCTGTGGGCGGGGGAAGAAAAGCACATTCCCGTCAACGGCGTGCGCATCAAAACGCTCTCCATCGCCCCGGCTAAAATCCGCGTAGAGGTGATAACCTCCGTTCCCGGCAAAGTGGAGGTGGAGATTCTGGACGGCGGGGCAGTCGTCGCAGAGGCAGGCGGCAGCGGCGTTTTTGAACTGGAGCTCCCCGACGCCAGGCTCTGGAATGTGCAGACGCCGTACCTTTATACCTGCCGCGTGCGCTTCGGCAATGACATGGCGGAAGAGCGCTTCGGCATCCGTACCCTGAGCTGGACGCCGGAGCAGGGCATTGCGATCAACGGCCAGCGCTGCGTCCTCCGCGGCGCCTGCATCCATCACGACAACGGCCTGCTCGGCGCCTGCACCTATCCGGAGGTTGAGGAGCGGCGCATCCGCATCCTGAAGGAGGCGGGCTACAACGCCGTGCGCTCAGCCCACAATCCCTGCTCCAGGTATCTGCTGGACGCCTGCGACAAGCTCGGCATGCTGATGATGGATGAGTATGTAGACTGCTGGTATATGCACAAGACCCGGCATGACTACGCCTCTTATGTGAGCGACTGGTGGAAGCAGGACATGAAGGATATGGTGGACAAGGACTACAACCACCCCTGCGTCATCCTGTATTCCACCGGCAACGAGGTGGCCGAGAGCGCCCAGGAGAAGGGCATCGCGCTGCAGCGGGAATTCACGGATTATCTGCACAGTCTGGATGACACCCGCCCGGTCACCTGCGGCATCAACATTTTCTTCAACTTTCTCTCCTCCATGGGCATGGGCGTCTACAGCGACGAGAAAGCGGAGCAGAACGCAAAAGCGGCTCAGCGGGCGGCAGCGGACGCCTCGGCCAAAAAGCCGAAGAAGAAGGCCGTTGGCTCAGAGTTTTTCAACACCATTGCCGCAAAGATCGGCACGGACTTTATGAAATTCGGCGCAACGCTCCCGCCCTGCGACTGGAAGACAAGGGACGTTTTCGCCGCCATGGACATCGCGGGCTACAACTACGGCAACTGGCGCTACCGCAAGGACGCGAAAAAGTACCCCCGGCGCCTGATTCTGGGTTCCGAGACCCTGATCGGCGACGCCTATGACTTCTGGGAGATTGCCAAGGACGTGCCCCAGCTGGTGGGCGACTTTGTCTGGGCCGGATGGGACTATCTCGGCGAGTGCGGCGATAGCAGCCCGGAGTTTGCCGATTATATGACCGAGGCTCCCGAGGATCGCGTTCGCGGCGGCACCTGCCGCATCGACATGACCGGCAAGAAGACCCCGGAGGTAGACTACACCCGCGTCGCCTTTGAGCTGGAGCGGGGGCCGCGGCTCGCGGTGTTCCCGGCCTATGAGAAGGCAAAGCCCAACATCACCGGCTGGCAGCTGACGAGAGCGCAGCGCTCCTGGACTTGGCCGGGCTGCGACGGGCAGGAGACGGAAGTGGAGGTCTACGCCCGTGCGGACGCGGTGAAGCTCTATGTCAACGGGCAGTGCGTGGGTCAAACGAAGCCCAGGAAGGCGAGGGCAAGCTTTCGTGTGCGCTATCAGCCCGGAGAGCTGCTGGTGATCGCCTTCGACGCCGCGGGCAAGGAGATCGGCCGCGACGCCCTCCTCACCGCCGGGGAGAAGACCGAACTGCGCCTTGAGCCGGAAACGACATCCTGCCGCCCCGGCGAGATGGTCTATTTCCGGATGCGCTACACCGATGAAAACGGTGAGGGAAAGCCCATGGAGAAGCATCGCATCCGCGTCAGAGCCGAAAACGGCGCCGTCATGGGCACGGCCAACGGCAGCTGCTATTTCAAGGGAAACTACGCCCAGAGCGAGGTGCCGACCTATTTTGGCGAGGCGCAGACCGTCATCCAGGCCGGAGAGGCCGGGATGCTGCGCGTCACCGTCTCCGACGGGGAACGGACGGCAAGCGTGGAGCTTCCCTGCCGATCATAGAGGGGCTGTGAAAAAAGTCCCTGAACTCAAGGGGCGGCCCTAAAGGACTAACTTTGCGTCGCTATCAGCCGCCCGGCAGCATAACACAACTTTCTTACGAAGAAAGCACGGCGAATTCGTAGTTTACTACGACTTCGCCGTGCTTTTCTCCTATATATCAGGCTTCACCGCGCGGGCTGTGGTTCAGTCGCCGGCAACGTCCGTACCGGCGCCGGCAGCGGCGTCCTGGGCGCAGCCGGGCTTTCGCTCGCCGCGGGCGTGGGCTGCTCTGCTTCGGCGGCGGACAGACTCTCGGACGCTTCGCTGCCGCGCGCGCCAAACGCCCGCAGGCCGATCAGCGCCCCCAGCGCCAGAACGACCACCAGCAGCAGCGCGATCATGACGGATTTTTTCATCATGCTTCTCCTTTTGAGAAAGGGCGGGCGGCGTTTGCCGCCCGCCCCGGGGTTTATGCTCTGTGTTGACGGAGATCAG
>CAJOCV010000190.1 GCA_905233785.1 uncultured Oscillospiraceae bacterium
CCAGAAACGCATAAAAGAGAGGAGCTTTCCCATGAACGAAGAAATCAAAAACCCCGCTCCCGTGAAGGAAAAGGGCGTACCCTTCGGCAAACTGATGGCCTGGTCCCTGCGCGGCGGTTCCACGGGCGTGGCCATGATGATCCTTGGCTATCTGACCATCTTTGCGGTGAACACGATGAAAATGCCCGCAGCGCTGGTGGGCGGCCTGCTGCTGGCCAGCAAGTTCATCGACGGCGTCACTGACCTCTTCGCCGGTCTCATCGTCGACCGCACCAACACCAAGATGGGCCGCGGCCGTCCCTATGAGCTGTGCGTGATCGGTATGTGGCTGACCACCGTGCTGATGTTCATGGTGCCTGAGAGCGCCACCATGGTGGTCAAGAGCATCTGGATTCTGGTCATGTATCTCTTCGCCAACTCCATTTTCTATACCTTCCTCAACGCCAACAGCACCGTTTACATGGTGCGCGCCTTCTCCTCCCAGAAGGAGTACGTGCAGCTGTCCACCTACGGCGGCGTGGTCCCGATGCTGATCGTACTGATCTTCAACGTCCTCTTCCCCACGCTGATGGGCGCCATGGCCACCAGCCAGGGCGGCTGGGTCAAGCTGGTGCTGATCTTCGCTGTTCCGTTGACGGTGCTGGGTATGCTCCGCTTCTTCGTCATCAAGGAGACCAACGACGTGGACGTGAGTGCCGAAGGCGACAAGGTGAACCTCAAGGAAGTCTTTCAGCTTCTGAAGAAAAACCGTTATATCTACATTATTGCGCTGGCCTCTCTGGTCATCAACCTGCTCACCAACATGGGCGTCGGCGTCTTCTACTTCACGGAGATCGTGGGCAACGTGGGTCTCATGAGCGTGCTCGCCCTCAGCCAGGTCATCGTGCTGCCGCTGATGTTCATCTTCCCCCAGATGCTCAAAAAGATGTCCGTTGCCAAGCTGGTCCGCATTGGCCTGCTGGTGGGCGTGGCTGCCGGTATCGTGAACTTCTTTGCCGGCAGCAATATGATCCTGCTGGTGATCGGCGCGATTCTCACCGGCGCCAGCTCTGTCCCCATCACCATGCTCGCTGCGCTGCTCATCATCGAGTGCGCGGATTATAACGAGCACATCGGTCTGAGCCGCATGGAGGGCTCCCTCGGCGCGGTCAACGGCTTTGCCACCAAGGTGGGCGCTGGCATCGGCGCGGGCATCCTCGGTATCCTGATCGGCTTGGCCGGTTATGACGGCAACCTGACCGTGCAGCCCGACTCCGCCATTACCATGATCCGCCTGCTGTACTCATTGATTCCCGCAGCGCTTAACGTGGTCGTGTATCTGGTCTTCCGCCTGTACAACCTGGATAAGAATATCTCTCAGATCCGCGCGGAGAACGAGGCCCGGCGCGCCGAAGCCGAAGCGAAGCACGAAGCCTGATCTCTTTTCACTCCTTACATAGAATCAGCGGTGAGCAATTGCCCACCGCTGATTCTTTACGAAAGGAGGAAAATGGCGTATAATGCTCCCAAAGGGGCGTGAAAAGGATGAAACTTGCTCGTTCGGACGTGGAATATCGACTCAGTGATTTTCAGGGCCAGGTTTTTTCCGCCTGCCGCATGGGTGCCTGGTGCTTCAACGAAGAAAAGCACCTGTATCTCAGCACCGCTCCCCATCAGGAGGAATACCATCTCTTCCTGCGCGCGGGCGGCGTGCTGGATCAGGCGATCGGTCTGAAAGACACAGAAGCCCTTCCGCACATTCTGGGCGGCACGCTGGGGCTCGTCTGGATCGCAGAGTGGGTGCACCTCCGGAGCGGCGGGCATATTCTGGTGATCCTCGGCCCTGTGTATCTCAAAAACGCCTCGGTGGAGGAGAGCCTGCAGGCGCTGGACCGCCAGGGGATTTCCCAGCATCTGCGGCGGCAGTATCTCAACGTCCTGGGGGACGTGCCGGTGCTGCGCTTTGATATGGTGCGGCAGTACGCCTGCATGCTCCACTATACCTGCTATTTGGAGGTGGCGAAGCCGGTCATCCTGACACGCAAGAGCGAACAGCCAAATGCGCAAAAAGACAATGTCGCGCAGTCCGGCAGCGGGAACGATTATCAGCGCATGGCGGCCTATGAGGAGATGCTTCTGCGGCATCTGGCCGAGGGCACGCAGCCCCCGGAGGAGTCGCCTTCCTTTTCCGGGGAACTGCAGGATTTCGATATCCGCGACACGCTTCGTCTGATCAAGGACAACATGCTGATTTTCACGGGGCTCTGCGCCAGAACCGCCATCCGCAGCGGCGTGCCGGTCTATACCGCGAAAAAGCTGGAAAGCGAATGGGTCAGCCGGATCGAGGCGGCGCGCAGCTTCCCGGAGGCCCATCGGCTTCGTGAAGCCATGTATAACGCCTTCCTGCGCCAGGTGCGGCAGACCCGGGAGAGCACCGGTCTTTCCAAGGCGGTGCGAGATTGCCGCAGCTACATTCAGGCCAATTACATGAACGAGATCACGCTGGAAGATCTGGCCCGGCACTGCGGCTACGCGGAATACTATCTCTCCCGGAAATTCGCCAAAGAAACGGGCATGAAGATCAGCGACTATATCCACAGCGTGCGCGTTGACGCCGCCAAGCTCCTGCTGCTGACCACCTCCCGTGAGATCCAGGAGATCAGCGACCTGCTGCGCTTCGGCAATCGCAGCCACTTCGACCGGGTCTTCCGCCAGCATGTAGGCGTATCCCCGGCAAAATTCCGCGAACAGGGCGGACAAATTCAAAAGTCAAAGGAGACGACATGAAGCTCAAGCATCTTGATCAGTACATAGATTTTATAGAGGCCGTTCAGACCTGCACGGCAGATGTGTATTTCTGCTCCGACGAGGGCGACCGGCTGAATCTGAAATCCACGCTGTCACAGTTCTTGTTCGCCAGCATTTGCGGGGACAGGGATTATCTGCGGGGCGGAACCGTCGTCTGTCAGAACGAGGGCGACTATGACAGGCTCTCTTCCTATCTGGA
>CAJOCV010000191.1 GCA_905233785.1 uncultured Oscillospiraceae bacterium
CTTGAGAAAATGTTCGGCGAATTCGCAGATTGTACGAATTCGCCGAACATTTCTTTGCTATACGAGCTCTGGTTCGCCGGGAGGGACACAAGGCCCTCCGACGATGCAACCAGGGTTTTCGCATTTGTTTCGCATTTTGCAACGCGCCCGCTACCCCAGGACATACTCCCGGATGATCCCGGCAATCTTGGCGCTGTGGACGATGTAGGAGCCGTGATCCTCGCCCTCCACGAACTGGAGATCGGCGTTCGGGATCATGGCGGCGATGTGCTGCGTCTCCTCGGGCAGGATGAGGTCGTCAGTCCCGGCGAGCACCAGCGTCTCCGCCCGAACGGCACGCAGCGTGGCGTCCGAAATCTGCGGCTCGCGCAGCATGAGAGCGAGCTTTTCATCCGGCTTGAGCTTGTTTAGGAGCCAGAGCTGAGCGCGCAGCTTCTTTTTCACGCCCCGGGGGCTGAGATTTGCGCCGCTCACGATCAGCGTCGTGACACGATCGGTTTTCGCCGCCGTGAGCAGACCCACGATGCCGCCGTCGCTGAAGCCGTAAAATACCGCGTCGCGCAGATCAAGCGCTTCGAGCAGGGCGAGCATGTCCGCGGCCATGTCCTCATAGTGCAGCGCCTTTACACGGCTCGAGCGCCCGTGCCCGCGCGAATCCACCGTATAGCAGCAAAAATCGCCGCGCAGGTCCCGCACAGCCTCGTTGAAGATCGTGTGATCCTCCCCGTTGCCGTGTACCAGCAGCAATGGCCGCCCCTCGCCGGATTTTTCATAGTACAGCTCAACGCCGTTTACCTTTGCGATCATACCGCAGCCTCCTCGTCCTCATAGTTTTCAGTTTTCAGTTTTCAGAATTCAGACAGAAAATCGGAATTTGTATCGCTGTTTTGAGAACAGAAAAAGCGTAAGACTGCAATCAATTGTCAATGGATTCGGCTCTCCCTTATGATGCTGGGGTGAAATTGTTTGGACATTTTCGTTTTCTTTTCTGAAAACTGAATTCTGAAAACTGAAAACTGGGGCTGTGAAAAACGAAGTTTTCACAGCCCCAGCGTATGTATTGCGAATTTTCACTTCTCCGCGTGCGGCTGGAAAAAGGACAGGCAGAAGAACACGACCAGCGCCACCACCGAGACAATGTACCACACGATCTGCGGGCCGCCGAAGAAATCGATCATCTGGCCGGCCAGCACGAAGGCCATCACGACAGGCACTACGAACTTGATGCAGATGCGATAGAACTTCTTGAAGCCCTCGGAGGGATCGCCGTGCGCGACCTCGTCCAGCACCAGCTCGGGGCTCTTCTCCCAGCCGATCATCAGCGCCATCAGCATCGCGCCGAGCGGCATCGCAATGCCCTCAGACCAGCAGTCCATGAAGTCCAGGAAGCAGTCGAGGAAGGTGGGCGGATCGGAGATACCCAGCAGACTCGCCGGGGAGAAGTTGGAGCCCAGACCGTCCCACGCGACGATGACCGCCTCAAACAGGATCAGCAGGGACACGGTCAGCACGCGCTGCTTGCGGGTATCGTTCTCGCCCTTCTGAATATCCATGTCGATCCAGTGGGCGGCGATGGCTTCCATCAGGGAGATGGCGGAGGAGATGGCCGCGATCAGTACCAGCGCGTAGAAGATGACGCCGAACAGGGGGCCGAGGCTGCCCATGTTGGAGAACACGTCCTGCAGCGTGACGAACAGGAGGTTGGGGCCGCTCAGCTTGATCTGGCCGACGGGGGTGCCGTTGGCAATGCCGTTGGCGACGGCGGCGGGGATGACGGCGATACCGGCCATGATGGCGATCAGGGTATCGGAAATGACGATGATGACGGAGTTTCTGACCAGGTTCTCCTCCTTCGAGAGGTAGGAGCCGTAAGTCAGGATGGCGCCCATCGCGAGGGACAGGGAGAAGAACATCTGCCCGCCGGCGGTGCCGAGAACGGTGATAAGGTTGGGAGCCTTTTCAATGAACTGCGCCTTGACCGCATAGCCGGGGACGAACATGAACTTGAGCCCTTCCACCGCGTTGGGCAGGGTCAGAGAGCGGACGATGATGATGAGCAGCATCACAAACAGCGCGGGCATGCCGATCTTGTTGAACTTCTCAATCCCGCTGGAGACGCCGCCCTGCACGATGGCCATGCACAGGAAAATAAACAGAGCCGTGAACACCACGCAGCCGAGCGGCGTCGTCAGCATGGCGCCGAAGATCTCGCTGCCGGACATGGCGACCGCGCCGTTGCCGAAGGAGAGCTTCGTCATGTTCAGCGCGATGTATTGCAGACAGTAGCCGCCCAGCACGGAGTAAAAGCTCATGATCAGGAAGGGCGCGATGGTGGCCATCCAGCCGATCCAGGCGAACTTTGCCGAGACCTTCTTGTAGGCGTCAATGGGGCTGAGCTTGGTTTTGCGGCCGATGGCGAGCTCCGAGACCATGATGATCATGCCCACGAACACGGCCAGCAGCAGATACACCAGCAGGAAGGTAAAGCCGCCGGACTTGCCCATCTTGTAGGGGAAGCCCCAGATATTACCCAGACCGACAGCCGAGCCGATGGCAGCGAGCAGAAAGCCTAAGTTGCTGCCCCAGGAACTGCGATTGTTTTCCATAATACCTCTCCTCTCTCAAATTGTTTTTAAACTCGCAGAAGCCCGCCGGAAAAAGAATCTGACCGATCCACGGCCTGACTGTGCCCACGCGGCAGGGATCGGCCAATCTTTCACTCTTTGCTTCTTTAAATAATTATAGCATCAGCGCTATTGCTCGTCAAGACGAAATTTGAACAATTTGTAAATGAAAGAAGATAGGAAAACGGGTAAGTGTTCAGTCTGCCCCATACAGGTGGAGTTCAGAGGGGGAACGCCTCTGATTTTTCGCCTCGGATGGCGAAAAACAGATTGAAATCCGTTTTTGACGGGGCTTTGCCTCGGCAAAAACACCAT
>CAJOCV010000192.1 GCA_905233785.1 uncultured Oscillospiraceae bacterium
CGCAGCAGCCACCAGAGATCATACTCACAGAGCGCGAAGCCCATGCCCAATACATACACGTCCCCGAAGAGGAACAACTCCGGCCAGGAGCGAAACTCGCGTGGTTTTTCCTCCATCGTCCGGTTGATTTCTTTTCCGCATAGCTGCTCCATCCGGCTGAGCAGACGGCCATAGCGATCATGGCCGACAACGATCCCTGTCGGAACGCCGGTTTCCCCGTGGATATGCCAAAGGCCAACCCTGCGCCCGTCGCTGTTCTTGGCCTCATAGCCCGTGTGGAGGCGATAACACTGTTCCCGCTGCTTTTTCCCGTCCTTATCCGGCAGACACAGGGAAAAGCGGACAGCGCCGCGGGAACGGGCGTTCTGTACGTCACGCCGGGGGTAAAACGCGGCTTCCAGAGAGTAGGGGTAGTTCGTCGTGAAGATATGATCCGCACCCAGGAAGGGCAAGCGGTCAAGCAGCGCGTTGGAGCTGTGTTTGAGACATTTCAGGCCTTCGGCCAGTCGCGCCTCCTCCGCCTTGATTGCCTCCGCTCGCATGACAGCGGGCGGAGGATTCGGCGTGGAAAGGAGTTGATACAAGAGCGGGAATGGAATCCTGTCCTTTTCCTCATCCGTGGCCTTCGCGCGCCCCGGCGCACGCAAGGCATCAAGAAGTGCGCTCCATTCCGGCTGACCGTCCTTCCCACGCTCCAGCCCGTTGCCGATCAGCAGGATCTGCGGCCGTCCTGCGCCTCTGTTGTTATGTACGAATGGCTGAGTATTCATAAACATCCGATCTTTCTGTGTCGTATTGGACAGGCGTTTTCTGCCTTGACTATGAGATATTGTACGCAGGGTGTAGGGATATTGCAAGCAGGATGTCCGATTTGCGCGGAAAACCCCGGATCCGCCCGAAATCGGTTGACGCGGCCCGAGACTTGCGGCTATAATAAAGACAACACTTTCCGGCGGAAGAGGTGTGACGGCATGGATTTCAGGAACAACAATGAATACTACTACAACAATTTCCGGGATAAGCTGACCGCGCTTGTGATCACCGTGGAGCGGGAAAACTGCCTCAATCTGCAAAGCCTGAATATCCACGCGGAGAGCTTCTACGCGGAGTTTCTGAACCTGCTTTTCGGCTGGAGGCTGGAAAACGCCAACGCCGTCGAGCAGAACGCGAAGGGGATCGACCTGTTCGACCATAAAAACCGGATCGTCGTGCAGGTGTCGAGCACGACGAAGCAGAATAAGGTACAGGAATCGCTGGACAAAAGCGCGGCGTACAAAGGCTATCGCTTCTACTTTGTCGCCATCGCAAACAAGCTGCCCAAGTACAAAAAGGCCTTCCAAGTTCCGGAGGGTATCGTGCTCGACCCCGAGGGGTATCTGTTCAGCGCCGCAGAGCTGGAAAGAAGGGTGCTGGACGCCGGGATCGACAAGAAAAAATCCCTGTCCGATCTGATGGACCGGTATTTCTCTACGGCGGTCAGCGCGGCGGCGCACGACATCCAGCTCTGCGCCTGTCTCGATCGGATACTACGGGACACCCGCGAAACGCACCCCAGCTTCAAGCTCATGCAGCCGGACGAGCTGGACGAGCGGCTGTTCCCCGGTGTGGAAAAGGTGGAAGCCTTTGAGTCCAAGGGGACGCGCGACGAGGACGGGAAAGCCGGGACGGTCTGGGGGCTGATCGCCGAGAGCTGGAAGAATACAGGAAACCGCAGCATCGTCATCGAGGGCGACGGCGGGATCGGCAAAACCGTGACGCTGCTCTCCCCCACCGTTCCGCTCCCCGCCCCGGCGCTGTATCTGCACCTGTATGAGCTGGCGGAGGGCGGGAAGACGCTGACGCTCCCGGAGTATCTCCAAAACAGGATTCTCGGTTGGGCGGCGGAGATCGACCGGCGCGCCACGCAGCCCCGGGAGGACGGCCCCGCGCTGATCCTGCTGCTCGACGGCTTCAACGAGATCCCAACCGGGCAGCGGCGCGAGGTGCTGAAAAAGCTCAACGACTGGCGCACGGCCCACCCCGGCGCACAGTTCATCGCCGTGTCCCGCCCGCTGGACGGGCTGAATCTGGTGGAGGAGCTGGCGGGCAGCCCCATCGGCATCACGCTCAAGCCGCTGGAGGAGTCGGACATCACCGGATACCTGAACGCGCTCGGCGTACCGCTCCCGACGGAGAAGGCGCTGTGGGACATTCTCGGCTATCCGCTGTTCCTGACGCTGTACGCCAGGACGGGGCGGATTCAGGAAAGGGAAAACGCGGGCTATCCGCTCGCCTTCAAGGAGGCACGGAGCAAGGGCGCGATCATCTGGAACTATCTCCAGCGTGAGCTGCTGCGGAAGGAGGGAGACGAAAACTGGGTGCTCTCCTGCGCGCTGGCCTGCGAGTACATTCTGCCGAGGATCGCGTGGGAGATGCTCTCAAAGCAAAGTTTCGATATAGAGAAGAGCGAAGCACGGGATTTGATCCTGCAAGCATTGAATGGAATACACTTGAATCATCTACCGCAGCATTTGCGTGGTCTGTGGGATCAATTTGAAGATAATAATGATGATTGGCCGAAGGTCAATGAGATCATCAGTCCGAACTTTGTCTTCCGCGAGATCGGTATGCTGAAGGGGGAAAAAGAGGATGGGAAAAGGATCTTTTCATTTCTCCACCAGAACTTCCGCGACTGTCTGGCGGGGCTGTACTTGGTCAATCAGGCGGAAATGGCGGCAAAGGACACGCTGCCGGAGCTTTGGCAGCATACGCCGAACCACCTGGCGCTGTCCTACGCGGCGGAGCTGATGGACGCGGAGACGGCGAAAAAGCTGTGGGAGGCAAACCGCGTTCTAAAGCCCACGGATCACGCCGCCACCTATGCCCAGTTGGAGCTGGAGCTGCGTCTGCGGGAGGCGGGCGCGCCGAGGACGCTGAACTTCTCCGGGATGGA
>CAJOCV010000193.1:0-1071 GCA_905233785.1 uncultured Oscillospiraceae bacterium
CCGCAGGCCTCCGCAATCTCCCGCAGAGACGCGTCCGGCCGCTCCATCAGCATGAGCTTGGCCCGGTGGATGCGGATGCGCCGGAGATAATGGGAGATGGTCTCCCCGGTGGCAGCCTTGAAAATGCCGCAGAGGTACTCCGGCGTGCGCCGAAAGTGAGCGGCAAGATCATCCAATGAAATATCCTCTCCGAAATGATCCTCCAGATAGAGGATCATTTCTTTTTCCATGCCGACAGCCTCCGTATAGCGGCTGTCCGGCAGGGGCGTGAGGGCCTGGGAGAAATCCAGCAGCAGGGAATACAGCTCCTTGGAACACTGCAGCGTGGAATCGGGGCTTGCCTGAAGCAAGATGCCCTCCAGCCTGCGCAAATGATCCAAAAGAAGCTCCGTCCGGGCCATGCTGTAGAGCCCGGATTGGCCCAGGCCAAGGCCGGCCATCAGCTTTTGGCAGAGCTTGCCCTCAAAGCCCACATAGTGCATCACCCACTCGCCCTCCAGGCTGTGGTAGCTGTGGGCCTCATTTGCGGCCAGAAGAGCTGCCTGACCCGGCCGGAGAATGCCCCGTCCGCCGTCCAGCAGAAATTCGCCGCTGCCGGAGACGCCGTAAAACAGCTGCCAGACCGGAAAGCCGTCGGGCCGGTAGATGGGGTCCTGCACATGGTCGATGCCCAGGGTGCGCAGAAGCAGGGGGACCTTGGCATATTGCCGCTTGGTAACAGAGATCGAATACCGCATGGCCCGCCTCCGAATCTTAATATGTTTATATGCTTATTAGTATATTAAGATTGAGCCTTTCGGTTTGTCAAGCTAAAATAGAATCAGAAAGCAAAAGATCCGACCCCAGGCGATAGGCTTCCACGCGAGCGCGGCCCTGTTCCCCGGCGTCGGGTCTTTTTCGGTTTCATTCGAGATTCAAATTTGAAAGGAGCATTCCCATGAGTCTTCCTGTTGTCAAGCGCGATGAAAAAGGCATCCCCACTCTCTATGTTCACGACAAGCCCTTCTTTATGAGAAGCGGCGAGATCCACAACTCCAACGCCTCCGATCCGGTGTATCTGGAGGAGAAGCT
>CAJOCV010000193.1:1158-4951 GCA_905233785.1 uncultured Oscillospiraceae bacterium
GGCGCCCGCAAAGAGGGCTTGAAGCTCTGCATCCTGTGGTTCGGCCTGTGGAAGAATGCAGAGTCCATGTATGTCCCCGCCTGGATGAAGCGGGATACCGAGACCTATTTCCGCGCCGAAAAGGTCAACGGTGAGAAGATGACCACCATCTCCCCCCTCTGCGCCACTGCGGTGGAGAAGGATCGCCAGGCCTTCACCGCCCTGATGCGGCGCATCCGGGAGATCGATGCAGAAGAGAACACCGTGATCGTCATGCAGGTGGAAAACGAGATCGGCCTGCTGGGCACTGACCGGGATTACAGCGAGACCGCACAAAAGGCCTTCTTTGCGCCTATCCCCGAAAAGCTGGCTGCCGCCCTCAACAAGTCCGGCACCTGGGAAGAGCTCTTCGGCGAGGATGCGGGCGAAGCCTTCATGGCCTGGCACTTTGCCTCCGCGGTGGAGACCATCGCCGCCTCCGGCAAGAAGGCATACGACCTGCCCTGCTACGCCAACGCCTGGCTGCGGCAGAGCCCCTGGTTCCCCGGCTCCTATCCCTCCGGCGGCCCGGTGGAGCGGGTGCAGCCCATCTGGCGTGCTGCGGCTCCCTCCCTCTTCGCCTTCGGCCCGGACATCTATGTGCCCTACTGCGCGGATGTGATGGACAGCTATGCCACGGAGGAAAACCCGCTCTTCATCCCCGAGATCCGCAAGGACGCGGTGGCCTCCTCCTACGCCCTCTATGCCTTCGGCGCGAAGAACGCCCTCTGCTTCTCCCCCTTCGGCATCGAGGATCTGGCTCTGGATCCCAGCCAGCTGGACAAGCCCCCCATGGATCTGATGATCGCCCTGAACATCGACCCCTCGGCCTTTGACATCACCGGCAGCAAGGTACGATCTGCTCGAGCAGCTGGAGCCTCTGTATCTGCAGTATCGCGGCACCGAGCACCTCAAGACCTGTGTGCGCCACGGTGAGACCGACTACAGCGCCTTCCTGCGCTTTGCCCACTATGACTTTGTGGTAAAGTATGGTCCGCGTATGAGCGGCAAGCCCCTGGGCGCCCTCTGGGCGCTGGAGCTGAGCGAGGACAAGTTCCTGTTGGTCGGCCTTAACTGCACGCCGGAGTTTCACGTCAAGCCCGGCGTGAACAGGAAGCTGGATATCCTCCGTCTGGAGGAAGGCCGTGTGGTGAAGGGGCAGTGGGTTCCCGGCCGCGTGATGAACGGCGATGAGAAGATGAGCCTGCGCTTCGGCGACATGCCCTCTGCCATGCTGGTGGAGCTGCAGCGCTTCTGATAGAAAAAGAAGCCGGAGGATCACCCCTCCGGCTTTTTCAGTACTTGATATTCGCCCTTTTTCTCGTGTGACAGCACGCCCAGCTCACAGAATTCCTTCAGCACGCGCATGAGCTGGCGGCTGCTGACATTCAGACTTTCGGCGATCGCCGCGATCCCGCTGATGCGCTGTCCCGGCTCGGCATAGCGCAGGGAGCGTCTGACCTTCTGATAGAGCGTCAGCTGGTTGGAGCCCATGACTGCGCCGTTGAGCTTCTCCGCCATTGAGGTGCAGAGATAGCGCAGAAAGACAGGATCGTCCAGCAGGCGCTGCCGCTGCTGCTCCAGGTAGAGGGCGAGGGTATAAACATCGGATTTCGCCTCCACGAACAGCGGGGTAAACGGCACGCCCAGGAGCTCCATATCTCCCAGGATGTTGACATCAAAAAAATCGGAATGGAGGGAGATGGTGGATGCTTCATCCGGCATGTCATAGAGAAGCAGCTCGCCGTCCACCACCAGCTGCAGGTAGCCGCTGGGGGAGAAGGGGGTTGTCAGCAGGTCCCCCGGCGCATAGTGCAGCAGAAGGAAGTGGGGCGGCTCCCCGGTAAACAGGCTCCGAATCTGGCGCGAGTCGATATATTGGTCATAAAGTCTATGATTATGGATCGTTTCCACAGGCGACCGGCTCCTTTTTGTCGATAGTGTACAAAGCGCGCTCTCTTTTTTTTGCGTAGAAAGTGACACGTGTCACTACGCGCCCTGTGATTCTTTTATATACTGGGGCCAGCGATAAGTCAAGAAAAAACTTCGATCAAATCATCCATAAAAAGGAGAGGAAAGCATGGAAGAAAAAGTTCTCGGTTATGGCGTCATCGGTACCGGCGTGTACTGCGACCACTATTTCGGCACCCTGGGCCCCGTGTTCAAAAACCTGCGCCCGGTGGGCTGCGCGGATCTGAATGTGGAGGCTGCCAAGGCCGCCGCCGCCCGCTGGAACGTGCCCAAGGTCTACACCACCGAAGAGATGCTGGCGGATCCCGAGGTGGACATCGTCATCATCCTCACCAATCCCGCCTCCCACTACAGCCTGACCATGGCCGCTCTGAAGGCCGGCAAGCATGTCTACTGCGAAAAGCCCCTGGCCGCGAGCCTCCAGCAGGCCAATGAGATCGTGGAGTTTGCAGCCAAGCAGGGCCTCTTCGTGGGCGCCGCGCCCGACACCTTCCTGACCCCGGAGTTTCAGACCGTGCGCAAGCTGCTGGACGAGGGAGCCATCGGCAAGGTCATCGGCGTCACCGCAAACTATGTGGGACCCGGCGCGGACCTGTGGCACCCCAATGCCGGCTATCTGTACAAGAAGGGAGTCGGCCCGGCCCTGGACATGGGCCCCTACTTCCTGACCTCTCTGGTCACCCTGCTTGGACCCATTGAGAGCCTCTTTGCCTACGCCAACCGCGGCTGGGATGTGCGCGAGATCTGGGGCAAGGACGTTGAGGTCGAGGTCAACACCAACTACTGCGGCGTCCTGAAGTTCTCGAACGGCGTCATCGGCAACCTGAACCTGACCTATGACGAGTGGAAGTCCAGCCTGCCCGGCATGGAGATCTACGGCACCGAGGGCGTGCTCTTCGCGCCCGATCCCAATGCCATGATGGGCCCCATCAAGCTGCTGAAGGCCGAGGATTTCAAGAACCTTGTAAACTCCAAGGGCGACAACGTGGGCGCACGCCTGGGCGCCATCTACGGCCCCGAGACCATGGGACTCTTCACCGAGATCGAGACCCTGGCTCCCCGGGTGGGCAACCAGCGGGGCGCAGGCGTCTCCGACATGGCCCGCGCCATTGTCGAAGGCCGCAAGCCCAGAGTCTCCGCCGAGCTCTGCCGCCACGTCACCGAGGGCATCA
Source organism: uncultured Oscillospiraceae bacterium (assembly GCA_905233785.1). GTDB lineage: Bacteria > Bacillota > Clostridia > Oscillospirales > Oscillospiraceae > Limivicinus. Next base: position 4,320 of record CAJOCV010000193.1, read on the forward strand.
ACGCCTTTGACGTGTGCGTCAAGACCGGCGAGCCCTACAAGATGACCACCACCTTCGAGATGCCCGCTGCACTCGAGTTTTAAGGGAGGAACCAGAATGTACCGCAATACGACTGTCGGCCCCAAGCGGGGCGTCGCCCTTTACAGCTATTCCGCCGAGTTCGGCTTTGAAAAGACCCTCGAGGACTGCTTCGAGGATATGAAGGACATGGGCGCCACCGGCGTGGAGATCCTGGCCAACACCCATATCGAAAATTACCCCTATCCCACCGACGAGTGGGTGAACTACTGGTTCTCCCTCTGCGACAAGTACCAGGTGGAGCCCGTGGAGTACGGCCACTGGATCGACTGCCGCGTGCTGCAGGACCGCATGCTCACCACCGAAGAGGCCGTGGCCCGTCTGGAGCAGGATCTGCGCCTGGCTCACCGCCTGGGCTTCAAGGTGCTGCGCACCAAGATGAGCGTGGTGGACGACGCCCTGAACCCCGTGGAGAACTGGCGCGAGATCATCAAGGGCGCCCTGCCCCTGGCCGAGCGCCTGGGCCTGCAGATGTGCCCGGAGATCCACATCCCCACCAACCTCAAGAGCCAGATGATCCAGGACTACGTGGACTTCATCAAGGAGACCGGCAC
>CAJOCV010000194.1 GCA_905233785.1 uncultured Oscillospiraceae bacterium
GTCTTGATGGTTTCAAGGCAAAAACTGATGCAAAGTGATGGATGACAATGAACTACGACGATCTGGATTTAGACGCCATCCTGGCGGAATATGAGAAGTCGTCCCCGGTCGATACGCCTCGGAACGCATCGGAGCCTGCTTCGAGCGAGGTCTCCGACGAGACGATGATCTATGACGCTCCGGCAGCGGAGGAGCTCTCCTATGACGAAACCGAGGAGGGCTATGAGGATGAGGAGCCGGAGAGAAAGTCCGGCGGCCTCTTCTCCAAGCTGCGCGGCAAGCTGTCTGAGCCGGAGGAGGAGCTTGACGACGAGGATGAGGAGCCGGAGAGGAAGCCCGGCGGCCTCTTCTCCAAGCTGCGCGGCAAGCTGTCCGAGCCGGAGGAGGAGCTTGACGACGAGGATGAGGAGCCGAAGAAGAAAGGCGGCCTCTTCTCCAAACGTCAGAAGCAGGAAAGCGAGCCGGAGGAAGAACTTGACGACGAGGATGAGGAAGAGAAGGCGGCGTTTCAGCCTCTGCCCGCCGGGCTGCGGGCGCTTTTGAACCTGGTGCTGATCGGGCTTTTCTGCCTGGGGCTGTGGTGGTCGCTCAACAATCTGCACCCCATGGGCGTCACGGCGCAGCCGCGCGCGACGGCGGCACCGGTCGCCACAGCTGCGCCTGTGGTCACGGAGACGCCGGTTGCGGCGGCGACCCCCGCCCAGCCCGATACGGAAGCCCCGGAGATTACGCCGGAGCCGACCCCGGAACCGACGCCCGAGCCCGTTCACTACTACATCCCGGAGGACGCGCTGGTGGCGCCCGCGCCGGATCCGAGCGCTTTCGGCTCTGTGCCGGTGGATCAGGCGGAAAAAATCCTTGACGTGATCCGGCAAGCGCGCGACAGCGGTCTCTTACGCGAGGATGAGGAAGTGGCCTTTGATCCGAACGCCAATTTCTACACCGGACTCTACGCCGAGGAGATCAAGTATTACCTCGACGACTCGATCCTGACCATTCTCTGGAAGGAGGATCTCGACGGGCGCTGCTGCAGCTTCGCGGAAGTCAAGGTACGTGACGGGTCCCAACTCCGGCGCAAGCTGGCGGATGACGCCTTTGGCTCCTACAACTATTACTTTGCCACAGAGCTTGCGGCCTCCACCAACTGCGTTGTCGCGATGAACGCCGATTATTACGCCTTCCGCGACTTCGGCATCGTGGCCTATAACCGTGAGCTCTACCGCTTCAACACCTCCACCTACACCGGCAGCTACAAGAAGTACAACTGCTTCGATACGCTTTTTGTCACCGCCGACGGTGATTTTCTGTACAAGGAGCTGGGGGAGGAAAACACCGAAGAGTCCATCCGCCAATGGATGGCGGAGAACGATGTGGTGTTCTCCCTGGCCTTTGGACCGATCCTCGTGCGAGACGGCGTGGCGCAGACGGTGAGCTGGTATCCCGCGGGCGAGGTGGATACGGCCTATTCCCGCGCCGGCATCGGCGTCAAGGATCAGCTGCATTACCTCTATATGACGGTCAACCACGGCTCCAACGCCGCAAACTGCACGGTCAACAAGATGGCGGAGTTTTTTGAGCGCAAGGGCGTCATCACCGCCTACGGTCTTGACGGCGGTCAGACCAGTGAAATTGTCTGGCAGGGGAAGCCCTACAACCATGTGGACTGGGCGTCTGAGCGCCTGGTCAGCGATATTATCTATTTTGCGTCTGCCACGGGCAGTACCGGGGAAGGAGGCGGTAATTGATGGATTATGTTCTGGATCTCGATTTCGCTGTGTTTCGCATGAGCGCGGTGACGATTTCCCTGGGGATTTTGCTGGCCGTGCTCATTACCTGCGCCCTGTACGCTCGCCGGGGAGAGGGAATCACGGCGCCGCTGGCACTGGGCGTGATGGGGCTTTTGTTCGGCGTGGTATTCGGCCGTTTCCTGCACTGGTACTTCACGGGTGAGGTTTACGCCTCCTTCGCGGCGGCCTTTACGGATTTTGACCGCGGCAGCTTCTGCCTGCAGGGGATGTTCCTCGGCGTATGGCTCGCGGCCTTTCTCGCAAAAAAGCTGCGCCTGACCGGAAGCGTAAAGGGGCTGCTGGACGCGGCGGCGCCGGGCCTCTGCCTGCTGGTGGCGTTTATTCGGCTGAGCGCGCTTTTCAACACCACCTGCCGCGGACGCATCACGATCAAGACGCCCCTCTTCCAGCGCTTGCCCTTCTCGGTGGCGAGCGTGGACGCTGCGGGCAATGTCACCTACCGTTTTGCGAGCTTTTTCATCGCATTTCTGCTGATGCTGGCGGTGACGGCGGTGGTCTGGCGCTTTTATCTGGATGATGAAGAACGCTGGATGAAGTGGCCTTGCGCGGGTGATGGAAACACGATCCATATGGCGCTTGTGCTCTACGGTGTGGTGGAGATCATCATGGACTCCACGCGAAACGATTCACCGCTGATGCATTTCCGTCTGATCTCTCAGCTCAACAAGTTCTCCGCCTTCATCTCTCTGGCGCAGATTTTCGCGGCGGTGGCGATCCTGTGCGTGCTGATCTACTATAGCCGGATGTCCATCAAGGCAAACGGTTTCAGATGGTATCACCCGCTTCTGTGGCTGGGCTTTCTGGTGAGCCTTTTCGGCGTCGGCAAGCTGGGCGAGTATAACGTCCAGCGCTATGCCACCTACGCCAAGTGCTATGCCTGGATGGGCGCCTCGCTGATCCTGATGGCGGCGACGGCGATCCTCGCCTGGAAGAGCTGCCTGGATACAGGGGAATATGGGGAATAAAACTATGGGGATGTGAAAAAAGTCTTTTTCACATCCCCAAGTTTTCAGTTTTCAGAATTCAGTTTTCAGACAGAATTTGGGAACTTTTTCGCGGTGTTTTAAGTT
>CAJOCV010000195.1 GCA_905233785.1 uncultured Oscillospiraceae bacterium
AGGCAGGCAGCATGTTCGTAAAATGGACAAAGAACGGCGAGGACTTCTCCACCGAGCCGGTCATCACCGTACTGTTGGACGAGAGCGCGGAATTCGTCGCGGTGTTTGAGGAAGACCCCGGCTGGCAGAACCCCGTGATGAACTTCGTCGGCAACTATCAGAGCGATCGCGCCCACGCTCTGGTCGAGTGCTTCGGGGCTGACGAGGCGTGGATCACCATCGAATGGGGCGGCAGCGCCTGGGAGTTTGCCCGCTGGATCATCGCCGGCCGCCTGGATACCGACACGCTGACCATTGCGTATGAGGGCTGCAACAAGTCCGTCATCACCGTGAACGACAGCGGCGAGGAAAGTACGGAAGAGGTGTATACGGACGGCACCGGCACCATCACCTTCCATGACGACGGAACCTTTACCTGGCACGAGGATCAGTCCGAGTACGGGGTCGATATGCTGTTCGAGTGGGTCCCGGCGGCTTCGGAAACTGCCAGGGAGGACGGCGAGCGTTTTGAAGCGGTCATCATTCTCGAAGGCATGGAGGAGACGGTGCAGTACGAGCACATCGTCAGAGGGGATCTCGGCTTCGAGATGGATTACGATTATGAATCCTTTGAGCGGTACAGCGATCCGGAGCTTGAGAGCTTCCTCTCCGTCTGGGATGGGCCCGGAAACCCCGAGAACTTTCTTGAGGTGACGTTTAGCGCGGAGGATGCCGATACCGTCGCCGCAGCCGTCCGGGAGGAGCTTTCCCAGACCTATGATCTTTATGAGGAAACACGCGAGCTGAACCGTGCGGGCGAGTGCCTCTACATTGAGGCGTCTGTGCTGAAGGGCACCAACAATATGGCCGATCAGCTGCAGATGGTGTATATCATCCCGACGACCGACGGCTGCATTGTTGCCACGGTGCACTGCGCCGCTGAGGCCGCCGAAGGCTTTGCCAGGCGCTGCAACTACATGATCAACACCATCTCGGTTTCGGACGTGGCTTGATACAACTGCTTGTGCGCTTTTGGGAGGTCGTATCATGAAAAAGCAAATTCGAATTGTCCTGCTTTTCCTGCTTGTGTTTGCGATGCTTCTGTGCTCCGGCTGCGGACAGAAAACGACAAAGCGGAGCACGCAAGAGATCATCGAGGAGATGGTCGTCGATTACGGCAGCTACGGCGAAGAGGCCGATCAGAAAATCAAGGCGCTTCTGAAGGAAATGAAAACCGCGGACAAGGACGCCGCCTCGCGCTGGGAGCGCATCATGGAGCTGTGGAAGAGCTCCAACACGGCGCTGACGATCCACTACGATGAGCCGACTGCCGATCTTCCCGATACCGACGAGCTGTGCTTTGTCGTTCTGGGCTTCCAGCTCGCCCCGGACGGAACCATGCGCGACGAGTTGATCGAGCGCCTTGCGGTCGCGCTGCGCTGCGCGGAGAGGTATCCGAACGCGCTGATCGTTTGTACAGGCGGCGGTACGGCAGCCGAAGACGAGACGGCTACGGAGGCCGGGCGTATGGCGGAGTGGCTGATCGAAAACGGCGTCGACCCCAGGCGCGTGATCGTGGAGGACAAGTCCCTCACCACGGCCCAGAATGCGATCTACACCTTTGATATTCTCGCTGAGCGTTATCCGCAGGTCCGGGAGCTGGTCATTGTGTCCAGCGATTATCACATCGCCACGGGGACGCTGCTCTTCGGCGCGGAAGCGATCCTGCGCGCTTCCAGCGCGGGAGAGGAAACGGTAAACGTAGTTTCCAACGCCGCCTGGAAGGCGCCCTCCGGCACGCTCTCCACCATGTTCCAGGCCGGAGCCCTGATCGAGCTGGCCGGAGATGTGGACACGGCCTTCGAGATTTATTATGAGACCTACAACATCCATGGGCTGCCGCCTTTGAAGTAAAGGCAATCCTTCCACTGGGAGCAAACGATGAAAACGGTATATAAAAACGACATTACCATGGATCCGTCCGGATTCGTCCTCCTGGCGGATTTTGTCCCGCACATCGTGCAGGAGATCCGCTACTATTCCACCTACAATTTCATCGGCGAGCGGATCGACGGCTATGAGGAGCCCTGCGCGCTGCTGACCAGGGAGGCTGCCCGGGCGCTGAAGGTCGTCAGCAACGAGCTGTTCGTGCAGGGCTATCGGCTCAAGGTCTTCGACGCCTACCGGCCGGCCTGCGCGGTGAAGCAGTTCGTCCTCTGGGGCATCGAGGATACGGACGTCCGCATGAAGCCCTACTTTTACCCGGAGCTGGAAAAGCAGGAGCTGTTTGTCAAGGGTTATATCGCCAAGCTTTCCAGTCACAGCCGGGGCAGCGCCATCGACCTGACGCTGCTGGACATGAAGACCGGCAAGGAGCTGGATATGGGCAGCCCGTTCGATCTGTTCAGCGAGGAGTCCCACCCGGATTACCGCGGAATCACAGAAGAACAGTACGCCAACCGGATGCTCCTGCAGCGCGTCATGGTCCGAAATGGTTTCCGGCCCATCGACTGCGAGTGGTGGCATTTCTGCCTCGAAAACGAGCCGTACCCCGACACGTATTTTACTTTCCCGGTCTCGTCGGCATATTTGAAAAGATAGGAGAGATCCAAATGACTGAAAGAAAACTGAGGATTTGGCGCGCAACCGCGATCATAGCCCTTTGCGCGCTGCTGACTGTCAGCGTACTTTTCGCCTTCGGCGTTGGAACTAAAAGATCCGAGCCTGCAATAAACGGCACCGACGCGCTTGCGCTTTGGAACGAAGGCACCGGTGCAAGGGATAAGCTGATCGACTACGTCAGCGCTGTCACACAAGAGGACGGGTCTGACTTTATCCCTGTC
>CAJOCV010000196.1 GCA_905233785.1 uncultured Oscillospiraceae bacterium
ACGCTGCTGAGCAAGGGCACCAAGGTTCCCGTTAATCTCTACGCGCGCAACGGCGACTATCTGCTGAAGCTGTCCAACCTGACGAGCGGCAAGTATCAGCACGCGATCATCGTCATCGAGTACATCAAAGAGGGCGAACAAGAAGTTTTGAAGCTCGTCTCCGAGCCTGTGAGAACCCGGATCCAGTAAAAATCCAAAACAAAGGGCTTTGAAAAAAACCCGAGGCGGGCGGCTTACACCGCCCGCCTTTCTTTTTGACGCTGAAAATTTTGCGCGCCGCGCGCAATTGGCCTGTCTGAGGCGCAATTTGTCATGCGCGAGCGGGGATGCGGCGAGATATTTGTGTAGATTGACTGAATGATCGAAGCAATATCAGGTAAAATATACAAAAAGGTTGCTTTTTACAGCTCGCAATGCTATAATCACAAACGAATCATCGGAGTCCGAAAACCAAATTATCCCTTATAAGAAAGTTGAGCAGTGATCATTCGTGGGCAGTGAATCTATCTATTGTAAATATATAAAACCGACGATGGATTTTTTGATCGCGGTGCTTGTTTTGCTTGTCTTCTGGTGGCTGTATCTGGCGCTTGCCCTGCTTGTAAAGCTGGACGATCCGGACGGGTCGGTGATTTTTAAGCAGGATCGACTCGGAAAGGACGGAAAGGTCTACCAGATGTTTAAGTTCCGCTCCATGCGCGTCGGCGCGGAGCATAGCGGAAGCGGTGTGTATTCCGACGACCATGACGAGCGCGTAACGAGAGTCGGGCGTTTTCTGCGGAAAACAAGTCTGGATGAGCTGCCGCAGATTTTTAACATCCTGCGCGGAGAATGCGGGCTGATCGGCTTCCGCAGCCCGCTTACATACCATCCCTGGACTTGGGAGGAGTATACGCCGGAGCAGAAAAAAATGTTCCGGGTTCGACCCGGCATTACCGGCTGGGCACAGGTCAACGGGCGCAAAACCGTGGAGTGGAACCGCAGGATCGAGCTGAACTGCTGGTATGCCGATCACGTATCCTTCGCACTGGATGTAAAGATCTTCTTTATGACGATCTTTAAGGTCGTGTCCAACGCGGACAACGCCAATGTCGGCGAAACTGTTACAAGATAAGAGGCTTGAGAATGTCGCTTAGACTGATGTATATTACCAACAATCCGTCGGTCGCGCTGATTGCGGAACAAAACGGCGTCGATCGGATTTTTGTGGATATGGAGTGGATCGGCAAGGCTGACCGCCAGGGAAACCTGGATTCCGTCAAGAACCATCATACGGTGGAGGATGTCAGGGCGATCCGCAGAGTGCTGACCAAAGCGGAGCTTTTGGTGCGCGTCAATCCGATCCACGAAGCGACGGACGAATACTGTTCGTCGAAGGAGGAGATCGAAGCCGTCATCAAAGCCGGCGCCGATGTGATTATGCTGCCGTTTTTCAAAACGCTGGAGGAGGTGCAGCGCTTCTATACCATCGTCAACAAGCGCTGTAAGACGGTTCTGCTGCTGGAAACGGCGGAGGCTGTGGACATCTTGGATGAGATTTTGAAGCTGCCGCAGTTGGAGGAAATTCATATCGGGCTCAATGACCTGTCGCTGTCCTACGGGAAGCCGTTCATGTTTGAGCTTTTGACCGACGGTACGGTGGAGCGGCTCTGCCGTAAGATGGAGCTTGCGGGCGTGTTCTACGGCTTCGGCGGCATCGCGTCCCTGGGGCGCGGAATGGTTCCGGCGGATATGATCATCCGCGAGCATTATCGAATCGGCTCCCGCGCCGCGATCCTCTCCCGCTCCTTCTGCAATGTGGACAAAATCCATGACCTCGCCGCGGTGGAGGAAATCTTCTTTCGCGGCATACGCGAGATTCGCGCGCTGGAGCAGGAATGCGCCCGGCATATGAAGTATTTTTCCGATAACCGGAAAGCGCTGGAAACAGCGGTGAACACTGTCGTTGAGAGCATGAGGCGCAGCGGCGCGGAGAAAAAATGCGACTTTTGATTACCGGCGCCTGGAGCGGCGCGGAACGCTATATCCCGGAGCTGGAAGCAATGGGACACAGCGTTGTCTTTCTGCAGCAGGAGCGGGATGCGCTGCCCTGTGATCCGGCCTGGGTCGAAGGCGTCGTGTGCAACGGCTTGTTCCTCTACCATCCGTTGGAGCGCTTTTCCAATCTCCGCCTCATCCAGCTCACAAGCGCGGGCTTCGACCGGGTTCCGATGGAGTCTGTACGGGCGCGGAGGATCGAGATTCATAACGCCCATGGCGTATACAGTGTTCCGATGGCGGAATTCGCGCTGTCAGGTGTGCTGCAGCTCTTTAAGCAGAGCCGGTTTTTCTATGAAAATCAGAAAGCCTGCCGCTGGGAGAAGCGGCGCGACCTCCGGGAGCTGTGCGGCAAGACGGTTGTGATCGTCGGCTGCGGCCAACTGGGAACGGAGTGCGCCAGGCGTTTTCGCGCCTTCGGCTGCCGCGTGGTCGGCTTGAACCGCACGCCGCGTGAAAACGAGTGCTTTGATACGGTTTTGCCCTTAACGGAGCTGGAGCGGGTTCTGCCGACAGCGGATGTGCTGGTGCTCAGCCTGGGACTGGACGCCTCCACGCGTGGCTTGATGAATAGCGAACGCTTTGCGTTGATGAAGGCCGGCGCGGTGCTTGTAAATCTGGCACGCGGTGGCCTTGTGGAGCAAGCTGCGCTGCTTGCGTCCCTTGACCGCCTCGGCGGGGCGGTGCTCGATGTGTTTGAGGAAGAGCCCCTCCCGCCGGAAAGCCCCCTCTGGCGCGCGGATAACGTCATCCTTACCCCGCACAACAG
>CAJOCV010000197.1 GCA_905233785.1 uncultured Oscillospiraceae bacterium
AGAAAAGTTTTGGATGATCTGATCTGGGTCGGCGCGGATGATCGCCGCCTCGCCTGCTTTGAGGGCGTTTACGGCGTGCCCGACGGCGTTTCCTATAACTCTTACCTGCTGCTGGATGAAAAGACCGTGCTGTTTGACACGGTGGACAAGGCCGTTTACGGCGTGTTCCTCGAAAACCTCGCCCACACGCTGGGCGGGCGCGGGCTCGACTACCTGGTGGTGCACCACATGGAGCCCGACCACGCCGCAACGCTCGAGCTTGTTTTGCAGCGCCACCCCGAGACCACCGTGGTCTGCAACGCGAAGATCAAGGCCATGATCGCCCAGTTCTTCCCCATGGATCTCGAAGGCCGCTTCCTGATCGTCAAGGAGGGCGACACGCTCTCTACCGGCAGGCACAAGCTCAGCTTCGTCATGGCGCCCATGGTGCACTGGCCGGAGGTCATGATGAGCTATGACCTCACGGACAAAATCCTCTTCACTGCCGACGCCTTCGGCACCTTCGGCGCGCTCAACGGCCGCCTCTTCGCGGACGAGACCGATTTCTTCGGTGAGCATCTGGACGAGGCGCGGCGCTACTACACCAACATCGTCGGCAAATACGGCGCGCAGGTGCAGGCCGTGCTCAAAAAGGCGGCGGCGCTCGAAATCGCTTACGTCTGCCCGCTGCACGGCTTTGTCTGGCGCAGCCACTTCGGCGATTTTCTGGAAAAATACCTGCTCTGGTCGAGCTACACCCCCGAGGAAAAGAGCGTGCTGATCGCTTACGCCTCCGTCTACGGGCACACCGAGAACGCGGCGAACCTCCTCGCCTGCCGTCTCGCGGAAAAGGGCGTGCGCGTGCGGATGCACGACACCTCCGTCACCCCGGCAAGCTATATCGTCTCCGACGCCTTCCGCTGCAGCCACCTCGTCTTCGCCGCGACCACCTACAACGCGGGCGTGTTCGTGACGATGGAGAACCTGCTGCACGATCTGGCCGCCCACAACCTGCAAAACCGCAAGGTCGCCGTGATCGAAAACGGCTCCTGGGCGCCGACGAGCGGCAAGGTCATGCGCGAGCTGCTCGCGCCCTGCAAGAACCTCGCCTTCATCGCTGACAACATCACGCTCAAGTCCGCCCTGGCTCCCGGACAGGAGGCGGAGCTCGAGGCGCTGGCGCAGACCCTCGCCGACGAGCTCAACCCCGCGCCTGTCGCCGTCGAAGCGCCCGTCGTCCCCACCTCGGGCGAGTACAGACCCGAGGCCGTGAACACCAAGGCCTTCAACAAGCTCTCCTACGGCGTGGAGCTGCTGACCACGGCGGTGGACGGCAAGGACTACGGCTGCATCATCAATTCCGCCGCCCAGGCGGCCTCCGGCGAGCCGAAGAAGCTCACCATCTCCGTCATCCGCAAGAACCACACCTGCGACATGATCCTCAAGTCCGGCGTGTTCAACGTCTCCATCCTGACCGAGGAAGCGCCCTACAGCCTCTTCAAGCAGTTCGGCTTCCAGTCCGGGCGCGACGTGGACAAGTTCGCGGACGTGAGCTGGAACGAGCGCACGGCAAACGGCGTGCGCTACCTGCCGGAATACACGAACGCGGTGCTCTCCTGCGAGGTGATCGAGGCGATCGACCTCGGCGCGTCCATGCTCTTCACCGCAAACGTCGTGGAGGCGAAGGTGCTCTCCAACGCCCCCTCCGCGACGTACAGCTACTACCACGCCCACATCAAGCCCAAGAAGAACCCCGCGCCCGAGCAGAAGGAGTGCTGGGTCTGCAAGGTCTGCGGCTACGTCTACGAGGGCGCCGAGCTGCCCGACGACTTTGTGTGCCCGCTGTGCAAGCACGGCAAGGAGGACTTTGAGCACGTCGTCCCCAACGCGAAGAAGAAGCAGAAGGGCTACGTCTGCAAGATCTGCGGGCACTTTGAGCCCTGCGAGGGCGAGCTGCCCGAGGGCTACACCTGCCCCCTGTGCAAGCACGGCAAAGAGGACTTTGAACCGGCGGAACAGTGAGCGCTTTGTCCTGAGGCGAAACAATTCTCAACACCGATGAAATCGCCTTCCGGACGGAATCCGAAACGCAAAACCGAAAAAAGGGGCTGTGAAAAAACGAAGTTTTTTCACAGCCCCCCTTTTTTGAGTACCTTATAGTCCTGTGCCTCGACCGCGGCCTTCATGGTCTCAAAGTCCGCATTGCCCTTGACGACGGCGGTGCCGGAGACGTGGCTCACCACGGCTTCGTCCACACCGTCCAGCGCCTCGAGCGCCTTCTTGACTCTGGCCTCGCAGTGCGGGCACATCATGCCCTCGATCTTCAGGGTTCTCTCCATGGGTGGTTCCTCCTTGTTTTCGTCCTCGAGGATGATCTCCTCGGTTTTCTGCCCCTTGCGGGGCTTATCATGGCTTGCGTCATGCATGTTGAACAGATTCAGGCGCAGGGCGTTCGACACCACGCAGAAGCTCGAAAGGCTCATCGCCGCCGCGCCCAGCATCGGGCTGAGCGTCAGCCCCGCCCAGACAAAGCAGCCCGCCGCCACGGGGATGCAGACCGCGTTGTAGAAAAAGGCCCAGAACAGGTTTTCGTGGATGTTGCGCAGCGTGGCGCGGCTCAAGCGGATCGCCGCCGGCACATCCGAAAGCCGGGAGTGCATCAGCACCACGTCCGCCGCGTCCAGGGCGATGTCCGCCCCCGCGCCGATGGCGATGCCCATGTCCGCTCTCGTCAGCGCGGGCGCGTCGTTGATGCCGTCACCCACCATGGCGACCTTGCCAAACCGCTGCAGGCTGCGGATCGCGCTCTCCTTTCCGTCGGGCAGCACCCCGGCGATCACGCGATCCACCCCGGCCTCTCTGCCGATGGCCTCGGCGGTGCGGGCGTTGTCGCCGGTCAGCATCACCACCTGGATCCCGAGATTTTTGAGCTCCCGCACCGCGCGGGCGCTGTCTGGCTTGATGACGTCCGCCACGGCGAGAATGCCGAGGAAGCGTTCCCCACATGCGAAAAACAGCGGGGTCTTGCCCTCGGCGGCGAGGCGATCCGCCGTCTGCAAGGCGGAGGCGGGCAGCTTCACCTGCTTTTCCATATACCTCCGGCTGCCGCCGAGCAGCGTCTCGCCCCGGAGGCTTGCCCGCAGACCGTTTCCGGGCAGGGCGTGGAAGTCCTCCACCGCGTCAGCCGCGATCGAACGCGCCTGCGCGCCCTCGAGCACGGCGCGCGCCAGCGGATGCTCGCTGCGGCTCTCAAGGCTCGCGGCAAGGCGGAGAAGCTCCGTCTCGCTCACGCCCTCCGCCGGCAGCAGCGCGGTCAGATGGGGCGTGCCCTCGGTGATGGTGCCGGTTTTATCGAGCGCCACAATGTCCACGCGCCCGGTCTCCTCCAGCGCCGCGGCGGTCTTGAAGAGGACGCCCTGCTTCGCGCCGACGCCGTTGCCGACCATGATGGCAACGGGTGTCGCCAGACCCAGCGCGCAGGGGCAGCTGATGACGAGCACCGAAATGCCCCGCGCGAGAGCGAAGCCGACATCCCGCCCCAGCAGCAGCCACACGAGCGCCGTCACCAGCGCAATGGACATGACCACCGGCACGAACACGCCGGAGACCTTGTCCGCGATCTTGGCGATCGGCGCCTTGGTCGCCGCCGCGTCTGAGACCATGCGGATGATCTGGCTGAGAGTCGTGTCCTCCCCCACGCGCGTCGCCTCGCAGCGCAGGTAGCCCTCCCGGTTGATGGTGGCGGCGGAGACGCGGTCGCCCGCAGCCTTGTCCACGGGGATGCTCTCCCCGGTCAGCGCCGATTCGTCCACCGCGCTCGCGCCCTCGCGCACGATCCCGTCCACGGGGATGCGCTCTCCGGGCCGCACGGCAAAAACGTCCCCCTTCTGCACCTGCTCGATGGGAACGGTTTTCTCCTCGCCGTTTATAACCAGCGTCGCGGTCTTGGGCGCGATCTTCATGAGCCCCTTGAGCGCGTCGGTGGTCTTGCCCTTGCTGCGCGCTTCCAGCGTCTTGCCCACGGTGATGAGCGCGAGGATCATCGCGGCTGACTCAAAGTAAAACTCATGCATCCAGCGCATCGCGGCGTCAGCGCCGCCGTGCAGCTGGGCGTCCGTCATGGCAAAAAGCGCGTAGACGCTGTATACAAAGCTTGCCGAGGAGCCGAGCGCCACCAGCGTGTCCATGTTCGGCGCGCGGTGGAGAAGCCCCTTGAAGCCGCTGACAAAAAACTTCTGGTTGATGAGCATGACGATGGCGGCCAGCAGCAGCTGCGTCAGCCCCATTGCCACATGGTTGCCCTCAAAAAAGCGCGGCAGCGGCCAGCCCCACATGCTGTGCCCCATGGAGAAATACATCAGCACCAGCAAGAAGCCCAGCGAGGCCGCCAGCCTTCGCAGAAGCCTCGGCGTCTCGTGATCGGCCAGCTCCTCCTCACGCGGCGCGGCGGCGGTCTTTTCCGCGCCTTTCGGGCTTGCGCCGTAGCCCGCGTCCTCCACGGCCTTGATGATGCTCGCGGCATCCGCCGTGCCTTCCACGCCCATGGAGTTTGTGAGCAGGCTCACCGAGCAGCTCGTCACACCCGGCACCGCGCCCACGGCCTTCTCCACCCGTGCCGAGCAGGCCGCGCAGCTCATCCCTGTTACATTATATTGTTGCATAGAATCACCTTCATACCCCAATATAGTATGTCAGAAGGTGTTTGTCAAGCATTCGTTCAATGGCTTTAACTGCCTGTCAGCGCGTGATGGATGCGACTTTCAGCCTGTCGGATTCC
>CAJOCV010000198.1 GCA_905233785.1 uncultured Oscillospiraceae bacterium
CTCAAAGCTCTTGCGCTTGATCATGGTCCGATTGCCGTTCATGATAATGAAATCCGCGCCCTCGTAGTCCTCCACGATCTGACGCATCTTCTTTTCGCCAATGTGAAAATACTCTGCCGCTTCGCGGATCTTCAGCATATACCTCTCCCAATAGGGAATTCCCTGCATTTAATCACCCCTCTCCCGATTCAGCCGCTTGCCGGTATACATGGCCACGATCTCCGGCGGGATCTTTTCCATCTGGCGCTGCAGGTTATAAAGGTCGGCTTTGAGCTGAGCCTCCTTCAGCGCCATCCCATAACGGTTTACCGTCAGCCCATAGTGTTCCGTCGCCTCGCGGGCTGTGACAAGGCTTTTCGCTTTTTCGTAGATTGTCATATGCAATCCTCCTCATGATTGATAGTAGGGACGATTTGCTTGCCCCTCCGATGCCGCCTATGCCAGCGGCAGTTATGCGGATGAAATGGAACAGGACGCTCTTTTGAGAGAGGCCACAAGTTGAAAGCGAATGGAGGTGAGACCATGGCTGTCTATGGTAAGAAATATCCCTTTTGCGCCGAGGAAGGCAGCGGTCTCACGATACTGGAGGCGGAACGGGCCTTTCAGCTTTCTCCCGATCCGCCGAAGGTGGAAAACCTCAACGAGTACATCGTGATGGCGGTCAATGGGGATGAAAACGGCTTCCCGTTCTTTCTCCATGCGTATGAGGAACGGCTCAACCGCCGCATTCGTGGTTTTCTTCTGCGAGAGGGTTTTCGAAATACCGAGCCGGATCGTCTGTTCGATTATAAGCTGGCCTGTGTGTATGCCATGCTGGAGGTGTTGCCAAGTTATGATCCCAACGGCGGCGCGAGCTTCCTGACTTATGCGCATCATGACATTGAAAACGCCATGATCGGGCAGCGCAAAAACGAAGAGGGCGGCTCCTTCACAAGTCTCGATGAATACAAGGCTGTCCGAAAAGCCGGAAGACTCTATCGTGAGAATCATGGGAAAACGCGGGAAGCAGTCAAGGCCATTTTGGGCAGACTACGACGGCGACTGGGGCGAGGTCCGTTTTGACTTTTTGAAAAACGAGGCCGAGATCGTAAAGCTGGCAGACGGAGATTTTACCAGAAGCCAGCCTTTCGCAAAACGCGCGATTCAGGAGATTTGGGCAGTCGAAAATGATAAGCTCCCGAAAAAGCTGACCGTTCCGTTTTGGTACGAATGGGAAGCACCACAGGCTGTGCAAGCACGCACTCTTTCCTGCAACGCACCGCGCACCGTCTCTGACCGCGGCATGATCATTCGATGGGTGGATTAGTAAAACGCGAGAAGATGCTTTCATTTTGAAAGCACTCCGGGCGAAAAATCAGAAACGTGCTATCATTTTGAAAGCATCTTTTTGAGAAACGACGCTGCGGCGGGACGGGAGACGGGAGCTTTTATATACCTCTTGTTCCGCCGGAAGCTCATGCTCCATTGCATTCCGCACTCGCTTCCAACTCCTTCCCCGAATGAAAGCCCAGCGAAGCGGGTTTCATTCGGAAAAGGAGGAACAAGGTCATCGGTCGATGTGACCGCGCAGGCGCGGCCACATGACCTTATGGCCTTGTTCGGACGCAACAAAAGGTATAACACACTAGACCTTGCGAGCAAGATCGTGTGCCAAAGGCAGGCCTCCCCGGCCCTCCTTTGGAAACTTCCCGGATACCGGCAACCGCATTTCCTCGTGTGAGATTGAAATGCTTTTTGCCGGTATTCATTTTCCCCCGTGCGCCACAAAAATGCAAAACCGGTTTTTGTGACAGCGGTCAAAATGAAAAAAGACATCGGAGCGCAAGCAAAAGAATTGCCTGTACTCCGATGCCAAAGAGAGGAGTGAGAGTATGAGTTTTTTTTACATCCATTCCGATGGATCTGTCCATCCGCGTACGCCAAGGTATTTCTCCAGCGGCATGGCGGCGATCTGCTCCTTGGTAAGGTCCGAGTTCATCATCCGCGCCCAGCCGCCCTCGGCCTTCTGGCCGCTGACAGCGTCGGAGGGACGCATGAGATTCATTAAGGGTTCGCCGGCCTCAAAGCGGCGGGCGTTTTCCCGGATGATGGCGATGGTGGCCGCCTGCCGGTCAGGTACCTGGGGCGTGCAGTGCGGCGTGATGTACACCGTAGGCATGTGCCAAAGCGGGGAATCGGGTGAAAGCGGCTGCTCCTCGAACACGTCCAATCCGGCGCCGGAAAGGGTGCCGTCCTTCAAAGCCTCGATCAGGTCTTCCGTGCAGACAAGGCCGCCGCGGGCCATGTTTACCAGAAACGCGCCGGGCTTACAATGCCGGAAAGTCTCTTTGTTCAGCATGTGATAGGTCTCGTCGGTCAGCGCGATGGTGAGGATAATAAAGTCCGACTGCCGCAGCAGCGGTTCGACGGTGTCGCCGTTTTTACCGGAGAGCTTCTGGTCGATATAGTCCAGTCCCTGAATGGGAGAGCGGTTATACGCGATGATCTTCATGCCGAAGGCGTGCAGACGCTCGGCCAGAAGGCGGCCGTTGTTGCCCATACCGATGATGCCCGCCGTGCGTCCGTAGAGGCCGCGCCAGCTCTCGCTGCCCTCCACGCCCCAACGGCCTTCTTCCTGGGCGGCAAGCAGCTCTTTGGTGTGATAGCAGCCCTGGAACATGAAATAAACGGCGTGCTCGGCCAGCACCGGGGCGCTGCGTCCCGCCGCACCGGTCACGGGGATGCCGCGCTCAAAGACCTCCGGG
>CAJOCV010000199.1:0-2712 GCA_905233785.1 uncultured Oscillospiraceae bacterium
CAAAGCGCTGCAGTTTATTGCGGTATGTTCCGTTTTCTTCTCTGAAAACTGAAAACTGGATACTGAAAACTGGTAAAGGGGCTGTTTTCACAGCCCCTTCGTTTTACCAGCGTCTCCGGCGCTCCCGCGCCTGCATGACCGCCACCGCGACTGCCAGAATCGCAACAAACACGAAAGCCGCCGCGAACATCCAGGTCTCGCGCAAAAAGTCGCGCAGCAGCGTTTTTTCGCTTTCAGACGGCGCGGCCTCTCCCGCCGGCGCGGCGGACTCCGTCGCCGTATCCGCTTCAAACGGCGCGTCTTCCTCCCCGCTCTGAGTCGGCGGGGCTTCCTCCGTCCAGCTCAGCGTGACCGGCACGCTGGCCGTATTGGTGTTTTTCACGCCGTTATCCTGCTCGGCAAAGAGCAGCAGCGTCCCCTCTTCGGGTACGTTCGGTGCGAAGCGCACTTCGCCCGCGGCGCTCTGCGCCTGCGCAAGGCAGCCGTACCCCACGGCTTTGCCCCCCGCGTCCCGCGCCAGCACGGAAATCCATGCGCCGACCGGAGCATTCTCGTAGCACACGGTCAGCAGCCCGTCAGAAAATCGCGTTTCCGACACGGTGAGCGTGAGAGCGGGGTCTGTCACCGTGGCCTTCCATTCGCCGTTGGTGGAAGCGGGCATCGCCCCGATCTCCCCTGGCGCAAGCGCTCGCTCCGCCGCCGAGAGGTACAAAAGCGCCTCCCCGCCGAGATTCGTCGCCGGGCGGGCGCCCCAGTTGCCCCAAACCAGGAAATCGTGCACCTGGTCTTCCTCCAGCACAAGCCCCGCGTACTCTGTGTGCGTGCCGTGCGGCGTGCGCAGCCAGTAATAGGCGCTCTTCCCATCGCCGAGATAGGCTGCGCTCAGGCCGGGGTCGCCGTCGTTGGCGCCGATCATATCCCCCAGCTCGACCACCGAGGGGAAGAAAACCTGCTCGTTCTCAAGCGTCACCGCGCCCCAGCTCAGGCCGTAGCGCTGCAAGGGCTCTTCCCTCTTGCTGACCGCGGGAATCGCCGCCCGCTCGGCGGGGCTGAAGCGCTGCGCGGCAAAATCCGCGCACCAGGCCTGCCCCTCGCTGCCCTGCCAGACCGCCTTTGACATACTGTAAACCACGCCTTGATTCGCAAGCGCCGATTCGGAAAGAAGAAAGACCCCCTCGTCCCCGGCGTTGGTATTCTCCGCATCCAGCACGATCCAGCGCAAGGGCGCGTCCTGCCAGGACCCGAGATAGACAATGTCGTCTTTTTTCACGCCGTCACCGCCCTCGGCACAGGCCGCAGGCGCTGCGCACATCAGCAGCGTCAAAAGGAGCAGCAGCGCTGCCATTTTTCTCGCCATTTCTATACCTCCTCGTCAAAAAGGCCGTGAAAAATTCTTTCACAGCCTTTTCCTTGATGGATACTTATCTTCTTCTCTTTCTCGGGCTGAGCGCAGCCGACAGGATCAGCAGCAGCAGACACAGCGCGACAAGGCCGATCAGCAGCAGCTGAATGTCCGAAAAGCCCTCAACGCCCAAGGCCTCGCCGATGCCGAGCTCGCCCGCTCCGCCGCGCCCCTCGTATTGGAGCGCGCGCTTCACCGTCTCGCCGCAGATGGAGCAGACGCCGGTTTCCTCACCGGGCTGCTCGCTCGTGGCGGCACGGGTCTCATGCCAGACGTAACGGTGCGCCTCGCGTTCGCCGGTCTCGCCGTTATCGGCGTAGACGCGCCAATGCTCGGCAGTGTCTGCGGCGTAGGAGAAGCTGCGCTGCGCAGGGGCGGGCGCCGCCGTCGGATCCGGCGTCGGCGCGGTTGTCGGAAGCGGCTCCGGCGTCAGCACCGGGGGAAGCTCCGCCGTCGGCTCCGGGCTCGGCGTCTCCAACGGCACGGGGGTAATGACCGCCGTCGGAGCCGGTGTGGGAAGGTTCGTCACGCTGATAGCGGCTCTGCCGCTGTCGGTAAAGCTTTGGTGCGCCACGCTCCAGTGACGGCAGAAAACCTTCCAGCCGTCCAGCTCCGCGGGGATGCCGTGTACGATCAGGCGCTCGGTATCCTGGCCGGAGACGGTAACGGTAGGCCACTTGCTTGCGGCGTCTGCAGCGGGGATGCTCTGCCCGCCGTCCGGCGACTCAAAGAACCACTCGCGCGACTCCGTGTAGGTGCTGGAGGCGACAAAAGAGCACCAGCCGCCCACCTCCACCTTCTCGCCGGTGGGCTGCTTGATGGCGGTGGGAGCCCAGATTTCCGCCGTATAGGTTTTGCGCAGCGTGGCGGATAGCCCGTCCGTGGAGACGGAGACCGTCACGCCGTCGGCCTTGTTGTTAATATAGCCGGTGGGGTTTGCGGCAAAGACCATGCCGGCGTTCGCCGCATAGTTGACATTCAGGGTATAGGTGCCCGTGCTGAAGGCGCCGCTGATCTGGCTGCCCGCGGAATCCGTCCAGAACGCGGATGTAATGCTGCAGTTGGTGGAACTGGAGGAGACATTCACATACGAAAGATCCATCAGTGCCACGGGCGTATAGTTGAGCGAGCAGAGCACCCGCTCGATCACACCGTTCTCCGCAGCCTCGGCTCGCACGGGAGCAAAGCACAGCAGCGAAAACGCAAGGCACAGCGAGAGCAAAACCGACAGCGGCCTCATACTCTTTGTACGCATCCTCTCCGCCTCCCCATTTGTTAATAAAATATGTATAAATTATATGCCCGTTCTC
>CAJOCV010000199.1:2812-3925 GCA_905233785.1 uncultured Oscillospiraceae bacterium
TATGAAAACCTTTCACGCGGGACAATGCGATATTGCCGTGATCGGCGCGGGGCACGCGGGCATTGAGGCCGCCCTTGCGGCGGCAAGGCTGGGGCTGGAGACCATGTGCTTCACGGTGAATCTCGACAGCGTGGGCAACATGCCCTGCAACCCCGCCATCGGCGGCACCGGCAAGGGGCATCTGGTGCGGGAGCTGGACGCGCTCGGCGGCGAAATGGCAAAGGCGGCGGACAAAGCCTGCATCCAGTACCGGATGCTGAACCTCGGCAAAGGCCCCGCGGTGCACTCCCTGCGGGCGCAGGCCGACCGGCGGCGCTACCAGGAAACCATGAAGCACACGCTGGAAAAGCAGGCGCATCTGCACGTCCGGCAGGCGGAGATCGTGGACATCGGCGTGGAAAACGGCGCGGTCTGCTCCGTCACGACCCACACGGGCGCGGTCTATGACTGCAAGGCCGTTATCATCGCCTCCGGCACCTACCTCGACGGGCGCACCATCGTGGGCGAGGTGCTCCGAAGCGAAGGCCCCGACGGACTTGCCGCGGCGAAAACGCTCTCCGCCCGTCTGCGAGAGCTTGGGCTTACGCTGCGCCGCTTCAAGACCGGCACCCCGCCCCGCGTCAACGCCCGGACGGTGGATTTTTCCAAAATGGAGATCCAGGAGGGCGACGCTGAACCCGAGGCTTTTTCCTTTGAAACCGAACAGGCGCCGCAAAACCGGGCGGTCTGCTACCTGACCTACACGAACGAGGAAACCCACCGCATCATCCGCGAAAACCTTGACCGCAGCCCGATCTACTCCGGCGTCATCGAGGGCGTGGGGCCGCGCTACTGCCCCAGCATCGAGACGAAGGTGATGACCTTTGCCGACAAGCCCCGGCACCAGCTCTTCGTGGAGCCGATGGGCTTGAACACCGAAGAGCTTTACATCCAGGGCTTTTCCTCCTCCCTGCCCGAGGAGGTGCAGGTTCAGATGCTGCGCACGATCCCGGGGCTGGAGCGGGCGGAAATGACGCGCTGCGCTTACGCCATCGAATACGACTGTATCGACCCGACGGAGCTTTTGCCCACGCTCGAGACGAAGAAAATCCGCGGGCTCTACGGCGCGGGGCA
>CAJOCV010000199.1:4054-4907 GCA_905233785.1 uncultured Oscillospiraceae bacterium
GTGACCAAGGGCACGAACGAGCCCTACCGCGTGATGACCTCGCGCAGCGAGTACCGGCTGCTGCACCGGCAGGACAACGCCGACGAACGCCTTGCCGCCATCGGAAGGCGCATCGGGCTTGTGAGCGATGCCCGCTATCAGGCGGTGCTGGCAAAATACGAACAGGTGGCGCGGGAGCAGAAGCGCCTGGAGGACACTCACATCCCGCCCTCGGAGGCGCTGAACGCGCTGCTCACCGAGCGCGGCACCGCCCCGGTGACAGGCGGCGCGTCGCTGGCCGATCTGATCCGCCGCCCGCAGCTGGGCTACGCAGACCTCGCGCCCTTCGACCCGGCGCGTCCCGCGCTTCGCCGCGCCGTGTGGCAGCAGGCGGAGATCCGCCTGAAATACGAGGGCTACATCAATTTACCCGCTTAGAGGATCGAAGCCTCCCCGCGGACATCGACTATGACGCGGTGACGGGGCTTCGCCTCGAGGCGCGGGAAAAGCTCAAAAAAATTCGCCCGCAGAACTTCGGCCAGGCCAGCCGCATCTCCGGCGTCTCCCCGGCGGATATTTCGGTGCTGATGATCTACTGCGAACAGTAGTCAGTGGCCAGTAGGGGCGCCCTCCGCTCTGCTTCGCCCTTGCGGTCGCCCGTTTAGCGGTCAGCGGCGTAGAGGCGACCCTTGCGGTCGCCCGTTTAGCGGTCAGCGGCGTAGAGGCGACCCTTGATTCTTCATCTCAGGTGGTATACGACATGAAAATCGTCCTTGGTTTTTCCGGCGGGGTGGACTCCGCCGTATGCGCAAAGCTGCTCACGCAGCAGGGGCACGAGGTACACGGGCTGTACCTCGACAACGCGGGCGCGGAG
>CAJOCV010000200.1:0-2691 GCA_905233785.1 uncultured Oscillospiraceae bacterium
GGAGCTCGCATCCTGCGAGCTCCTTTTCTATACCCGTTTGACGGTTACCCAGCCGAAGCTGACCCGTATAGAAGTGCGCCATTTATGGAAATGGACCTATTTTTTTAGTTAGACGCTCAGCTATGTGAAAAAACAAAGCTCAGCTGCTCGCCATCGCTACGGCAGATTATTTCCCCATGGCTATCTGTACGATATATTAACGAGCAGGATTTTAAGATTCTTTCAATTGCCTCATTATGAGAGCCACTGTTCATTCTCTCATAGTTGAGGCGCGGACTCAACCCGCCCTCTTATTTGACGCTTACTTTATAATTTCATGTGGCCTTTCGCTTTCTATTGGGTGTGGCCGACGCAAATCATCTGCTGTGCGTGGCCCTTTAACGAAATACGCGTAAGCATGTTCTGACACATTATCCACCTCCGTGCGGGTTATAGTATATGCGGTTTTACGTATCTACGCAAGCCCGCAGCTGCATTTTATACTGATGTTGCTGCAAGGGGGTGGGCTAATGTGATCAGCTACGAACCATTTTTTCAGACGCTTGCGAAGAAGGGTATATCCGCCTATCGTCTAGGGAAAATGGGATTCCCCATGACGACATATCACTCTATTAGGCACGGAAAGAATATCTCGACTCAAACGCTTGACATGCTGTGCGAATTGCTTGATTGCAAAGTCGAAGATATTCTCAAGCACGTAACAAGCCAAAAATGAACGGGCGCAAAGAGGTTTGAACTCTGCGTCCGTTTTTCGTTATACTGATTTTTTGAAGTTAATCGAGGTTGTATGGGATAAAAATATAGCCGGTCGATACGCTGTTCACGTTGGTATCAGCTACTTCGACACCTTATTTGGTTATTTACTGCGTGTCGGGGTAATTCTTATTCGTGTTATTATTCTATCCTCTTTCGTCCAGCGGCCGGTAATCCGTGACTCTTCGCTGATAATCCTCCACATCCCCGTTTAACACCAGATCGGCATACCCGACTGGATCATTGTAGAGCAGGTAGTCCAACTCTGAGCGCTCGTACATATTCCGTGCGACTTGGTTTTCTACGGCAATGCAGTCGATGGAGATTTGAGTCACGTCCTCGAACTTCAGCTCAACACAAGCAGTGTCCATGTTGAATTAACAGGAAATCAGTTTTTTCATTGTCCGCACCTCCTTGATTCTCTATTTCGGTTTTCTATCTTGTCGGTATCGGATTTGCGCTTTACTCTGTTTCGATAATACGAATACCCAAAGAAAAAACAAAATCCGAGCCCGTCTCCCACAGGGAAAAACCGGTTCGGATTTTGTGCGTTTGGTACGGCTGACGGGATTCGAACCCACGACCTCCAGAGTCGGAGTCTGGCACTCTATCCAGCTGAGCTACAGCCGCAAATATTCCGGTCAATCCGCTTATTGCCTTTGGGCGAAAACTTTGTTATAATGCCCTTATCGGATCAACCTTTGCGTATTATAGCAGAGTTGCGGCGCAAAGGCAAGAGTTGTTTTCATTTTTTATTTTGGCATTTCTAAAAACTCCTGCCGGGCGCTGCGCCGGATCCCAAAAGCTTGAAATACGCGAAGGATTCCAGCGATTTTTTGCCCTTCGATCTGAGGCAAAACCTCTCGACGCATCACCAGAGCTGAGATTTTTAGAACTGCCCGTTTGTCAAGCTTTGGAGGGAGCCTGTATGAAAAAAATACCGCTGGGAAACACCGGCCTGATGGTCACGAAGACCGCGATGGGCTGTCTGCCCGTGCAGCGCTGCGATACGCAGGAGGCCGTAAAGCTCCTGCGCGCGGCCTTTGAGGGCGGCATCAACTACTTTGACACCGCCAACGCCTATACCGACAGCGAGGAGAAAATCGGTCTTGCTCTCTCGGACGTGCGCGATCAGATCGTGATCTCCACCAAGAGCGCCGCGCGCGACAAGAAGACCGTGCTCGAGCATATCGAGCTGAGCCGCCGGCGCATGAAGACCGATACCATTGACCTCTTTCAGTTTCATCAGGTGCCCGAGGTGCCGGATGTGAACGATCCGAACGGCGCTTACGCCGCCGCGCTGGAGGCGAAAGAGCGCGGCTGGATTCGGCACATCGGCGTCACCACCCACCGGGTAAACGTGGCGGAAGACTGCATCGCCTCCGGCGCGTTTGAGACGCTGCAGTTTCCCTTCAGCTACCTCTCCGATGACCGCGACCTCGCCCTCGCCGCAAAGTGCAAAGAGGCCGGGATGGGCTATATCGCCATGAAGGGGCTTGCCGGCGGTTTGCTCACGAATGTACGCGCCTGCCACGCCTTTATGAAGCAGTACGACAACGTGGTGCCCATCTGGGGCATCCAGCGCATGGAGGAGCTTACGCAGTGGCTGCGCGTTGCGGAGGAAGACCCCGACATGGACGGGGAGCTGGCCGCCTTTATCAAACAGGAGCGGCAGGAGCTCTCCGGCTCCTTCTGCCGAAGCTGCGGCTACTGCATGCCCTGTCCGATGGGGATCGAGATCCGCAACTGCGCGCGCATGAATATGCTGCTGCGCCGCTCGCCGTGGCAGCCCTATATGACGCCGGAATGGCAGGCCAAGATGAACAAGATCGAGGACTGCATCGGCTGCCGCCGCTGCAGCTCCCGCTGCCCCTACCAGCTCGACACGCCGAAGCTGCTCAAATACATGCTGAAGGATTACAGAGAATTTTATGAAGC
>CAJOCV010000200.1:2728-5189 GCA_905233785.1 uncultured Oscillospiraceae bacterium
CCCCTCTCCGCCTGCGGGGAGGCCAAGATGCAGCAGCGGCAGCTGACCGCCATGAACACCGTCATGACGCTGACCGCTTACGGCAAGAAGGCGGAAGCCGGGCTGCGGGCGGCGGAGGGCGTTATCGTCGCAATGGACGCGGGGCTTGACCCCGAGATGCCCAACAGCACCGCTTACGCCATCAACCACGCCAACGGCCAGAACGTGATCGTCTCGGCTCAGGTGGCAAAGATGCTCTCCACGGCGATGACGGTCTATACCCAGAGCGGCGGCGCGCTCGATCTGTCGATCTACCCGCTCGTCAAGCGCTGGGGCTTTGTGGACGGGAAATACTATCTGCCCGCGGACGAGGAGATTTCCGCGGAGATGATGAAGCTATGCTACGACCGGCTGGTGCTCACGAGCTTCCCCAGCTCGGGGGCGTATTCGGTGTCGCTTCCCATCGGGGCGGAGCTGACCTTTGCCGCCGTAGCGAAGGGCTGCGCCAGCGAAAACGCTATCGACGCCATGCGGCAGGCGGGTGTGGAGAGCGCCTTTATCTCCATGGGCGGGAACGTGCAGACCCTGGGTCTGAAGCCGGACGGCTCGCTCTGGACGGTGGGCATCTCCGACCCGGAAAACCCCGCGACACACCTCGGCGTCGTGAACGTGGGCGAGACCGCCATCGTCACCACCGGCGCCTATACCGACCGCTTCACCGCCATGAACGGCAAGACCTATCACCATATTTTGAATCCCGCCTCCGGCTATCCAGCGAATAACTCTCTGGCCTCCGTCACCATCCTCTGCGAGGACGGCACGATGGCCGACTGCCTCTCCACCGCGATGTATGTGCTGGGGGAGAACAAGGCGCTCAACTACTGGCGGCAGTACGGCGGCTTTGAGATGATCCTGGTGACGGATTCCAAGCGCGTCATCTGCACCAGCGGCCTCATTGAGAAGTTCACCCTCGTCAACAACAACTACACACTGAAGTTTTCCGAATAATGGCTGATTTAACGACTGACGTTCGATACATCAAGGGAATCGGTGAAAAAAAGGCGCTGGCGCTGCATAAGCTCGGCGTCTTTACGCTCTATGACCTCATTTCCTTCTTCCCCCGCAAATATGACGACCGCACGCAGTATCGCCCGATCGCCCAGGCGACGGACGGTGAAAGCGTCTGCATCCGGGCGGTCGTGGCCGACACGCCCCGGCTCGCGCACATCCGTCGCGGTATGGACCTCGTGAAGCTCAGGGCGGTGGATGACAGCGGTATTGTTGACATAACATATTTTAATCAGTCTTATGTAAAGGACAACCTGCAGCGGGGCGAGAGCTATGTGTTCTTCGGGCGCATGGAGGTCAAGGGCTCCCGCCGCAGTATGGTCAACCCCGTCTACGAGCAGGAGGGCAAAGAAAACGGCGTCACGGGACGGATCGTACCCGTCTACCGTCTGAGCGCGGGGCTAAATCAGCGTTCGATTTTGCAGGCGGTGCGGCAGGGGCTGGATCTCTGCGGCGATCAGCTCCCGGACGTTCTGCCCGAGAGCGTGCGATGCGCCTGCGAGCTGGTGCAGGCGCGCTACGCTTATGAAAACATCCACTTCCCCGCCGACTTCGGCGCGCTGGAGCTTGCGCGGCGGCGGCTCATTTTCGAGGAGCTGTTCGTGCTGGCCTGCGCCCTCGGCAGGCTGCGCGGCGAGCGGGTGCGCGAGGGCGGCATCCCCATCGCGGAGGCTGCGCTGGACGATTTCTGGAAGACCCTCCCCTTCTCCCCCACCGGCGCGCAGCGCCGGGCGGTGGAGCAGGCGGTGAACGATCTGAAAAGCGGCGCGGTGATGAACCGGCTCGTGCAGGGCGACGTGGGCAGCGGTAAGACCCTGGTCGCGGCGGCGCTGATCTGGTACGTCCATCAGAGCGGGAAAATGAGCGCCTTCATGGCGCCGACGGAAATTCTCGCCGAGCAGCATTACCACACGCTCTCGGGGATGCTTACGCCGCTGGGGCTTCGCGTCGGCAAGCTCACGGGCGCGATGAGCGCAAAGGAGAAGCGTGAGGTCAAGGCCGCGCTCAAGGCGGGGCAGCTTGACCTGATCATCGGCACCCACGCGCTTTTCAGCCAGGATGTGGAGTACCAGAACCTCGCCCTCGTGGTCACGGACGAGCAACACCGCTTCGGCGTAGGGCAGCGCTCGGCGCTGATCGGCAAGGGGCAAAAGCCCCATGTGCTGGTCATGTCCGCAACGCCGATCCCGCGCACGCTGGCGCTCATCATCTACGGCGATCTGGATGTGTCGGTCATTGACGAGCTGCCGCCGGGCAGACAGAAGGTGGACACCTTTGCCGTCAATGACAGCTACCGCAAGCGTCTCAACGGCTTTATCGAGAAGCTCTGCGCCGAGGGGCGGCAGGTCTTTGTGGTCTGCCCGATGGTGGAGGAGAACGAGGAGCTGCCCGCGCCGCTCAAATCCGCCGAGGA
>CAJOCV010000201.1 GCA_905233785.1 uncultured Oscillospiraceae bacterium
ATTTCAATCCACTCGCCCCGTGCGGGGCGAGACAGCAAAAGTGTACAAGTTATATCACTTTAGTATGTACACTTCTGATAAAAAGAACAACTTAAATGCGGTTTTTCCCGTCTGCCGCATATCTTTTACTTTGCGACAGACTGGTTTTTTCGGTGCGAAGCAAGCGGTATTTTTCTACTGCTTCCGCTTCGCACCGACTCATATCATAAGAACGTCTTCTGCATCATAGCTTTCCTTCACGCCGATATGACAGATTTTTCCTGAATAGTTGTTGCCCAAGTTATAAATGCGGAGGGAATCCCGTTCGGGATCCATCAGCTTTTCCAGCTTATGCTTGACAAGCTCCAGCTTTGCAGCGTCAAGATTGCACTCAAAAACGCTGTTCTGCACGCGCTGACCATAGTTGACGCACTCCTTCGCCACCTTGCGCAGGCGGCGCCGCCCGGCGGCGTTTTCTGTGTTGACATCATACGTGATCAAAACCAGCATATACGCCCTCACTTCCACAAAAACGGCGGGTAGGCATCCAGATCGCCACGCAGGAAACGGGCCAGAAGCAGCGCCTGTACAAAGGGAACCAGTCCCCAAGGCAGCTTTTCCTTCAGAAACGGATGCGTAAGAAGCTCCTTCTTGCGCTCCTGCCACGCCTTGAGAAAAGCTCTTCGTCCTGCATCATTCAAAACGACTGCTCCGCTTTCCGTCTTGTCGAACATTTTCGCATTCACCACGCGGTTGTTGATGCAGGAGAGGACAAAACGATCCGCAAATGCCGGTCTGAGTTCCTCCATCAGGTCAAGTGCCAAGGATTCTCGCCCGGGGCGGTCTGTATGTACAAAACCCACATACGGGTCGAGTCCGACACTTTCCAGGGCGGCAGAGCAGCTCCTTGCCAGGAGCGCATACGAAAAGGAAAGCATGGCGTTTACGCAGTCCAACGGCGGTCTGCGGTTTCTCCCGCGAAATACAAAGGCCTCGTCGCTGTTGAGGATCAGCTCATGGAACACGCCAAAGTATTCCGCCGCAGCGTCCCCCTCTATTCCGCGCAAGCTGTCTGCGCTCTGCGCATTTTCGATGCGGGAAACAGCTTCTTTCAGCATGACCGACGCCGCTTTCAGGCGATCTGTATCAACAGACAGGGCGTGATCTCGCGTTGCGCGCTCAAGAACCCATCGCGCATTATAGACCTTCCCGATCAGCATACACTTACCGATGTCCAGCGATGCCGAAGCGTCCTCGGAAACCCGGTACTGGGTCTTGCGCAGCAATACATTTCCGCGAACACCGCCGCTTACTCTGGCGAGAAAGCGTCCGCTCGGGCGGAAGAAGCTCAGGTCGATGCCGCGTTCCGCGCAGGCGCCCATCAAGGCGGGGCTCGCTCCACGATAGCTGAAGCTGATGATCCCCTCCAGCCCGTGGAGCGGAAAGCGGCCCAGCTCCCGCTCGCCTGCCTGGATGACCACATTCTCCCCGTCCAAGGCAAGCCACGCGTCCTCTGTCATCACATACAGGGTATTGAGAAGCTTCCTCATGTGTCATCCTCCCTGACACGCTGCCGGATGTAAGTCCGCGCGGAGCTGGAACGGCAGAGGACGGGAAGGCACAGCTCCTTGAGGGAGCACGCGTTGCAGTGCTTTCCCGGCTTGACCTTTGGCGTATAGCCTCGCCTGTAATGCTCGTGCATTTCGGAGATCATCTGCATGACCTGCGTACGAAGATCTTCCTCCAGGACAACGCGTTCTCTTCTGCGTGTCTCCCCGTAATACAGCGCTCCCTCCGGGATTGGGCAGCCCAGCATTTCCTCAAGGCACATGGCCTGCGCGCAGAGCTGAAGCCGGTCAGCATCGCTGATTTTGCTGCTGCCGCGTTTGTACTCGACCGGGTAGGGCTGCCAAAGCCCGTCCTCGCCGTTCAGTCGCGCGCCGCTCTTGCCGCGAATAAACTCAACGACATCGCAGGCGCCGCTGATTCCGAGGCTTGCAGATGAGACACGGAGCCCGCGCATCGTGATTTTGTCCCGGCTTCGCTCCCGGATCGTCTCATCGTGCGCCCGCTCATGCAGGATATTTCCTTCCACGGTGCGCAGATTCTCGCGCCACTGCTGCTCCACATGGATCAGCGCCCATTGCCGCCGGCAAAAAGAAAAGTGTTGAAGGCCGGATAGCTGGAGGTAATCGTCTTCCGAGTAGCTCACTCCCGGCACTCCACAGTAACACCGGCAGGAATGACAGATTCATCCACCGTAACCGCATAATCGGAGAAAGCGCGGGCAGGGCTGCTCTCATCCACGCGACAGACATGCACAGCATCAAAGAGCTTATGCGCCGGAGCATTGCCAAGCTCGGAATCGTGTTTGAAGATAATAAGCTTGCGCACAGCCATCTTGCCCCTTGCTGCGGCATGGTCATTTTCAAACATGTTCAGGATCGCCTGCCAAAGAAGCTCGAGGTCTTCCTCGGAAAAGCCCGTGACCTTGCGGGCGAGGTTGGCGGAAATATAGCCTTCCGCACGGTAGAGACCATAAGGGACAATGAACTTGCGCCCCATCTCCGTCTTTTTATTCTCTGCGTCTGCCTCCGTTGTGATAGCTGTACGGGTGATTGTCAGCTCCTGCGGTACAATCGGGTCGATACTGCGCGCAAAGGAGAGCTGTACCGGACCGCGCACCTGGCCGCAGTTGAGC
>CAJOCV010000202.1 GCA_905233785.1 uncultured Oscillospiraceae bacterium
GATCATGCTCATCAAAATCTGCACCGCGTTGCTGGCAGCGCCCTTGCGGATCTGGTCGCCGCAGCACCAGAGCGTGAGCCCCTTGTCATCGGTCAGATCGTCGCGGATGCGGCCGACCCAGACGAGATCCTGATCCGAGGTGTCGAGCGGCGTGGGGTAGCAGCGCCCCTCGTAGTCCTCAATGAGACGCACGCCGGGATAGGCGGCGACGGCGGCCTTCGCCTCCTCCACGGAGACCTTGCGCTCGGTGCGCAGCGTGACGGCGATGGAGTGGGAGCGCATCACCGGCACACGCACGCAGGTGCAGTTGACCTTGAGCTCGGGCGCGTGGAGGATGCGGCGCCCCTCGTTTTGCATCTTCATCTCTTCCTTGGTGTAGTCGTTGCCGTAGGGCGCGTCGATGAAGGGGATGACGTTCATGGCGATCTGGGTGGCGAAGGTCTTGACCACGGGCTTCTCCCCGGCGGCAAGCGCGGCCATTTGGCTCTCCAGCTCCGCGATACCCGCCTGCCCCGCGCCGGAGACGGCCTGATAGGTGCAGACGACCATGTTCTGAATGGGGCTGAGCTTCGCAATGCCCGCCACCGCCATCAGGGCAATGATGGTGCAGCAGTTGGGGTTTGCGATGATGCCGTGGTTTTGGAAAGCGTCCGCGCCGTTGATCTCGGGCACCACAAGGGGCACGTCGGGGTCAAGGCGGAAGGCGGAGCTGTTGTCGATGTACACCGCGCCGCTCTTCTTGATCGCGGGGGCGAAGCGGCGGGACATATCGCCCTCCACCGCGCCAAGGACAAAATCCATGCCCTCGAAGCTATCCTCCGTGGTCTCCTGAATGGCAACCTCGCGCCCCTGGAAGGGGACGAGCGTCCCCGCGCTTCTGGCGCTGGCCAGCAGCCGCAGCTCACCCACGGGAACCTTGTACTCCTCGAGAACCTTACGCATTTCACAGCCAACGGCGCCCGTCGCGCCGAGAATCGCGATATTGACCTTTTTCATAAATACAATCTCCTTTCCATATTGGCTCCCCTGCAAGGGGAGCTGTCAGCGAAGCTGACGGAGGGGGCAAACGATTCTACCAAACGCAAAGCCCAGCGAAGCGGGTTTGCGTTTGAGAAGGAAGAAGGAGCCTGCGGATATGGAGCTTTCGAGGCTCTTACGGGAACCTCGGAAGCGGAGTGGAGCAGGCTTCTTCTGACGTCAGTCCGCCTTCGGCCATTCTCAGTGTCCACGGACGAGCGATGCTCGTCCCTACGCGACGTTATCCGGCGAATCCGTCGTACATGACGCGGATCGCGGTTTCAAACTTCTCATTCTCCACGCCCACGATGATCGCCAGCTCATCCGCGCCCTGGGCGATGGTGCGGATGTTGACGCCGTTTTGTCCCAGCGCCGCGAAGAGGCGGCCGGACACGCCGGGCCGCGCGGACATCTTGCGCCCGACCGCGGCCACCAGCGAAATGCCCTCCTGCAGCTCCACGTCGTCGGGGCGGCAGCTCTTGCGCAGATCGGCGATCACATCATACACGCTGTCCCCCAGCGCAGCGGTGGAGGCCACCAGCGCGAAGGATTCCAGCCCCAGCGTGATATGCTCGACCGCCACGTTGTAGCGGTCAAAGACCTCGAGCGCGTTTCGCAGCGTGGCGGAGAGCTTCATGTTGTGCTTGACGACGGTGAGGATGCTGAAGTTCTTGCGCCCGGCGATGCCGGTGATGAAGCGCTCGTTCTGCTCCTCCTCGCTGATGCTCTCCACGATCATGGTGCCGGGGTCGGCGGGGCGGTTGGTGTTGCGGATGTTGAGGGGGATGCCCTTGTCCTTGACGGGCTGGATCGACTCCTCATGCAGCACCGAGGCGCCCATGAACGCCAGCTCCCGCAGCTCACCGAAGGTGATGTGGGCGATGGGCTTCGGCTCCTTGACGATGCGGGGATCGGCCATCAGGATGCCGGAAACGTCCGTCCAGTTTTCGTACACGTCCGCGTTCACCGCCGCGGCGGCGAGCGCGCCGGAAATATCGCTCCCCCCGCGGCTCATGACCTTGACGCGCCCGTTGGGCAGCCGCCCGTAGAAGCCCGGGATCAGGATCTTGCCGTTGGCCTTGAGCGCGGCGTCAATGGCGGAATAGGTCTTCTCCCGATCCACCTGACCGTCCATGCCGAAGAAGACGCAGCCCGCCGCGTCCACGAAGGTAAAGCCGAGATACTCCGCGAGCAGCCGCGAGGTGAAGTATTCGCCGCGGCTCACGAGCTCGTCAACCGAGAGCTCTTTGGTGAGGCGCTTGCGGTAGGCGTGCAGCTCCTCCTCGATGGGGAGAGCAAGCCCCAGATCGTCGCGAATGCCGATGAGCCGCTCTTCTATCGTATGCCAGATTTCCTCGCACGATACCCCGTAGGTCAAATGCGCGTGGCAGAGGTACAGGAGGTCTGTGAGCTTATGGTCGTCCCCGCTGCGCTTGCCGGCGGCGGAGGAGACCACCACCCGCCGCGCGGGGTCAGCTTCGATGATGGCCTTGACCTTCTTGAACTGTTCAGCCCCCGCCACCGAGGAGCCGCCGAATTTTGCAACTTTTAACATATGATCCTCCCCCTCCGGGGGAGCTGTCGCGGCGCGTCTCACGCAAGCGCCGCGGCTGAGGGGGCGTCCGTCCCTCTTCGATATTCTTTCGGAGCGTTTACGCCCCCTATCGGCCCTTCGGGCCACTTCCCCCGGAGGGGGAAGCAATTCACTGGCCACTGACCACTGACCACTGGCCACTGACCACTGGCCACTGACCACTGACCACTGGCCACTATTTACTCTCTTACCGCCGCGAAGAACACTTCCGCGCCGCCTTCGCGCATCTGCTTTGCGAGACTGTGCATCTCCGAGACCGCCATCGGCTCTGTCAGCACGCGGGCGACGTCGCCCTCCTCTTCCACGGAGGCCGCGGGCAGCTTCTCCGCCAGCGCCCTCGGGAGACGCACATAATAGCTGTGGCGGCAGAGGCTGTTATCCACCGCGC
>CAJOCV010000203.1 GCA_905233785.1 uncultured Oscillospiraceae bacterium
ATCTCATCGAAGTTGGCACCCCTGTATGATCCGTGTACATAGATTAACAAAGAACGATTTGCGGAGCCCTATGATGTCCAAATGGAATACAAGTTATAATACCAATTTTCAATAAAACGCTTGAAAACAAGCGTTTTATGCGCAGCGCCTGCTGCGCTGGGCAAAGCCTGTGCTTTGCCCAAGATTGGTATTGCACGGCTTCTTCAAAGGCGCATTGCGCCTTTGCCTGTGAGCCTGATGGCTCACAGGCAATAAAACGATTTTTAATCGTTTTATTGAAGAATAGTATAAAAGAGCAGGAGAAGTGGGATGTATATTGCCAAAGCAGAAGCAAACCAGATAGAAAAAATCGTAGATATGTCTGTGAGAGCTTTCGAAACAGATGTATATGTTGGCGGAGTAAAGGGGGATTGTCCGCCTGAATTTGATTCAGTAGAATGGCATAAACAAATGGCCCGGGAGGGGCATTTGTATCAAGCAATGATCGGAAAAGATTTGGTAGGGGCTGCCATTGTATTCCCGGATGAAACAGAAAAAAGCGTATACATTGGCAGGATCTTTATTGATAGCGTCTATCATAGAAAAGGTTACGGAATTCGCTTGATGGATTGCATAGAAAAGTATTTCCCATGGGCTGCCGCTTTTCATCTGGATACCCCATGTTGGAATGAGCGGACAAATGCTTTTTACAAAAGATTAGGCTATCGGACCATAAAGGTTGAGGATGGATTCGTCTTTTACCAGAAAAGTAAAAGTGAAACCACTGAGGAGGATATCGGACATGAATGAATATATTGCTTATTGCGGTTTGAATTGTGAGGCGTGTGAGGCACGTCTTGCAACCGTGAACAATGATGATGCGCTGCGCCAGAGAGTCGCCAGGGAGTGGTCTGAACTGAACGGTGTGGAGATTACGGCTGAGATGATCAATTGCGTCGGCTGCCGGATCGACGGGGTCAAGACGCCCTATTGCGAATCGCTCTGTCCGATCCGGCAGTGTGCCATGGGGAAAGGCCTGGAGACCTGCGGGAGTTGTGGCGAGATGGAGAGCTGCGGGAAGCTCGGCGTGATCGCGGAAAACAACGCCGAGGCACTGCAAAATCTGCGCGCAGAGAGAGGTGAGCGGTATGCAATTTCGTGAATTTGGAGAGGCGAAGCGGGAAAAGATTGTGCTGCTGCACGGCGGTGGGCTGTCCTGGTGGAATTACCGGGAAACAGCGGAAATATTGAAAAACGAATTCCATATCGTCCTGCCGATTCTGGACGGACATGCGGGCAGTGACCACCCTTTTACAAGCATCGAGGAAAATGCGGCGGAAATCATCACGTGGATCGACGCGCATTGCGGCGGCTCTGTCCTGCTGATCGGAGGTCTGTCGCTGGGCGGGCAGATCCTGCTGGAGATGCTCTCACAGCGCCGGGAGCTGTGCAGCTATGCGCTGGTCGAAAGCGCTGCGGCGATTCCCTCCCGGCTGACAAACGCCCTGATCGCTCCGGCTTTCGGCAGCAGCTACGGGCTCATCCGGAATCGGAGCTTTGCCAGGCTGCAGTTTCAATCCCTGCACATCAAGCGGTCACTGTTTGAAGACTATTACCGGGACACCTGCCAGATCAAAAAGAGCGACATGATCGCCCTTATGAAATCGAGCACCGCTTATGCGCTAAAAGACTCGATCCAGAGCAGCGACGCTAACGTGCGTGTGTACTATGGCGGCAGAGAGACGAACGAGATCAAACGCTCTGCAGAGTTGATCGGCAAAACGCTTCCGGACAGTCAGCTTCATTGCTTCCGCGACTTCTATCATGGGGAGTTTTCCATCAACCATGCGCAGGACTATGCGGATACGATCCGCCGAATGATCGGCGTCAGACAGTGAATGATACGGCTCTTCGCCGAAACAGAAGGGAATTGTGATGAACTATCGTAAAATCATTACACTGAAGGACGGCAGAGCCTGCACGCTCCGAAACGGAACAGCGGAGGACGGACAGACGCTCCTCGACATCTTCAACCTCACCCACGCGCAGACGGATTATTTGCTCACGTACCCGGAGGAGCACAGCTATACCGTCGAGTATGAGGCCGAGCTGCTGCGGAGAAAGACAGACAGTGTCGATGAAATCGAACTACTTGCGTTTGTTGACGGCGCGATCGTTGGCTCGGCAGGTGTTACCTGTGTCGGCCGAAAGGAAAAGATCCGTCATCGTGCGGAGTTTGGCATCAGTGTGGATAAGGCATACTGGGGCCTCGGGGTCGGACGGGCACTGACTAAGGCCTGCATTGAATGTGCAAAAAGAGCAGAATATGCCCAACTGGAACTGGAAGTCGTGGCAGAGAACAGATCCGCCATAGCCCTGTATGAGAGCGTGGGATTTGTAGAATATGGCAGAAACCCAAAGGGCTTCCGTTCCCGATTGACCGGCTGGCAGGAGGTCGTGCTCATGCGGCTGGAGCTGGGCGAGCAAAGCGCTATGTGAGGGACTGGCACAAATAACAGGGATAACACAAGAAAAAGGATGGTATTCATTCCATGAA
>CAJOCV010000204.1 GCA_905233785.1 uncultured Oscillospiraceae bacterium
GAGGGCGAGAACTTCGAGTGGACGGATATGTATGAGCGCATGGCGCAGGAGGCCGAGCAGGAGGGCTTCGAGGCGCTGGCCGCAAAGTTCCGCGGCGTCGGCGCGATCGAGAAGGCGCATGAGGAGCGCTACCGCAAGCTGCTGGAGAACGTGGAGACCAAGACCCAGTTCGAGAAGAGCGGCGTCGTGGTTTGGGAGTGCCGCAACTGCGGGCATCTCGTCGTCGGTACCCAGCCGCCCGAGGTCTGCCCTGTGTGCAACCACCCCAAGGCATATTTTGAAGTCCGCAAAGAGAATTATTAAACAAGAAGGGGCTGTGAAAAAACGAAGTTTTTCACAGCCCCAGTTTTCAGTTTTCAGAATTCAGTTTTCAGACAGAAATCTGGAACTTTTTTGCGTGAATTTTCGGTCAAAAGAAGAGTTAGACTCCTTGTAATCGCCAATAGGATCGAATGTTTCCTCTTATGATGGGCATAGCGTGTGTAACTTGTTTCGGTATGGTTCGTTTTCTTCTCTGAAACTGAAAACTGGATACTGAAAACTATGGGGATGTGAATTTTCACATCCCCTCTTTTTTATGATACCGTTTCGAGAATCGCTCGCTGCAGGATGCTGGGAGGGGTTACAAAGCCGCAGGCGCGGGCGGCACCGGCGATGGCGGCATGGAGAAGCTGCGCATCACGAGCCTGCTCGCCCACGGCGAGAAAACCGACGCACTCGCCGGATACGTCGTCGACAAGCTCCTCGTTGAGGACAATGGAGTCGTAACTGCGCAGAAGGGCGAGATTCTCTTCTGTGGGGTTCAGGCAATCCGCCAGCAGGTAGACGGGCTGACCATAGATGTTCTCGGCATTGCGCAGAAAGTCGTCCAGTCCGGCGGGAAGCGGATCTTGCTCCGAGAGCACGACCAGGCGGGTCCTCTCGGTGAGGATGCCGTTTGCCACGACGACAGCGCCGGCGGCTTCCACCGCGCTGCGAAAATCATCTGCGGGCGGGTAGAGGAAAAGCACCTCGTCGCCCTCGTTCAGAAGCGCGCGAACCAGAATGGCACGACCGGCAGCAGCACCGCAGGTAACATAGAACTTATCGGAAGAAAGCGGCAGGGACAACGGCTGCATCCCGTCGCACAGGACTTCACACAAAATGGGCAGACCGGAAGCGGACGAATTGCCATCAGGATCGGTACTCTCAATGTTCATAAAGTCGCCAAGCGCAGCGTGAAGCTGATCTACAGAGAAGAAAATATCTTCAATCATGGGGGAATCTCCTTGAAATTTCCTAAGTCGTACTATTATAGTCCTAGATCTTGGAAAGTGCAAGAAAAATCTACAGAAACTCTGACTTTTTTGATTGACTTTGCGGAAAAGCTGTTATATGATTTATCAAAGAAGTTTGATTGCACAGCGTAAGAATGAAAAAGGTGTTTCCATGAGAAAAGAGTTTTATGTCTGTGGTCGGACAGAGCTGGCCGGGAATCATACGGATCATCAGAACGGCAGGGTTTTGGCGGCTGCCATTGAGCTGGGAGTTCGCGCGCGCGCGGGTGTGAACAATGAAAATATCGTGCGGATCCGCTCCGAAGGCCAGCCGGAAATCGAGGTATTGCTGAACCAGTTGACCATACGCACACGGGAATTCGGCACGGCTAAGGCGCTGGTGCGCGGGATGCTTGCGGGCTTTCAGGAGTTGGGGCTCAAGATCGGCGGTTTTGACGCAACGGTGAGCAGCACGCTCCCGGCGGGGGCCGGGCTCAGCTCGTCCGCGGCGTTTTCCGTTCTGATCGGACGTGTGTTGAGCGAGCTTTTTAACGGCGGCGCGGTTGATCCTGTCGTGATTGCCAGGGTCGCGCAGCGGGCGGAGAACAGCTTTTTTGGCAAGCCCTGCGGTTTGATGAGTCAGTTGGTTTGCGCCTTGGGGAAAACCATCTATGTTGACTTCGCAACACGTGAGATCGAGACGGTTGAAGCGGATTTCGGCGCGATGGGGCTTACGCTCTGCCTGACGGAGACCGGCGGCAGCCACGCGGGGCTGGATACCTCATACGCACGTATCCCTGCGGACATGGTGTATGTGGCGAATCTGTTCGACAAGGGTGTGTTAGGGGATGTTGATCCCGCGGCGTTTTGGAGCAAGGGCTGGGATCCCGCCAACCGTCCGGTGCGTCGGGCAATGCACTTCTTTGACGAGAACGAGCGTGTGCCGAAGATGCGCGATGCGCTCAAGGCCCGGGACGGGGCGACCTATATGCGCCTGATGAACGAGTCCGGGCGCTCTTCGGAGAAGCTGCTGAACAACATCGTTACCAGCGCTACAGGCGACACAAAGCTTGCTCAGGGGCTGGAGCTGAGCAAGCGGCTGCTGGAGGGGCGGGGCGCCTGGCGCGTGCACGGCGGCGGCTTCGCCGGCTGTGTACAGGCCTTGATGCCGAGGGAGTTTTTTATTTCCTATAAATTTGAGATGGAGAAGACCTTCGGCGTAGGAAGCTGTCGAGAAATCAGACTGGTTTAGGG
>CAJOCV010000205.1 GCA_905233785.1 uncultured Oscillospiraceae bacterium
CCCAATCTTTCGCGGCGAGGCGGCCGATCTCCTGCGCGTACTCCGGCATCTTCTTTTGCAGATACTCCGAAAGGCTCAGCGCTTCCCCCTTGTGTACCAGCTCATAGAGGTGTACGTACAGCGCCGGGGCGGGGAGCGGAACGGTGGGGGAGAGCAGCGTCACGGTTTTGCCGATGCCGCCCGCGCCCTCGATCACAATGCTGTGGTTTTCCGGCTGCTCCCAGCTCTCCGCGATCAGCCCCCAGACCGACGCGGGCGCGTCCGTCTCCTCGCGCCGTCCCTTGGTCTCTATGCGGGGAAAGAGCCTCGGGTCAAGCTCGTCCGGCTGCATGAGCTTGAAACTGGGGTGCTCCTTGCGCGTATCCTCCAGGAGCCTGTCCAGATACTCCCGCAAAGCGCGCTCTGTTCCAAAGAACCGCTCGTACACGCGCGGAGAGGCATCGAGCATGGAGCGAACGGCGTCCGCGCCGTGAATATAGATGTGCTCGATCAGCTTTCGACCGTGCTTTTTCTCAAAGGCTTCGTTTCTCTTCGCAACATAGCAATCTGCCTGATCCTGCATCCCGCTGTCCTGCGCGGCTGTGAGAACGATATTGGTATAGAAGACCCAGGTGTCCGGCAGCAGCTCGGGGCGGGTCAGCGCCTTTTTCTCAAAAGCGTCCAGCTCCCTGCGCAGCATGCTCTGGAGCCAGTGCCAATCCTCCTCGCGTCCGCCCTGCGTTTTGTATTTCGCCTGGATGATCGTCTTCCCCTTGGCCTGGAGATAGCCCTCATATTCCGGGCATTCGATCATGGCTTCGCGCTGCCCGTCCGGCCCGTCGCCGTAGATCCTGACTCTGTAACCGAACTGCGCCGTCATCAGCGCCTGGATCAAACGCTCAAAGCTGTCCGCATCAAGCGTCTGGAGCTTCGCAATCATCCCGTCACCCCCCTCAAGAGTCCTTGATTCTTATTATAACGACAAAATATGAATCGTCAACAATTGTTTTTGCTTTGTCATCATTCTTCGCCTTTGCGTTTACGAAGACTTGACAGAAAAGGTGCGGACTGTTAACATGGTGACAAAAGCTGTCAAAAGGTGGGGAGGCGAGGGCGTGAATATCGAGACGCTGGCGGTGAGCGCGGTCATGCGGGCGATTTCCCGTACAAGCTATCTGAGGCCTTTCTTCAACGTAAACGACAAGGAGCCGGTCTGGGACGGCTATGTGGGCGTTTACAGCTCCGCTGTACATACGGTAAATACGCTGCTGCGGCGCGTACCGGTGCAGATCAAGGGTCAGTCTGGTGAAACCGAAGAGGAGACGATCTCCTATCCAGTCAGGCTGGCCGACCTGCGGCAATACCCGACGGAGAACCCGACGGCGTATTTTGTCGTGCGCATGGACGATGGCGCGGAGACAGTATACTATCACGTCTTTCAAAAGGAAGAAGCCGAGGGGCTGGTCCGCGCGAAGGGGACGCAGGAGACGGTTTCCGTCAAGTTCCAAAGGCTTCCGCTCGAGGCGGAGACGGTGGAGCAACTGTTTTTCGAGCTTCTCGACCGGGGGGCGCAGGCGGTTGAACCGCGGACGCCGAAGCGCTTCTTGTCCGACACCGACGTGTTCCTGTATGACGCCGATGTGGTGGAGTTTTTCGGGCGCGACGCGGAGCTGGATCGCCTCGATACCTTTCTGAAAGCTCCCGGCGCGTTCCGCTGGTGGGGCGTGACGGCGCCGGGCGGCGCGGGGAAATCGCGCCTCGGCTACGAGTGGCGCAAGCGCGTTCGCGAACGGGGCTGGACGGTGCTTTCCCTCAAGGCGGCGGACTACAAAAAGCTTGACGCGCTGACGGAGGCGCACCCCGAACGGCTGCTGCTGATTGCCGACTACGCGCGGCAGCACACGCAGGAGCTGGGCGCGTGGATGGAAACGCTCTGCGGTTCGGAGCGCGAACAGTCCGTGCGCCTGCTGCTCCTGGAGCGGGACGAGGGCTTGGACGAGATCGGGGAAGCGCCCTGGGAGAAGGAGCTCTACCTCGCCGGGAACGAAGTGCAGCTCCGCCGCGCAAGGTATGAAAAGCTCATGCAGCTCCCCGGGCTGGGGAACGAGCCGCTGCAAGCCCTGATGCTCTCCTTCGCCGCCGCGCTGCAAAAGCGGGATGAGACCCTGCCCGCGCTGGCGGAAGCGCAGGCGGACGAACTGCTGCGAAAGCTGAACGAGATCGACCCGGGGCTTCGCCGCCCGCTCTACGCCATGATCCTGACCGACGCCTTTTTGCGCGATGCAAACGCGGCGCACTGGACGCGGGAGGAACTGCTGACAGTACTTGTCACTCGCGAGCGGGATCAGCTCAAGAAGGCCGTACAAGCTCTGCAGGGTGGCGAAAAGCGGCTCGACACAGCGCTGTATCACGCGGCGCTGAGCCTCCGCCGTCTGGCGACCGCCCTCGGCGCGTCCGGCGACCGGGAGCTGGGGGAGCTGCTGGCGCTCAACCGGATGTTG
>CAJOCV010000206.1:0-3392 GCA_905233785.1 uncultured Oscillospiraceae bacterium
GCGGCAGGCTGTTCAGGCGGGCGAGGACGTCAAGGACATGTCCGCCGAGCTCAAGCGCACCCGGGCGGCCGTCCGCGCGAGGCTGGAAAAGCTAGGGCTAACGCAGGAAGGAGGAAAAGCATGAA
Organism: uncultured Oscillospiraceae bacterium; assembly: GCA_905233785.1. Lineage (GTDB taxonomy): Bacteria > Bacillota > Clostridia > Oscillospirales > Oscillospiraceae > Limivicinus. The sequence goes on from CAJOCV010000206.1 coordinate 126, forward strand.
GAAAGAAAACGGAGCAACTTTGTCGTCCGAAGAAAGCAGTAGCTTTTTCCGTCTGTTCCTCCCCTTGCTGCAAGCGGTCAATTACAACTATGAGATTAGTGACACGTTGGAGGAACAACTTCGCGCGGGACGCCCCAGTATGAGGGATCTCAAGGAAGTAGCAGCTGCCTTGTGGGAAGATACGGGTATCTTGGACGAATACATAAAAGCAGTTTCAGAGCAATGCGGGCTGCCAGAAGAGGATCGCCTGGTTCTGGAGAGTTGGAAGCATCCGGTCAGCGCGACGTTTGTCTTGGAGCGGCACCTCTCCAAAGGATCGATTTTTATCAACCCCGAAACCGGAAAGGTCTATTTAGTCAAAGGACTTACACAAAAATGGAGCGAGATGTTTCCCTGGGCGAAACCACCTATTGTTCTGGAAGCAACACTCATTCCGTTCTGCGGCTGCATCATATCGGACGGCCTTGTAGCACCGCTTCGGGTCTCCCTGGGGTCCGGATACAAGGAGAGTTTTAAGCAACTATATCTCGAAGCCAAGCAAAGCGGGAGAATCATAACAAATCTTGATAAAGAGCCATGAATCAAGTCGCTATTCTCTCCGGATCCACATACCAACTGCTCGAAATAATCCCCGGCCTGGACGAGGCGAGCTATGTCCTCTGCGAAAGCGAGAATGGCGACCGCTTCGTTTGCCCGCTGAACCGTTGGGAGAATGCAGCTCCCGCCCCAGCGACAAAGGTTCATGCAAAAAGCTCATCGCAGGACAAAATCGCGCTGTTTCTGGAGCTCTTTCATGGGCGTGAGGATGTGTACGCCAAGCGCTGGTACAATTTTAAAACACAAAAATCCGGGTACTCTCCCGCCTGCCGGAATGAGTGGGCGCGTGGAATCTGCGACAAGAAAAAACACCGCTGTGCCGACTGCCCCAACCGGGAATTCATCTCTCTGTCTCCCGAGATCGTCCGCGCTCACCTGATCGGGCGGGATGAATTCTGCCGTGATGTGGTCGGCCTCTATCCATTGCTGCCGGACGACACGACCCGGCTCCTGTGCGCCGATTTTGACGACGGCGGTTGGCAGGAGGATGTTCGCGCCTTTTGTGATGCCGCCGGAAGCTGCGGACTGACGCCGGCCGTGGAACGCTCCCGCTCCGGTGAAGGCGCGCATGTCTGGTTTTTCTTTGAAATTCCGGTCCCCGCTGCAGACGCACGCAAGCTGGGTAGCCTGCTGTTGACCGGCGCTATGGCGAAGCGCCATGAGCTGAGCTTCCGCTCCTACGACCGTCTGTTTCCCAGTCAGGACACCATGCCGAAAGGCGGCTTTGGAAATCTGATCGCCCTGCCGTTTCAAGGACAGGCGCAGAAAAACGGCAACAGCCTGTTTGTGGATGAGTATTTCGTGCCCTATCCGGATCAATGGGCCTATCTCTCCGCCCTGCCGCGGATCACCGAGGCGGAACTGGAAAAAGCCCTGTCCTCCTTCCGCGGCGCAGCGGATACCGGCACGCTGGCGGACAGCAAAGAAAAGCCCTGGGAAAGAGGTTCGAGGCAGGAAAAGGCGCTGACAAAGCTGGATTTCCCGCTGACGGTCACTTTGACGTTGGCAGACAGGCTCTATGTGGAGAAGGCAGGTATATCTCAACATGCGCTCAACCGCATCAAGCGATTGGCAGCTTTCCGTAACCCCGACTTCTACAAGTCGCAGGCCATGCGCCTTCCAATCTATGACAAGCCCCGCGTCATCGACTGCGGGGAAGAAACGGACGACTATCTTATTCTGCCCCGCGGCTGCCTGATGATGGTTTGCGAGCTGCTGGACGAGCTTGGTGTCCCCTATACCTGCTCCGACCTGCGCAATAGCGGTAGGAAGATCACCGTCCAGTTCAATGGAACACTGCGGCCGGAACAGGCGCCCGCAGCAGAAGCTTTGCTTGCCCATGACATGGGTGTACTCTCCGCGACGACAGCCTTCGGCAAAACAGTGATCGGGGCCTATCTGATCGGCGAGCGCAAAACCAATACGCTGATCCTTGTCCACTCCACCGCACTGCTGGCCCAGTGGAAGCAGGCTTTGGAGCGTTTTTTGTCCATTGACGAAACGCTGCCGGAGGAACCGAAAAAACGTGGTCGAAAAAAGAAGCGCCAGCTGATCGGTCAGCTGGGCGGCGGTAAGAACAGCTTGAGTGGGATTGTGGATATCGCCATTATTCAATCTCTGTTTGAAGGCGAGGATAAACATGTTAAGGAGCTGGTGGCGGACTACGGTATGGTGATTTGCGACGAGTGCCACCATGTGGCGGCGTTCAGCTTTGAAAAGGTGATATGTTTATGGTCTCTCCGCGACTCCCACGCGGCAGGACGGACATCACCCCATCATATTCATGCAGTGCGGGCCGGTGCGCTATCTGGTTGATGCCAAAGAGCAGGCCAAGCAGCGCAGCTTTTCGCACTTTCTGATCCCCAGACTAACAAAGACGCGACTGCCGGATACGCAGCGTGTTCAGGATGTGTACACAGCCATTGTCAAAAGCGAACTGCGAAATACGCAGATCATTCGTGATACCATCTCGGCGGTCAGGAACGAGCGGACGCCGATTGTTTTAACAGAGCGGAGAGACCACGCGGAAGCACTGTATGCCGCGCTTCAAAACAGCGCTGAGCATGTTTTTCTTCTTCTGGGCAGTGACTCTGCCAAGGAGAAACGGGAGAAACTGGACGCGAGAACCTCTCCTGATCATCGCAACCGGGAAATATATCGGAGAGGGCTTTGATGAACCGCGGCTGGACACGCTCTTTCTCGCCATGCCCTTTTCCTGGAAGGGGACGCTGGCGCAGTATGTCGGTCGCCTGCATCGGAACTATGAAGGGAAGCGAGAGGTTCGTGTCTACGACTATGTGGATGTCCATGTCCCGATGCTGGAGCGGATGTACCAGCGAAGGCTCAAGGGCTATGCCGAGCTCGGCTATCAGACGCTGTCCAACGATACAGAGAGTACTCCGGGCCTGATCTATACGGGGAAAACCTACGGAGACGCGTTTGGGATGGATGTTCTCGCTGCGAGCCGGGAGCTTGTTATCTCAGCACCCACACTGGCGAGGTCACGGATCCAGGCTGTGCTTGGCAAGAGACTCGAAAACGTCAAGCTCCAGGTCATCACGCGCAGTGTGGAAGGATACACTGTCGAGCAGCAGGCGAGGGTACTGGCTGCGATCAAGCTTTTGGAAGAGGCCGATGTTGAGATCGTTATGCAGCCGAAGCTCACGCAGC
>CAJOCV010000206.1:3458-4031 GCA_905233785.1 uncultured Oscillospiraceae bacterium
GCAAAACCAGAGGACACTGCCATCCGTCTCGAAAGCCCGGAGCTGGCTGGGGAGTTGCTGGATTTGGAGACCGGCGATGAATAGGGGGACTTTTCCTGCGCTACCAGATAGATCCAGAATCAAGACCCGTCACAGATGACATTGGAAACCTGGCAAAAATTCAGCTTTTCTATGTTGGATTTGGCTAAAAGGATGGGGCTCGAATAGTACATATTGACGGAAAGCGGTCGTTTTACCATGCACATCCGAGAGGGGTCAAGCGGAAAAACAGGCAATATTTGTCGGAAAGCGTGATGCTTCTCGGTTCAACTCGCTATGATTTCGTGAAGTGTCATAGAAAAGTCGCTCAGATTTCGTGATTTTTCGCTTGACCGGGGTACTGTCCCGGCCTTATAATGACCGTAGCAGAAGCATGGAGGTGCGGTTATGTATCTGAAACGGAAGATCGATGCGTATCTGACCGCGTGGAAAGCAGACCCGGAACGGAAGCCGCTGATCGTGAAGGGCGCGCGGCAGATCGGGAAAACGGAGTCTATCCGGCGGTTCTCTGAGGGGAGATACAAAAGCGTTGTA
>CAJOCV010000207.1 GCA_905233785.1 uncultured Oscillospiraceae bacterium
GTCAACCGCCTCTACGGGCGAAACCGTGTGGCGCAGATCGTCACCTTTGGCACCATGGCCGCGCGCGGCGCGATCCGCGACGTGGGCAGGGCGCTCGGCGTGAGCTACGGCGAGTGCGACACGGTGGCAAAGCAGGTGCCCATGGCGCTCAACATGACCATTGAGGAAGCCCTGCGCCTCTCCAAGCCCCTGAAGGAGCTATACGACGGGGACGAAAAGCTCAAGCGCCTCATTGACGTGGCGCGCGCGCTCGAGGGGATGCCGCGCCATGCCTCCACCCACGCCGCCGGCGTCGTCATCACGGAAAAGCCGGTGTACGAATATGTGCCGCTCGCGAAAAACGACGAATCGGTGGTCTGCCAGTACCCGATGACGACGCTTGAGGAGCTGGGGCTTCTCAAGATGGACTTTCTGGGTCTCAGAAACCTCACCGTTTTGGAGGACGCGGCGAAGCTTGTGCGCAAAAAGGAGCCGGGCTTCCGGGTGGAAACGATCCCGGAGGACGACCCGGAGACCTTTGAGATGCTCTCGCAGGGGCGCACCGAGGGCGTCTTCCAGCTTGAGAGCACGGGCATCACCGGCGTCTGCACCCAGCTTCGCCCGAAGAACATCGAGGACATCACCGCCGTCATCGCGCTCTACCGCCCGGGTCCGATGGACTCCATCCCCCGCTTCATCGAGTGCTCTGCGCATCCGGAGCGCATCCAGTACAAGCACGAGCTGCTGCGCCCGATCCTCGAAGTCACCTACGGCTGCATCGTCTATCAGGAGCAGGTGATCGAGATTTTCCGCTCTCTCGCGGGCTTCTCGCTGGGGCAGGCGGACAACATCCGCCGCGCCATGTCAAAGAAAAAGCACAAGGTCATCGACGCTGAGCGCGTGGCCTTCGTGCACGGCGACGCGGAGCGCGGCATTGAGGGCGCGGTCAAGCGCGGCGTACCCGAGAGCGTTGCCAACAGCATCTATGACGAGATATTGGACTTTGCCAGCTACGCCTTCAACAAGGCGCACGCGGTGAGCTACGCCTTTGTCACCTACCGCACGGCCTATATGAAGCGGCATCATGCGCGCGAGTACATGGCGGCGCTGCTGACCTCGATCCTGGATAACTCCACCAAGGTCTCCGAGTACATCGCCGAGTGCCGGGAGCTGGGCATCAAGCTCCTGCCGCCGGACGTGAACCTCTCGGACGCAAACTTCACGGTGGACGGGGAGAACCTGCGCTTCGGTCTGGTGGCGATCAAGGGCATCGGCTGGGGCGCGATCGAAGAGCTGGTTACGGAGCGCGAAAAAGGCGGAAAGTTCCAGAGCTTTGAGGATTTTTGCAGACGCATGTCCGGCAAGGAATTAAACCGCCGTGCGGTGGAGAATCTCATCAAAGCCGGCGCCTTTGATTCCATGGGGCACTCCCGCCGGGCGCTGTTGGAGATCGCGGAGCAGGTAATCGACAGCATTGCCCGCCAAAACCGGGACAACATCTCCGGCCAGCTTGACCTCTTCGGAAGCTTTGAGGAACTGGCACCAGCGAGCATTTCCATTCCCGACACGCCGGAGTTTTCCAAGCGGGAGCTCATGGCCATGGAGAAGGAGATCACCGGCCTCTATCTCACCGGGCACCCCATGGACGAGTACCGCGAGGCGGTGCGGCGCATCGGCGCGGTGCCCATCGGCGCGCTCATGAGCGACTTTGCCGCCGAAGACGGCCCCCGGCGCTTCCGGGATAACCAGATCATCACCGTGGCGGGCAGCATCGAGTCCTTCCGCACCCGCACGACGAAAAACAACGCCCTCATGAGCTACATCCAGCTTGAGGACGATACCGGCAGTATGGAGCTGATCGCCTTCCAGCGCGCGCTCGATACCGGGGCGGCCTATGTGCAGAATAACGCCGCCATCATCGTCAAGGGACGCATCTCCGTGCGCGACGAGAAGGAGCCGCAGCTCATGGTGGACAGCATCCGCCCCATCTCCGACTTAAACCTCATTGGGACGCGGGAGCCGCCGAAACCCGCCCCCCGGCAGGATCAGAAGCTCTGGGTCAAGCTCCCCTCGCGCTATGACCCCGCCATGAAGCGCATCGAGCTGATTTTGACCATGTTCCCCGGCGAGGGGCAGCTCATCCTCTGGTGCGAGCGGGAGCAAAAGCGCATCGGCGCAAAGTGCCTGCTCCATGAGGGTCTGATCCTCGAGCTGGAGGAAATGCTCGGGAAGGAAAACGTGGTGCTGAGATAGGGGAGCTTATCCATCACCCTCACAGGAAAAGCATAGGGGATGTGAAAAATCACATCCCCGTAGTTTTCAGTATCCAGTTTTCAGTTTTCAGAGAAGAAAACGAATAATAC
>CAJOCV010000208.1 GCA_905233785.1 uncultured Oscillospiraceae bacterium
GCCGATCACATAGGGCACCGCGCCGTCCCAGGCGTCGGTGTTCTCAATGCAGGCCATGGTCTTGTAGCCGCCGCCGCTGCCGCCGAATACGATGCCCACCGGGCGGGGGCAGGCGTAGATCTCCATGGCTTTCTTGCGGGAGAATTCCGCCACGGCCGCGCTGGATTTCCAGCGGTCTTTGTCGTCGCCGTTGGGGCCGAACATATTTTTAGAGCCCATGTTGCTCTCCACAAAGTAGGCGCCGTTTAAGAGCGAGAAGCTGATCACGTCGTCGCCTCCGGTCTTATTCAGGCTGGCCATCTCCTCGTCCGGGCCGGGGAAGGGGGAGAGATATTGGAAAAAGCGGCCCCGGAAGGCGTCCCGTTTCGGGAAGTGAATGCTGAATTTGACGGCCTTCTGCTGAAAACCGCCGTGAAGATAGCGATAGGTGATCTCTTCGCCGCTCGGCGCTTTGCGGGTGCGGATCTCGTCCACGTCCACATACACGTCCTGATAGTCCGGGTCCAAAAGCGCGTGATAGATTTCTTTGCCCATGGTTTTTCCTCCTAAAAATATTCGATTGCGAAACTCTGGTTTCGCAATCGAGGACTCGCTTTTATCGCGCGCAGCGGAGCGTAACACGCTGCGCTTGGTCGAAGCGAGGCCTCGCAATGCTCGGCTCAGGGTGTTTTTGAAGCGGCAAAGCTGCTTCGAAAACGAATTGTATCCCCTCCGGGGTTCCTGTCCAGGATTCTCGCAATCGGTGATCATGCGGAAAAATGTTTTCTGTCTTTATAGTAGCAAAACGAGAGAACCGGAGGTATCTCTCGTTTTGCGCATTTTCTTCTATTTTAGTGTTCTTTGCAGAAATTGAAGCACCCGATCCTTGACCTCATCCTGGAAGAAGAGATCGTCGCCGTGCTGTGCGCCTTCCAGCTCCAAAAGTTCGGCCGCGACGCCGTTTTCCCGGAGCATTTCATAGTAGTTCCGGCTTTGGCTTGGGGAAACCACCAGATCATCGAGCCCCTGCAGGATCAGGTGGGGCGGCGCGGAAGGCGTCACGCGTTTGATGGCGCTGGCCGACTCGGCCTGCTCCTTCGTGTAGCGAACGCCCAGGGCCTCCTCCAGCATCCAGGGAGGGACGATATCGTTGCCCTCGAAGCCCTCCAGGGAGATCGTCATGTCCGCAAGACCGTAATAGTCCAACACGGCTGCGACGCGGCTGGACTGTTCCAGCCAGTCACCCTGATCCAGCGACTTATCTTCCCCGGTCACGCCCAGCAGGCAGGCGATGGCCCCGCCGGCGGATTCCCCCGCGGAGACGATGCGCGCGGGGTCGATACAATAGTCTGCGGCATGGGCGCGGAGATAGCGGACAGCCGCCTTGGCGTCACAGAGCGGCGCGGGGAAGATCGCCTCGTTTCCGGTGCGGTATTCCACGCTTGCCACCACGAAGCCCGCCTCGGCAAAGCGCATCAGCTCCGGCATCCAGACGGAGCGATCCATCACGCGAAAAGCCCCGCCGCAAAACCATACGATGCAGGGGCATGGCGCGTGACCCACCCGGTTTTTGGGCACGATCAGATCCATGTGCAGATCCCGCCGGGTGGCGCCGTACCAGCTGGGTACGTTGGCATAGGTCACGCCGGTGATCAGGGACAAAACCTCCCGTTTCTTTTCCACCGCAAGGTGCATGCTTTATTCCTCCTTCAAAAGCTGCGAGCCCTCATGCAAGGCGACCTCCCTGCCGTCCGGGAAGCGGAACAGGCCGCCTGTCCCGGTGGGCAGTGTCAGGGCGTATTCCCATTCGCCCGCGTCATTTTTGCGATAATCAAAGGAAACCGGGCCGTTTTTCGCCGCCGCCCGGCCCCGGAGATCGTTGAGATCCATCGGGTGCGGTTCAACAGTGACGCTGCCGTCCTTCTGCGGATGTACACCCGCCGCCGTGCGCATCAGCTCATAGAGCGGCAGCGCGCTCCAGGCGTGGCACTCGCTGCGCGCGCCCTGCGGCGTCTCGGGGCAGGTGGTGCAGTCTAAGTCCAGCAGCGCGATCCAGGGTTCCAGCTCGCGCCGCATGTCGTCATAAAGTCCGGCCTTTTCCAGCGCGCGGAACCACTCGTAGGAGGCGGAGAAGCTGCAGCGCAGAATATCCTCGCGCTTGAGGGCGGTCTTCAAAAGCTGCTCCGCGTCTGCTCCCTGTTTCAGTCCGTTCAGCACGGCCCAGGCCTGGGCGTGGCGGCTGAACTGCCAAAAGGCCGGGCCCTCGCGGTACAGTCCCGCCGTCTCATCCCAGCAGAGCGTTTCCACGGCGGAAAGAAT
>CAJOCV010000209.1 GCA_905233785.1 uncultured Oscillospiraceae bacterium
TGTTGATCATGTACCAGCTCATCTGGCACGCGATCTCACCAAAGCTGTAGGAAACTAGCAGTTTCGGATTGGTCTTTTCCTGGGTAGGCATGTGGTTTTTCCTCCTTATATTTTCTATCTGCGCGCTGTGCGCAAAAATAGATGCTTAAATGATGAAGTTGTCCAGATAGCGCTTGCTCAGACGGATGGATTTCAGCACGTCTTCCCTGCAGGATTCGAAGGCCTTGTCCTCCACCTCGATCACCGCGTCGCCGTTGTAGCGGATGTCGTTGAGGGCGGAGACGTAGGCGCCCCAGTCCACATCGCCCAATCCCGGGATCTTCGGAGACATGTACTCCAGGGGATAAGCAAGAACGCCAACCTGCTTGAGCTTCTCGGGGTAGAGCTTGATGTCCTTGAAGTGGATGTGGAAGAGCTTGTCCTTGAACTCATACACGGTCTGCAGGTAGTCCAGGCCCTGCCACACATAGTGGCTGGGGTCGAAATTCAGGCCGAAGTTGGGGCTGTCGATGATCGCAAAGAGCTTGCGGAAGATGGCCGGGGTACACATCAGGTTCTGCCCGCCGGGCCACTGGTCGGGGCCGAAGAGCATCGGGCAGTTCTCGATGGCGACCTTCACGTTATTCTCTTCCGCCAGCTTGATGATGGGCGGCCAGACCTGCTTGAAGAGCTCGATGTTCTCGTCCACGGTCTTGTGCTGATCGCGGCCGATGAAGGTGGTGACCATGCCGACGCCCAGCTTGCCGGAGGCCTTGATGAGGGCCTTCAGGTGCGCGATCGCGGGCTCGCTCTTCTCTGGGTTCGGATCAAGCACGTTGGGATAATAGGCGAGAGAAGAAATGTGCATGCCCTTGTCGGCGACGTACTTCTTGACATACTCGGCATAGGCGTCGTCCTCCAGCACGCGCTCGGCGTCGATGTGGCTGACGCCGGCGTAGCGGCGCTCGGCCTTGCCCGCGGGCCAGCAGGCCACTTCCAGACACTCAAAGCCCATCTCGGCGGCGGTGTCGACGGCTTCTTCAAAGCTCCAGCCGTCCAGAATGGCGGTCAAAAGTCCAAAATGAATCATGGTGTTTCCTCCTTAACGGTTCGCCGGGATGTCCACGGCCTTGCCGGTCTCGCTCGACTCCATGGAGGCGAAGACCGCGCGCATGGCACTCAGCACGCTCTCGCCGCTGATCGGGGATTCCTTGTTTTCCATCAGGCAGTCCACCCACAGGTCGATGATGCCGGACTTGGTCTGGTTGTCGTTGGTCTGGATCTGCTCCACGTCGAAGTACTTGACCTCTCCGCCCTTCTTTTTGAGCACGATGGAGTGGGCGGGATCGTCGTAGATCCGCATCTCGCCCTCGGTGCCGTAGATAACAGTCGAGTTGTCCTCGGCGGCATAATAAGTCCAGGAGGCGGTCATGGTGCCGATGACGCCGGAGGCCATCTCGTAGATGCAGATGGCGTTGTCGTCCACGCCGATGAGATTGCCGTCCGCGCCGCGCTTATCCAGCGTCGTGAGCTTGGCGGTGGTTCGCACCACGTTCTCGCCCAGCAGGAACTGGATCAGGTCGGTCTTGTGGATGCCCAGATCTGCCATGGCGCCCATGGCGGCCTTGGTCTTGTCAAAGAACCAGGTGTTCTTGCCCGGGGTGATGCTCCAGGTCTCGGGGCCGCCGTGGCCGAAGGAAGTGCGGAAGGTGATGACCTTGCCGATCTCGCCGTCCGCGATCATCTTTTTCGCCAGCTCGTGGGCGCGGGTTAAGCGCTGGTTCTGGCCGATCATGAGAAGCTTGCCCTCCTCCTTGGCGACCTTCACCATCTCCTCGCAGTCAGCCAGAGAGATGGCCATGGGCTTCTCGCAGAGGACGTGCTTGCCGGCACGGAGAGCCTTGATGGTCAGCTCCGCGTGGGCGTTGTTGGCGGCGCAGACACTCACCGCGTCGATGGCGGGATCCGCCAGCAGCTCGTCCGCCGTGTCATAGGCCTTGCCGCCGTATTTCGCGGCCATGTCCTCGGCGCGGGACTTGGTGGGGTTGAAGAAGCCCACCAGCTCGCAGTTGGGGTTAGAAGCATACTCGGGGATATGTCTCACCTGGGCGATCTTGCCGCAGCCTAAAATACCGATTTTCAGCATGGTGTTTCCTCCCTCAGACGATCAAAAGCCGACGGCTGTTGGTGTTCTGGCCAAACTCGCGGAAGTAGATGACCGCGGGCTTGTCCGGATCCTCCAGGGCCTCCATGAAGGGGGGCATGTAGGAGTGGGTGCAGCAGAAGCCCTGGCTCAGGCCGCCGGGCTTTTTCACGATCAGGGTGGCGGGCTCCATGGGGTGCCAGTGATGATTGCAGTCGGCGCGCATATCGGCGTAGGTGAAATCCTCGCCATTGACGCGCCACATGATCTCATTTTCGCCGAAGCTCTCGCCGTCCACGATCAGGTGGCCGGGCTTGATCTGGCTGAGATACACGCCGCGGTAGTAGGGCAGGCGGATCTTGAGCTGGAAGCCGACGATCTCGCCGTTTTCTTCGATATTGCGGAATCCGACCGACTGAATGACCTGTTTTTCCATTGTTTCCGCCTCCTTAGTAACCCAGAATGTTTTTCATCATGATGTGGTGTTTGCGGAGGGTCTGGCCGACCTCATAGCCCTGGTCGTACTTGTCCGCGCCTTCATACTCCGAGAGCAGATAGCCGTTCCAGCCGTGCTCCTTGAGGATGGTGAGCACTTCCTTATAGGGGATGGTGGTCTCCTCAAAGTCGTCGTTCATGTTGATGAACTTGGCATGGCAGCAGTAGATGTAGGGCAGCAGGGGGATGATGTCCTCCGGCTCATTGGGAACGAAGTGGGGATCGACCCACTCGCCCTCGGCGAACTTGTGACGGAACACGGAGAAGTCGATGTTCAGACCGAAGCTCCTGGTGCCGGTCTCCTTGATGAAGTCCACGTAGTCCTGGATCATCTGGCTCTTGAGGTTGGTGGGGATGTGGATCTCCGGGCACATCTGCAGGCCCAGGCGC
>CAJOCV010000210.1 GCA_905233785.1 uncultured Oscillospiraceae bacterium
CCAGCGCGGGCACGATGCAGTTTTCGATCAGCCGCGAGGTCTTCTTCCCCCCGCTGCCGTAGTCAAGGGTAATGATGTCGTCCATGGTACGATTTGTCCAATCTTGTTTCTTGTCTGAGTGGTCAGTGGTCAGTTCTCATCTTCTGGCCACTGACCACTGATCACGGATCACTATATTTGTACCACGCCGCGCAGGCGCCCTCGGAAGACACCATGCAGGGACCCACGGGATCCTCGGGCGTGCAGCGTGTGCCGAAGAGCGGGCAGCCCGCCGGGTCAAGCCGCCCGGTGATGACCTCGCCGCAGCGGCACGCGCTTTTGGCGGGAGCCGGAAGCGTGACGCCGAACTTCTTCTCCGCGTCGAAGTCCCTGAACGCGTCCCGCAGGCCGAGTCCGCTTCCCGGGATCGCGCCCAGGCCGCGCCAGAGGTCTTTTCGCGGTATGAAGCACTGCGCCATGATTTTCCGGGCGAGGGGGTTCCCCTCCGCTCTCACGGCGCGGGGATATTCGTTTTCGATGCGCGGTCTTCCCTCCGCGATCTGCTTTAACAGCTTATAGATCGCAAGCAGGATGTCCTCGCGCTCAAAGCCCGCGATCACGGCGGGCATCCGGTATTCCTCCGGCAGGAAGCGAAAGCCCTCCACGCCGAGGATGGTCGCCACATGACCGGGGCAGAGAAAGCCCTGCACGTTGAAGCCCTCCGTCCCCATCAGCGAGCGCAGCGCGGGCTCCACGGTCTTGAGCATCGACCAGACGGAGAAGTTCCGAAGCCCCCGCTCCCGCGCGCTCAGAACCGCGGCGGCGGTGCCGGGGGCGGTGGTCTCAAAGCCCACGCCGAGAAACACGACTTCCTTCGTGGGATTGGCTTCCGCGATGTCCAGCGCGTCCATCGGGGAGTAGCACACCCGCACGTCCGCGCCCAGGGCGCGCCTTCTTTGCAGGCTGTCGCCCGGTATGCTCCCGGGGACGCGGATCATATCCCCGTAGCTTGCGAGGATGACGTTTTTCTCCATCGAGAGCGCCAGCACCGCGTCAATGAGCTCCGCCGGGGTCACGCAGACCGGGCAGCCGGGGCCGCTCAGGAGAGCAGGCTGCGGATGCCCGCCTCGGCGATCGCCATGGTGTGCGTGCCGCAGACCTCCATGATGCGCGTCTGCGGCAGCGGCAGGGCGCGGATGGCGTCCAGAAGCTCAGCTGCGGAGGGCTTCATCCAGTTCCTCCCAAGTCTCCAGATCCTCCAGCGCCTGCTGCTCTGTCAGCCGTTCGATGGCAAAGCCCGCGTGGACGATCACATAGTCGCCCACCTTCGGCTCGGGGATAAAATCGACCCGCAGCTTGCGCCGAACGCCCATCGCGTCCCCGATCGCGTCGTTGCCGTGGATCTCAATCAGTTTTAAGGGTACTGCAAGACACATAGTTTATCCTTCTTTAGTGAAGAGTGAAAAGTGAATAGTTATGGTGTCGCTTCGCGACGAACTATAATAAGTCCCCGAAGGGGACACCTTAACTTTTCACTATTCTCTATTCACTTTTCACAGTTTCGTTCAATATAGCGATCTGTCCCAGCGCGATGCCCTCGTCATTGCAGGAGACGCGGCGATGGTGATACACCGTGAGCCCCCGTGCCTGAAGCATCGCGGGAAGCCTTCGCATCAGGTACAGATTCTGGAAGCTCCCGCCGGAGAGCACCACGTCGGTGACGCCCGTTTTCCGGGACGCCGCCTCCGCCTGCTCACAGGCCATGCGCGCGAGGGTGTTCAGAAACCGCGCCGCCTTATGCGCGGCGTCGGCCTTGTCCTCGCAGAGCGCGCGGAGCATGGGCCGCCAGTCAAAGCGCAGGGGAGCGCCGTAAAAAGCAAAGGGATAGCAGCCCGCTTCGTCTTCTGCCGCGGCGGCTTCCAGAAGCACCGCGCCCTGCCCCTCATAGCTGGCAAGGGTCTTGATGCCGAGGATGCAGGCCACGCCGTCAAAAAGCCGCCCCATGCCGGACGAGACCGGGCAGTTGAGCCCGCTTTTGAGCATCCGCTCCCAGAGCGGGTTTTCTTCCTGCTCCACACCCGCCTCGCGCCGCAGGACGTAGGCGACGCGGTCAAGCTCCTTCGTTGCAAGATCGCCGCCGCAGAGCGCCATCGGGCGGATCGAGCCGAAGCGTTCAAAGCCCGCGTAATCGCCCACCAGGCACTCGCCGCCCCAGACCGTGCCGTCCGTGCCGAGGCCGGTGCCGTCCCAAATGAGGCCGATCACCGGTTCCTGCAGGCCGTTATCCGCCATGCAGGAGGCCAGATGCGCGTGATGGTGCTGCACCTTAAGAAGCTTTAAGCCCTCGCGCTCGCCGCGTTCCTTCGCGTAGGCGGTGGAGAGGTAGTCCGGGTGCAGATCGCAGGCGATCGCCGCCGGGTGAATATCAAACAGCCGCTCAAAATGGGCGATCTGCTGTTCGTAATTTTGCAGCGTCTCAAAATTTTTGAGATCGCCGATGTGCTGGCTGGGGAAGGCGTAGTCCCCCTTGCTCAGACAGAAGCCCGCCTTCTGCTCCGCCCCGCAGGCGAGCAGATTGCTCTGCACACGCGCAAGCCGTACAGGGTAGGGGGCGTAGCCGCGCGAACGCCGGGCGAAGTATTCCTTCCCGTCCAGTACCCAGCAGAGCGAGTCGTCACAGCGGGTCTGGATTTCCCGGTCGTGCAGCAGAAAGCCGTCGGCAATGCCGGAGAGCCGCTCGAGCGCCTCACCGTTTTTGTAAACGATCGGCGTGTCGGAGAGGTTCGCGCTCGTCATCACAAGCGCGTCGATGTCGTCCCCGAACAGGAGCACATGCAGCGGCGTGTAGGGCAGCATCACGCCCACATAGCCGTTTTCGCTCAGGTGCCAAAGCCCCGGCGCCTTCTTCTTTAACAATACGATCGGCCTCTGCCAGCTCTCGAGGATCCGCGCCTCATCCTCGCTCACGTCGCAGAGCTTCCGCACGCAGGCAAGATCGCGGCACATGATCGCAAAGGGCTTTTCGTCCCGCTGCTTGCGCTGCCGCAGCCGCCGGACAACGGCCGGATCGTCCATGCCGCAGGCGAGATGCACCCCGCCGAGCCCCTTGACCGCGACGATTTCGCCGCGCTTGAGCATGGCGCGGGCGCACTCCAGCGCCGCCTCGTCCCCGTCGGTACGCTGCCCCTGCGCGTCCTGAAACCAGAGATGCGGCCCGCAGACCGGGCAGCAGTCGGGCTGGGCGTGGTAGCGGCGGTTTTCAATGTCGTGGTATTCACGTTCGCAGTCGGGACACATGGGAAAGCGCCCCATCGAGGTCGTCGGGCGGTCATAGGGCACGTCCCGGAGG
>CAJOCV010000211.1 GCA_905233785.1 uncultured Oscillospiraceae bacterium
CGACACTAACGTCATTGAACTTCCAGCTCAATGCTCCGCTTTCTTTTTCTTGAGCACAAGCAGCTCGTCTACCGGCATCTGAAGGGCATGTGCAAGGATAACGAGATGATCGACCGTCGGCAGCGTCTCGCCCCTCAGCCAGCGGTAGATGGCGTTCGGCGCGGCAAAGCCGAACAAGGTCTGATGGTCTCTGATTGTGGCACCCTGCTTTCTGCATGCTTCCGCGATCTTCAAACCCGTCTTTTCCATATCGATTCCGAGAGTGCTGTATTCCACCGGATCACTCCCTTCACAGCCTACTCGTCTTCCAGCGCCGGGAGCTGGGTATCGTCCTCCGTGATCGCCGCGAGCAGGAGCTGGACGCCAAGGCGGAAGCCCTTGGCAAAGCAATCCGCGTCCGAGATCGCCATCAGCTCGATAATGAACGCCTCGTCCGCCACACGCATGTATTCAACATAGCCCGCCGGGTCGTGCTCCCTGAGCCACGCGGCATGTTGCTTGTCGTAGAAATCATATGGGACAGCGACGGTGGGAACACGGCGTGTCACGAGCGCACCGTTTGCCTCGCGGAAGGTGATGTTTCGATAGGTAACTTCCATTGTCAATCCTCCTCAGCATCAGACGGCAGATAGCGCTCCAGAAATTCCTCAGGGCTGAGAAGCTCATACAGTGCCAGCGTGAGAACGTGCCGCGTCCGGGCGGTCTCGCGTTTGCAGATGACCCGCGCGGCTTCACGGCTGCCGACGCCGAGGCGTTCGGCCAGCTCCTGATAGCGCAGGTTGCTGCGGATGGCTGGGGAGCTGATCTGTGACGCGGTGGCTGCCATGTCGCTGCGCGCAAGGCAGTCGAGCGACACGCCGTAAAACTTGGCCGCCTTACGCAGGGTGCCGAGGTTTGAGCCCCGACCGTGCTCAAGTTTGAGCACGGTCATGAAGGGGAGATGAAGCCTCTCGGCCAGGCTCATCATGCTCAGCCCGCGAAAGTTGCGCAGATAGCGGGCCACGGTCAGGGGATTGTTGCCGGTTTCCATTTGTGTTTTCTCCTTTCGGAATTGAATTTGAGAAAACAAAAACACCGTGCAGGTTCATCCCTACACGGTGCGAAACAGAAATGGAAATAGCAGAAGAAACCCGTACCGGCGAGACCGTTTTCCCCTTGCAATGTCGCAGCAAAAAGGGTATACTGATCCCGCAGTGGTGCGGAGTAATCCGTTGTGTAGGTGGTTAGCTCACCTGCGCAGGTACCGATGGGCGGCAACCCGTCGGTACTGCCGCTGTATTTTGTTTTCTGTTGAATAGTATAGCATAGATGCTTCCAAATGTCAACTATTTAATTCCATTGAGTAGATGTAAATTTGGTTTTAGGATTTAACGCTCTTCCTTTTGGTTGACATTTTGATTGTGTTCGCTTACAATAACAGTCAGAAAATCATTTTGGAGGAAACTGCAATGGCATGGTCATATGAACGCTTATGGATTCTCTTAATCAAGAAAAAGATGAAGAAAATTGACCTGCTTCGTGTCTCAAAAATCAACGCGAATGCCCTTTCCCGCATGGGCAAAGATCTCCCCGTGACGATGGACAACCTCGGCAAGATCTGCAAGGCGCTGAACTGCGAGCTGGAGGATATTGTGCAGTATGTTCCGGATGAAGAGCCTTCGGAAGATAAGGCTGCGAAAGAATAAGCAGCACCTGACATAGAGAGGACTGACACATATGCCGTTTCAGATCGTGCGGAATGATATTACGCTCATGCCGGTTGACGCTATCGTCAACGCGGCCAAGCCCTCGCTGCTCGGCGGAGGCGGCGTGGATGGGGCGATCCACCGTGCGGCGGGGCCGGAGCTGCTGGAGGCCTGCCGCGCCCTCGGCAGCTGCGCGGTCGGAGAGGCAAAGCTCACGCCGGGCTTTCGGCTTCCGGCAAAATATGTGATCCACACCGTCGGCCCCGTGTGGCACGGCGGGTTCTTCGGCGAGCGGCGGCAGCTTGCGTCCTGCTATCGTTCGGTGCTGACGCTTGCGAAAGAGCAGGAGTGCGAATCTATTGCCTTTCCGCTGATCTCCGCGGGGAGCTACGGCTACCCGAAGGAGAAGGCGCTGCGCGTTGCGGTGGAGGAGATCAGCGCCTTCCTGCTCGAAAACGAC
>CAJOCV010000212.1:0-684 GCA_905233785.1 uncultured Oscillospiraceae bacterium
CCGACTTTAGAAAACCAGATCAACATCTTCAGGGCGGGGTGAAAGTCCCCACCGGCGGTACAGTCCGCGAGCTTTCAGGAGCATGAACCGGTGCGATTCCGGTACCGACAGTCACAGTCTGGATGGAAGAAGAACAAGACGCCCTGAGCGGGTCTGCCCGGTCAGGGCGTTTTTGCCCTCCGCTGAAAGGAGAATGTTTTTATGAAACGATCCAACCGCAAGCTCCGCACCCTTGTCGGTGCCGCGATGCTCTCCGCGTTAAGCTACAAGAGCTTGAGGCCGATTCTCAAAGGGAGGGAAACAACATGACGGCAAAAGACTATTTACAACTCATCTCCGACGAGATCCATACCACCATTGTCGCCACGGTGGACGACAAAGGACTGCCCGTCACGGCGGCCATCGACATGATGATGAGCGACGAGAGCGGTCTGTACTTTCTCACGGCACGGGGCAAGAGCTTCTATGACCGCCTGACAAAGCGGGGGTATCTGGCTCTCACGGCGCTGAAAGGGGAGGACACCATGCACTCGCTGGCCGTCTCCCTGCGCGGGAAGGTGCGGGAGCTGGGGAGCGCGCTGCTGCCGGTGCTGTTCGAGAAGAACCCCTATATGGCGGAGATCTATCCCACGGAGGCCGCCCGCGAAGCGCTGACGGTCTTTCAGATCTACGAGGGAAGCGGGG
>CAJOCV010000212.1:766-2855 GCA_905233785.1 uncultured Oscillospiraceae bacterium
TGTGTCCGCAGAGCTGCATCACCGGCGGGGAGCCGCCCTTCGTGATCCGGCAGGAGCACTGTCTCCACTGCGGCAACTGCCTGCGGGCCTGCCCGGTCGGAGCAGTCATAAGAAAGATGGCTTGCAACACCCCGCCTTTAGGCGGCGCTAGTATTCAGCCCTTATAGGGCTATTTGCAAACCACCACTTGAAGTGGTGGTTGCTGACTAGTTACGCGAAGCCTCTTTTTCCCCTTGCATTGAGGAAGCTCATGTGGACGGATTTGTTGGCGTAATACGGCCCAATCCCTCCGGCGCTGCGGTACGGCGCGGGAAGCCTGGTTCCCGCTGGGGGCGGCAGAGCGACATCGCGGCTATCCCCGGTTTTGCCGCTGAGCGCCGCATCCGGATAAAGATGTATTGCGAAAGCTCTTGTGTTCGGTTCATTCTTGCGGTATGATAAGCGCAGTACTTGCAGATGAAGAGCGGAGAAGCGCTTCGCCGACTGTTTTTATCGCAGGATTCCCATAACATTCCTTCGTCGAGGATCCGATCGTACATAGAGGGACACCGACATGATGAAAAAAATAAGCCTCAAAACCACTTTTCTCTTTTTCGGTCTGTCACTGAGCGTGATTGGGCTGCTCTTTGTGCTGAGCGTCGTGCGCACCGAAGCCTATAACCGCGTGGAGCACACCGCGCTTCTTGAGGGCGCGGCACTTTTCGGTGAAGAGGCGCCGGAGGAGGGCAGCTTCTCGGTCAAGGCCGTACCCCGAAGCAGCACCTGGTCGAAGGTGTTTGACTTTCACGGCGAGGGTCTGACGGAGGCAAATTTCCAGGCCTATACCTACGACTTCAGCTTCACCAACGACACCCAGGACGAGGTGGCTTCCTTTTTCTTCAAGCTGACCTTTCGAAAGGACGTGTATCTTTCCTCCGGCTGGAATGGCGCGCTGGAGCTGCATCAGCGCAGAGAGGGGAAGGAGACGGTCTACACGGTTCCCGACCTGCGGGAGTTCAGGGCAGACGACTATGATCTGGAGACCTTTACCGTGGATGGCGAGACGCTTATCATCATGCGGCCGGGGGACTATTTCCTGTACTGGCCCAGCGCCAGCATGAACGCCAGGGAGATTCCTGTCGAACCGCAGAAAGCTACAACGCCGGGCTTCATCCTTTACACCGCCATCGGAGAGAACATCAGCGATTCCACGCTGGAGCTGCACTACCGTTTCCACCGCCTTGTACGCAGCGAGCCGCTCTTCGGTCTCGCCTGCGTGTGCCTGTTTCTGTGGACGGTGGGAATCATCACCTTTGCCGTCACCTCCGCGCAGATCCGCAAATACAACGAGCGGCACGAGCGCGATAACAAGATCATCAATGAATCCATTGAGACCTTTACGGGCTTCATCGACGCGAAGGATCCCTACACCAACGGGCACTCCAAGCGTGTGGCGATCTATACCCGCCTGATTGCAAAGGAAATGGGCTTTGAGGGAGAAGACCTGGAGCGCATCTATTATATCGCTCTGCTGCATGACTGCGGGAAGATCGGCGTACCGGACAGCATCCTGCGCAAGCCCGGCAAGCTCACGGACGAGGAATTTGAGATCATCAAATCCCACACTGTACGCGGCGGCGAGATTCTGAGCCGTTTCAAGAGCCTTGAAAACGTCAGCGAGGGCGCGCGCTATCACCATGAGCGCTACGACGGTCGGGGCTACCCGGAAGGGCTTTCCGGACACGAGATTCCCCTGATCGCGCGGATGATCTGCGTGGCGGATTCCTACGACGCGATGAACACCAACCGCGTCTACCGCAAACGCCTCAGTCAGGAGCACATCATCAGCGAGATCGAGACGAACAAGGGACGCCAGTTTGACCCCGAGATCGCGGACGTTATGCTGGAGCTCCTGAGGGACGGCAGGATTCCCGCGGACGGATTTTGACCGCGCGGGTCTTCCCCTCGCGCATTTCTCGGTCGGCATGAAGCGGATGAGGGGAAACGGGTTCTGCCATGCCGGAAGCGGCAGGGATTGCAAGGGAGCCGCCCAATTTCTATGCCATTATGAACTGGGGCTTTCAGCACGTAAGGGAGCTTTACGGGGAAG
>CAJOCV010000213.1 GCA_905233785.1 uncultured Oscillospiraceae bacterium
TCCCTCGAACGCTCGTCCGCAAGGCTTTATGACATCACTGTTGTCGATGTGGATCACAATATTGTCCGGTAGATACTGCTGCGCGATGTTCGTGTAATTGTCGTAAACTGCCTGAGACCCTTGCCCCTCCCGACGGCGCCATGTTATGATTTATGGGAAATGTACGGCAAAGTCGCAGCTTCTTGCGGTTTTGCCGTACATTTTTTGCAGGTTTATATCGCTGCGTGCGCGGGAGACCCCGCCCCTACGTGAGCGACCGGGTTTTCCGCGGCTTCTCGCATTTTCCAACACGCCCTTTTTTCGCTCTTGGTGTTCCTAAGCGCTAAAAGCACGGCCGTCCAGCACGGCCTCGACCAGCTTTTCTCCCACATAGCGGAGCTTGAGGGAGAAGAAGGGCGCGTCCTGCTGCAACAGGCGGAGGAAAAGCTTGTCCCCCTCCCAGATGGGCTTCGTGAGCAGCTCCTCCTTGCCGATCCAGGCGAGCGTACCCTCCGCGCAGTCCCGGCGCACGTCGCCCTCAAAATCGTCGCTCGTGAAGAGGTGCATGTACTCCGTGCCCCATTCGTCGGACACAAAGGTGATGATCCCGCGAAAGCGCCAGGAGCGCAGTCTCAGCCCCGTCTCCTCGTACACCTCCCGCAGCAGACAGTCCTCCGGGCTCTCGCCCTCCTCGAATTTGCCGCCGATGCCGATCCATTTGTCCTTGTTTTCGTCCACGGTCTTTTTGACGCGGTGGAGCATCAGATACTTCCCGTCCCGCTCGATCTGGCAGAGCGTGGTGTTGCGCATGTCGATCACCTCTTGTCTATTTTACACCATCTTCGCTTTTTTGAACAGTATGTGTTGTTTCGTGCCGAAAAAGGTGCTATACTATCTGCAGCTTTTCAGAGGAGAGAAATATTATGAGACGTTTGCTTGCTTTGCTTCTGACGGTCGCGCTGCTCGCCTGCCTGCCGGTGCTGGCGTCGGCGGAGGAGCCGGCCTTTACCGTGGACACCAAAATTCAGGCTGTGATCGACGACCCGGCCTTTTCCGGCTTCGGGCGGCTGCTGTTTCCCACGAACATTGACATTTCACCCCGCCTGCCGCTCAAGGAGCTGTATATGATCCTGCCCGCCTACCATAACATCAACGGCGAGAACGCAGCCGAGGTGCTGAGCTATCTCAAGGCGCAGGCTGAGGACGGCAAGCAGATTTTCTACGATATTTATACCGAGGAGGAGAAGGCGGCCGACCCGGCCAAGGCCGACACGGGGCTCTTCTTCTTCCGCGGCGAGGAGGGCGGCAAGTTTGCCGTGCTCTCCTCCGGCATGGCCTTCCGCTACGTCGGCGCCATCCATGACAGTTTCCCCCAGGCCTATGAGCTCTCCAAGCGCGGCTACAACGCCTTCGCGCTTATTTTCCGCCCCGGCAAGATCAGCGGTTGTGAGGACATGGCGCGCGCCATCGACTTCATCTTTGACCACGCCGAGGAACTGGGTGTGAACACGGCGGATTACTCGATCTGGGGCGGCTCCAGCGGGGCGCATTTCGCCGTCTGGTACTGTGAACAGGGGGCGCAGGCCTTCGGTGGGCAGGATCACGGCAAGCCCGCCATCGTCGTGACCCAGTACACCGCCTCCTATGAGGCAAACGTCAATGACGTGCCCACCTACGCCAATCTCGGCGACCGGGACACCTATTGTCAGGGCAACGCCAAATCCCGCATCGAGGATCTCAACCGCCTCGGCATCGACACGCAGTTCGATTTCTTCGAGGGCTGCTGGCATGGCTTCGGCCTCGGCATCGGAACCCCCGCCGAGGGATGGATCGACCATGCGGTGGATTTCTGGCAAAGGCACATGAGCGCGTAATTTGGCGCTAAGTGGCGTAGGGACGAGCATCGCTCGTCCGTGTGGTGCCGCTTTACGCAGATTGTTTCGGAACACTTTTTTCATCAATCCAAGGGGCGGCGGCCGCGTTTTTGCACCCTACGGACGCGTTTTTAAAATGCTTAAGGCAACACCGCACAATACGCCTGCGGCATCTTCCGGAAAAACCGCGCCCTGATTTCGTCACTTTTTCTTGCAATACACAAAGTATTCCTGCGTTTTTCTCGGAATCTGCTCTTGCCGCATTATGCGGTATTGCCTTAACCCGAACGATTGTATAATATCTTCCAATCCCGTAAATAATAGGCTCGAAATCCTATTTTTACGGAGGTACACACATGAACAGCAAGAGCTCCGGCGGAAGGCTGGAGGCATTTTTCACGGGAAAGGGCTTCTACATTGTACTGTTTCTCTGCGCGGCGATCATCGGCGCTTCCGCCTGGATGATGGCGGCGGGAGAGCGGACAGTGGCGGAGGACGTAGGCAAGCTGAACGGGGAGAGCCTGGAAAACCACCGGGTGGAGACAGTGATTCTGCCACCCGAGGACATTCAGCCTGCCATGGCGCCGGAGATCGAGGTCGTGCGGCCGGAAAGCTCCGTTCCGGAACCCGAAGAAGCGGGCGAGGTTTGGCGTGAGGGAGACATGATCGAGGCCGCGGCTCCGGTCTACGTCTGGCCGGTCAGCGGACAGATCGAGCGGCGGCACGATGAAAACGTGCTCACCTATGACGCGACCATGCGCGACTGGCGCACCCACCAGGGCATTGACATCATGGCGCCCCTGGGCGAGACGGTTACCGCCGCTCACGCAGGGAGTGTGGAGAGCATCGCGGAGGACGATCTGTTCGGCACGGTGGTCACGGTCTCCCACGGGGACGGCGGACGCACGGTCTACGCAAACCTTGCGGAAGTCCCCGCGGTCAGTGTGGGCGATTGGGTGGAGCCGGGCGACGTAATCGGCGCCGTCGGCACGACCGCCCTCGGGGAAATCGGCCAGGGCACGCACCTGCACTTTGCCGTCACGGTAAACGGCGTGAACGTTGACCCGCTGGACTATCTCCCGGGGTGAAAGCAAAAGGGTCTGTGAAAAACATCGTTTTTCACAGACCCAGTTTTCAGTTTTCAGAATTCAGTTTTCAGACAGAAATTCAGAACATTCTTGCGCAAGCATAAGATCAAGAAAAGCGTATCCTTC
>CAJOCV010000214.1:0-2081 GCA_905233785.1 uncultured Oscillospiraceae bacterium
ATTCTTCATCTTGTTTCCTCACTTTCTTACCTTAATGGGCTTCTGGAAAACAGTATAGACCCCTGCCAAATGCTGCGGAAGCCCCCCTGGGGGATACAAAGTTCAACAATTCTTTCTCTGCTTTCTCTATTTATACGCGGCGAGGCAGAAGATCGGCGTCGGATTGAAGAATTCGTCGATCTCGGCATAGATGCGCCGGTAGGCACCCATATCCACCGAGACGCGTTCAAAGCCCGCTTCGATGAGCAGCTGAACATCCCACTGGGGTCGGGGCCCGTGATAGGCGCCGACCTCCATGGTGATCGCCTCGTTTTCAGCCTTCATGTATTCCGGCACCAGCTTGTGCGCGTGGTTTTCCGGCAGCTCGTGCTCCTCCCCGTCCTCCAGCGCGGCGCTGTAGTCCGCGTCGAAGTTGATGAGCACGCCGCCCGGTTTTAACAGTCTGTACCACTCCCGGTAGGCCTTTTCGATATGCGGCAGCGTCCAGGTGAGATTGCGCGTCACCAGCACGTCAAAGCTCTCCGGCGCAAAGTCCGGCTCCTCGGCGTCCATGACGGCAAAATCCGCTTGCAGGCCGAGGATCTCCGCCGTCTGGCGGGCGCGGTCGATCATGTCCGGCGTCAGGTCGATGCCTGTGGCCTCGTGTCCCTCGGCCGCGAAAACGAGAGCGAAAAAGCCCGTGCCCGTTCCCAGATCCAGCACGCGCAGCGGACGCCCCTGCGGGATATAGAGGTTAAATTCCCTGAGCCAGCGCTCGTGCTTTTCATCTTCAAATTCCCGGATACGCTGAGTCTGAAAGGCCTCCGCCCGGTGAGACCAGTAATGGGTGATGCGGTGCTTGATCGGTTCCATAGGTCGTTCTCTCTCCGTTTCTTTTGCTTGCTCCCGGCTGTTTTCTGTATTATAAGGGTTCTCTTTTTCCCGCGGAAGCCCCCAGGGGGGATAATCCTTTTTCCCGAAAAAGCCTTGGCTTTCTGCGCCTTCCCGCGATTTTCGCGGCGTATCCCCCCGGGGGGCTTGTGGCGTTCCGCCGCGCATGGTACTTTGTAAAGCGACGATGCCAACGTTAATCCCGCCCTCTGGTGGGGCATTCAATTATAGAAGCGAGGATTCTTTCCGCATGGGGATTTTATCTGAAAACAAATCGTACTGGACCGGCCGCGCCGCGTCCTATTCCGAGGTCAATCAGCTTGAGCTTGCGACCGAACAGCGCCGCAAATGGAGCGACTGTCTCCATGCCGAGATCGCGCGGCAATTCCCGGACAGCGTGCCGGGATCTCTGCGCGTGCTGGAGGTGGGCACCGGCCCGGGCTTCTTTGCCATCCTCCTGCGGGAACTGGGCTATGATGTGACGGCCATCGACCTGACGCCCGCCATGCTGACCGAGGCAAAGAAAAATGCCGGCAAGCTTGCCGGCAAAATCTGCTGGATAGAAATGAACGCAGAGGCGCTGGATTTTGCGGACGCTTCCTTTGACGTGGTGGTCAGCCGCAACCTGACCTGGAACCTGCCCCACCCCGACAAGGCCTATGCCGAGTGGGCACGGGTGCTGAAGCTGGGCGGACTGCTGTTGAACTTTGACGCCAACTGGTACGCCTATCTCTTCGACGACGAGGCGCAGGCCGCCTACGACCGGGACCGGGCCAACAGCGCCGAGCGGGGCGTGCGGGATCAGAACGTGGGAGAGAACTTCGACGTGATGGAGGACATCGCCCGGCGGGTGCCTCTGTCGAGTATCCGCCGCCCGGACTGGGATCTTGTGCAGCTACGCGGCCTCGGCCTGCAAGCGGAAGCGGACGAGCAGACCTGGCAGCGCGTCTGGTCGGAGGAGGAAAAGCTGAATTTCTCGTCAACTCCGTTGTTTTTGGTAAGAGCCAAAAAGCCTGAAGACTGACGTTGCAGTACAGAATCAGCAATCCTGTTTTCCCATTATAAAAGCGATATTTCACCGCGCAGCTTTTCAGATGGAATCTGAAATTTTGTGGGATAAAGGGTCAAAGTAAGGGTCAGAGGGTACAGAAAAACCCTGTATCCATTGAGAATACAGGGTTTTTACTGGCGCAGAAGGAGGGATTTGAATT
>CAJOCV010000214.1:2190-3527 GCA_905233785.1 uncultured Oscillospiraceae bacterium
AAAGGAGGAAAAACCATGGAACAATCACTGTATGAAAAGCTGGGCGGAAGCTATACAAAGGTCGGCGATTACCTTCTCCCAAATCTGATAATCGACGAGACTGAGCAACGCCCTCTCGGTAAATATGGGCGGCTGCGCAAACAATATCTGAAAGAGCACCGCCGCGGACTTTACACCAATTTGTTGGTAACCGGTAAGCTGTTTCGGCACCTGGTCGAGATTGACAAGTTCGGTGAGGCACAGATGGAGTTGCTTACTTCACAAATGGCAAGGCAGGAATGCGTGACTGAAGCTCTCAAGGCAACCGATCAAATGGAGTGGGTGCGCCGCATGAACAGCATCCGAAACCGTGCGGAAGAGATCGTGCTGCACGAGCTCATCTACAGCTGATGGAGGTGCAAAATGCAAATTCTGGAAGACCTTTACCTCGGAGACATTCATCCCAACGAGCGCAGCTTCAGGAGAAACAGTCAGTATGCCAGGGCATTGGAAGAGGTCGTGAAAGCCGGAGACGCGCTGACGGATACCTTCTCCGAAAAACAGAAAGAGTTGTTTGAGGACTATATGGCAGCTCAGAGGGAGGTCAATGTTTTGACTGATTGCGAGACGTATTGCCTTGCATTTAAAACTGGAGCCAAGATCTTGCTGGACGTTCTGACTGACGGGCAGATGAAGGAAATCTGAGGGAATTCATATATAAGCACCGCATGGCGGGGAGACTATTCTTCCCGCCAGATTTTTTTAATAGATAGCTTTACAGTATTTGTCGGCAGCGAATATGTTGCTAAATTCCGGTATTCGGATTATACTCAACCAACATATTTGCAGAATCCTTCAAAAAACCGATATATGATTTGATTTGTCAAGGATAGATTCTGCAATTCCTCACAAACAGCAAAAAAGGTTTTGGGGAATTATGTGATTTTGTCATGTCCCAGCTGTCGATTGATGATAATCAACAGAGAGGCCGCCGTAATGGTGACCTCTCTAAATCGTTTTACAGGTTTCAATTGTTCACGGCTTCTCGTTTATGACGCATTGGGGAGTTCTTCCGGCTCCGTATAGAGGTAGATATACTCCTTCGCCAGTTCGTCGATGCGGCCGGAGGCTATTTCTTCCTCAAGAAAACCATTGACCTATGAAAGCAGATCATCGCTGCACCTCGGCATCAGTACACCAAGTTCTCCGTGGGTAAAAGGCTCATAGACGAGCGGCGCTGTCAGTATTTACGCAGCCGCCCCGTAAAGATTATGCTGAGCGCTCCAAACAGCGGTGCGCATGGCGACGTTCTCCTTCAGATTCGTGAAGAAGAACATATAGTCATAAAGGTGATAAGC
>CAJOCV010000215.1 GCA_905233785.1 uncultured Oscillospiraceae bacterium
TCAGCTTTTCGCTCCTCAACGGCGCCTATTTCGTGGAGAGCAACATGGGCTCCAAAAATATGTTCGGCCCCAACGGGGATGACAAAGACCGCTGGAAATCCAGCGCGGCCGTGGCGGAATTCTCCCGCAAAAAAGCCATGGAGATCTACGCCTGCCCCCGCCCGATCGGCGTCGTATTCGGCGGCAGCGGCGGCGGTTACAAGACCATGGCCTGCATCGAGAACACCGACGCCTGGGACGGCGCGGTGCCCTATGTGATCGGCTCCCCGGTGAGCCTGCCGAACACCATCACCATGCATGTCCAGGGCGAGCGCGTGCTGCGCCATGCCTTCCCGAAGATCCTGGACGCACTGGACGCGGGCGGCAGCGGGGACATGTACGAAGGTCTCAGCGAGGACGAGGCGGCCATGCTGCGGGAGATGACCGATATGGGCTTCCCGCCCCTGGCCTGGTACCCCGAAGCCCGCGGTCAGTTTGACGACGGCTCCCTGCCTGTCCTCTCTCCCGCGGTGAAGATGACAGACCCCGGCTATTTCGCGGATTTCTGGACGGTGCCCGGGTACCTTGGCGCAGAAGAGGGCAGCAATGCCTGCCGCGACCGACTGCAGTTTCGCGGCAAAGTGCGCCGCGTGCATCTGCCCGGCGTGCCGGAATCCATGGACGAGGAGAACGAGCTGGAGAGCCGCAACGGCGTGGACGACGCCTGGAAGAAGATGCTCTCCGACGGCAAGGACGCCTGGATCGAGATGGAGACGCTCCCGGAAGGCGAGGATCTCTATCTGCGGGGCGTGAATATCAGCTTCGTCACCGGCGAGGCTGCAGGCAAGCAGCTGCTGCTGGGCGGCATGGAGCGCGACAGGGTCAACGGCGGCGGCTTTCTCACCATCGGCATGTGCTATGGCCTGGACGATATTCCCGGCGTTCTGGGCAAGGTCAGGCCCGGCGACGAGCTGACCCTGGATAACTCCGACTACATCGCCATCCAGTCCTACTACCGCCACCAGGTGCCCGCGGACTTAAGCTTCCACGCATGGGATCAGTTCCGCAAAGAGGACGGCAGCCCGGCCCTGCCCCAGCGGCAAAACGTCATGGGCTATGCCTTTACCGGCACCGGCACCGTGCAGGACGGCAACGCCCAGGGCAAGGTCATCGTGATCCAGTCCCTGATGGACGAATCCACCTGCCCCTGGTGCGGCGACTGGTACCGCGGCAAGGTGCGCGAGAGCAAGGGCGGCGAGGAGGATTTCCGCATCTATTACATGCAGCGCTGCATGCACGGCGACATCGACGCCCTCGGCAACAACATGATCGTTAACTACAAGGGCGCGCTGCTGCAGGCGCTGCTGGATATGGCCGACTGGCTGCAGACAGGGAAAGAGCCGCTTCCTTCCACGGTCTACGAGCGTGTGGGCGGCCAGATCATTGAGGAAGCGGACCCCGTCGCGAGACGGGGCATGCAGGCGGGCGTGACGCTCACGGCAAACGGCCGGAAGTGCTGCCATGTGAAGGCCGGCGGCGAATTCGTGCTTCGCGCGGAAAGCACCGTGCCGGAGGGCGCGGGCGAGATCACCTCCGTCCGCTATGACTTCAACGACAGCTGGAGCTACCCGACGCCTCCCGAGAATCTCTTCCCGGTCGAGGGCAGCTTTACAAAGAGCGGGAAAAACGGCGCGCAGCTCGCTGTGTCCGAAATCACCCATCGCTTCGACAAGCCCGGCACCTATTTCGTCTCCGTGCGCGTGACCAGCCAGAGAAACGGCGATGCGGCTGATCCCTTCACCCAGGTGAAGAATCTGGACCGCGTGCGTGTGATCGTCGAAGAATAATTGTTCAATTTGAGCAAAAACTCGCGATTTCAGATGTACCCGTGTGGATTTGATCCCGATATAATGAAAGCACAACAAACCAGAAACGCATAAAAGAGAGGAGCTTTCCCATGAACGAAGAAATCAAAAACCCCGCTCCCGTGAAGGAAAAGGGCGTACCCTTCGGCAAACTGATGGCCCCCGGTTCCACGGGCGTGGCCATGATGATCCTGGGCTATCTGACGATCTTCGCGGTGAACACGATGAAAATGCCCGCAGCGCTGGTGGGCGGCCTGCTGCTGGCCAGCAAGTTCATCGACGGCGTCACCGACCTCTTCGCCGGTCTCATCGTCGACCGCACCAACACCAAGCTGGGCCGCGGCCGTCCCTATGAGCTGTGCGTGATCGGTATGTGGCTTTCCACCGTGCTGATGTTCATGGTGCCCGAGAGCGCGACCGTGGTGGTCAAGAGCATTTGGATCCTGGTCATGTATCTTTTCGCCAACTCCATTTTCTACACCTTCCTCAACGCCAACAACACCGTTTACATGGTGCGAGCCTTCTCCTCCCAGAAGGAGTATGTGCAGCTGTCCACCTACGGCGGCGTGGTGCCGATGCTGATCGTGCTGGTTTTCAACGTCCTCTTCCCCACGCTGATGGGCACCATGGCCACCAGCCAGGGCGGTTGGGTCAAGCTGGTGCTGATCTTTGCCGTGCCGTTGACGGTGCTGGGTATGCTCCGCTTCTTCGTAATCAAGGAGACCAACGACGTGGACGTGAGCGCCGAGGGCGATAAGGTGAACTTCAAGGAAGTTATGCTGCTTCTGAAGAAAAACCGTTATATCTACATCATCGCGCTGGCCTCTCTGGTCATCAACCTGCTCACCAATATGGGCGTCGGCGTCTTCTACTTCACGGAGATCGTGGGCAACGTGGGCCTCATGAGCGTGCTTGCGATCAGTCAGGTCATCGTTCTTCCTCTGATGTTCATCTTCCCCCAGATGCTCAAAAAGATGAGCGTTGCCAAGCTGGTCCGCATCGGCCTGCTGGTGGGCGTGGCCGCCGGCATCCTGAACTTCTTCGCCGGCAGCAACATGATCCTGCTGGTGATCGGCTCCATCCTCACCGGCGCCAGCTCTGTCCCTGTCACCATGCTCGCTGCGCTGATGATCATCGAGTGCGCCGATTATAACGAGCACATCGGTCTGAGCCGCATGGAGGGCTCTCTCGGCGCGGTCAACGGCTTTGCCTCCAAGGTGGGCGCCGG
>CAJOCV010000216.1 GCA_905233785.1 uncultured Oscillospiraceae bacterium
GATACTTGCAGAAAATCAGTGCTCTCATCGTCAATACCTCCAAATCATTTTGATTTCTTCTTTTTCGGACCTCGCGGTTTGGACTCGAGCCGGCAGGGCATACCGTTGGAGAAAAATTGTTTCCTGTAGAAAACACAAAATCCGAACCCGTCTCCCATAGGGAAAATCTGGTTCGGATTTTGTTGGTTTGGTGCCGGTGGTGGGACTCGAACTCCCTAAAGGGACTAGGCGCTTCGCGCCGTCGCCACCTCTGCCCTGCGGGCAGGTGGATGCTTCACCCATCGCCGATACCAAAAAACGGGATGCCCAAGGGCATCCCGCTTTTTGGTGCCGGTGGTGGGACTCGAACCCACACGATGTCGCCATCGGCGGATTTTGAATCCGCTACGTCTACCATTCCATCACACCGGCGTTTTCCTTAGTATATAACAAATTCCCGGAAATTTCAAGAGGCAATTCGTGCGCGAAGGCATAGGATGAACCGGTGATGAAAATCGCCCGGAAAGGATGATACTTCTTGGAAATATATGTCGTTCAAAGCGGCGATACGCTCTACGCCATTGCGCGGCGCTACGGCGTGTCGGTCGATGCGCTGGCGCAGGCCAACCAACTGCAAAACCCCTCGCTTCTCTCGG
The DNA here is from genome assembly GCA_905233785.1 of uncultured Oscillospiraceae bacterium. GTDB lineage: Bacteria > Bacillota > Clostridia > Oscillospirales > Oscillospiraceae > Limivicinus. Next base: position 636 of record CAJOCV010000216.1, read on the forward strand.
TGGGGCAGGCGCTGCTGATCCCGCGGGAGGAGACGCGCTACACCGTGCAGCGGGGCGATACGCTCTATGGCATCGCGCGGCGCTACGGAATATCGCTTGCCTGCCTCATCACGGCAAATCCGCAGATCCAAAACCCGAACCGCATCTTTCCAGGCCAGAGCATTCGCGTGCCGCTGGGTGGCTGTGAGCGGGGAGAGATCCTCGTCAACGGCTACATAAGCAACGCGACAAACGCTTCCCTGGAGGCACAGCTTCCGTATCTGAGCTTCCTCTCGCCCTTCAGCTACCGCGCGGACAGCGCGGGAAACCTGACGAAGGACTACGGCTTTCACGAGGAGCTTGCGGCAGATTACGGCGCGGCACGGCTGATGACGGTGACGAACCTGCGCGCAAACGGCGGCTTCTCCGGCGAAATCGCCCATGCGATCTTCCGAGAGGACGCGGCGCAGCAGCGTTTTCTTGAAAATGTGGAAACAGCGCTCAGCGAGGGCGGCTATTACGGTCTGAATCTGGACTTCGAGTATGTTTTTCCCTATGACCGGGAGGCCTACAACAGCTTGCTCGCCCGGCTCTCCGAGCGGCTGCACCGGCTGGGCTATCTGTTGGTGACGGCGCTGGCGCCGAAAATCTCCGACAGCCAGCAGGGGCTTCTCTACACTGCGCACGACTACGCCGCCCACGGGCGATACGCGGACTATTCGGTGCTGATGACCTATGAATGGGGCTATACCTACGGTCAGGCGATGGCGGTGGCGCCCGTGAACAAGGTGCGCCAGGTGCTCGACTACGCGGTGAGCGTGATGCCGTCCGGGAAAATTCTGCTGGGCATTCCCAACTACGGCTACGACTGGACGCTGCCCTACCGTCAGGGAAGCGCGGCGCGGGCGCTGACAAACACCGGCGCGGTCACGCTGGCCGGGCAGGCGCGCGCTGCCATCCAATTTGACCAAACTGCGCAGTCGCCCTTCTTCCGGTATTACGACAGCGCGGGGCGGCAGCACGAGGTCTGGTTCGAGGACGCGCGGAGTCTCCGGGCAAAATACGCGCTGGTGGACGAATATGAGCTTGCGGGCGTGAGCTTTTGGAGCCTCAACAGCTTCTTTCGCACGAATTTCCTGCTGCTCGAATCCATGTACACAGTGGAGAAGCCGGTATAATGTGAAAGGGGCTGTGAAAAAACTTCGTTTTTTCACAGCCCCAGTTTTCAGAATTTAGTTTTCAGACAGAAATCCGGAGTATATTGCACAATTTATACGATTATAAAAAGGGTTAGGGCAATACCGCATAATGCGGCAAGAGCAGATTCCGAGAAAAACCGAGTTCTGATGATGGCACTTTTTCGCAGGAATACTTTGTGTATTGCAAGAA
>CAJOCV010000217.1 GCA_905233785.1 uncultured Oscillospiraceae bacterium
GGAAGGCTGCCGCTCAAGCCCGGCGCAAAGGAGCTTTTGCAGGCGCTGCACGAAAAGGCTGTTCCGCTGGCGCTGGCCTCGTCCACGCAAGCGCCTCTTGTCGAGCGCTGGCTCAGGGACGCGGGGCTGTTCCAATTTTTTGACGCCGTGATTACCGGCGACATGGTGAAAAAAAGCAAGCCCGACCCGGAAATTTTTCTCAAAGCCTGCAAAATGTTAAACGTGAAACCCGCGGACGCCACCGTGATCGAGGACTCCTACAACGGCGTTCGCGCGGGCTTTGCGGGCGGGATGCACACCTTGATGGTGCCTGACTTACTCCCGCCCAACGCGGAAATGCGCGAAAAGGCGGAGAAAATTTTCCCAAGCCTCCGGGAAGTGGAGCGGTATTTCAAAGAGATCGGAATACTGGCCACTGATCCCTGACCACTGGCCACTTTTTTCTGTTTGCTTCTCCACGCGAAGCCTGCTATAATAGCCCTTGCTATGAATTTACTTGTAAATCAGATATTTGAAAACAAGGAAGCCGCCGCCCTCCCCTCGCTGCTGGAGAGCGGAGGGCTTCCTGCGCTCGTTTCCGGGCTTTCGGCGGTGCACCGGGCCAATCTCGCCGCCGCGCTGCGTGCAAAGACCGGTGCTCCCCTCTTTGTGATCTGCCCGGACGATACCGCGGCGGAAAATTTTGCCGCCGATCTGCGCTCCATGCTGGGCGAGGACTGCCGCGTGCTGGGTATGCGCGACTTTACCTTTTACGCCACCGAGGCCGTCTCCCGTCAGACGGAGCAGAAGCGGCTCGACACGCTCTACAAGCCCGGTCACGGCGGTGTCTGTCTCGGGGCTGCTGCAGCGCACGATCCCGGCGCAGACGCTTCTGAAGGCCGCCTTCGTCATCGAGGACGGCGGCAGCTACGCCATGGAGGACGTGGAGGATGCGCTGCTGCGCTGCGGCTACGGCAGGTGCACCCAGGTCGAAGGGCCGGGGCAGTTTGCGATACGCGGCGGGATTCTGGACTTCTTCTCCCCCGCTGATCTTGAGCCGGTGCGCATCGAATTCTGGGGGGACGACATCGACTCCATGGGTCACTTTGACGTGTCCACCCAGCGGCGCACGGAGGCGATCAAGCGCTGCACGATCCTGCCCGCGGCGGAGACCCTGCCCACGATGACGCTCGGCGGCGTGGAGGCGCTTGCGCGGCAGATCGAGAGCTTTGCCGAGCGATACGCCAAACGCCGCACAAGCGAGAACGCCGCGACGCTCGCGGCGGTGTTGCGCGCCGACGCGGAAAAGCTTCGCGCGGGGCTCTCCATGTCCGACGCGGATCGCTATCTGCCCGTGATCTACGAGAGTGCGACCGCGATGGATTACATCCCGGAGGACGCGATCCTTCTGCTTGACCAGCCGGGGCGCTGTGCCGAGCGCGCGCGGGACTACGCCAAGCAGCTCACCGAGGACATCCGGGAGCTGCAGCGCCGGGGACAGATCGCCATGAGCCCCGACGGCTTTTACGCAAGCTTTGAGGCGCTTGCCCGACGGCTGGAGGACTTTCCCCTCTACATGGCGGACGCCTTCACCGTCGGGCGGCCTCCCCTGCCGCCGAAGACCCTCGTCAGCATCCCGGCCAAGCAGCTCCCCTCCTACGCGGGCAGCGCGCAGGCCGCCGCCGAGGACGTGAAGCTCTACACCAAACAGGACTACCGCGTCGTGGTTCTTGCCGGGGATGAGCGCCGCGCCAAGGTCTTGCAGGACTTTTTCAAGGAGCATGAGATCCCCGCGCTGATCCGCGAGCCGCTTACGAAGCTGCCCGAGGCGGGGCAGTGCTGCATCGCCGTCGGCGCGATCTCGGCGGGCATCGAATACCCCGGCATCCGGCTCGTGATCCTCACGGACAGCCAGCTTCTGCGCCGGGGAAACAAGAAGAAAAAGAGCGCGAAGAAGCTCCCCGCCAACCGCCAGCGCATCGAATCCTACGGCGATTTATCGGTTGGCGACTATGTGGTGCACGAAAACCACGGCATCGGCCGCTTTGCCGGCATCGTCAAGATGCAGGTGGACGGCTTCGAGAAGGACTATATCAAGATCGCCTACGCCGGGACGGACAGCCTGTACGTTCCCGCAACGCAGCTTGACCTTGTGACCAAGTACACGGGCGGCGGCGAGGAAAAGCCCGTCAAGCTCTCCAAGCTCCCGCGCCAAGAGCGCCGCCAAGGACATGGCAAAAAAGCTCATCGCCCTCTACGCCGAGCGCCAGCGGCTGCCCGGCTACGCCTTCTCGCCGGACTCGGAGTGGCAGCGGGAGTTTGAGGAAAACTTCGGCTACACCGAGACGGACGACCAGCTTCGCTGCATCGCGGAGATCAAGGCGGACATGGAATCGAGCGTGCCGATGGACAGACTTCTCTGCGGGGACGTGGGCTTTGGCAAGACCGAGGTCGCGCTGCGCGCGGTGATGAAGTGCGTCCTGGACGGAAAGCAGGCTGCGATCCTCGTTCCCACGACGGTGCTGGCGCAGCAGCATTACCAGACCGCGCTGCAGCGCTTTTTCGGCTTCCCGGTGGAGATCGCGGTGCTCTCGCGCTTTCGCACCGGCGCGCAGATGACGAAGACCCTCTCGGAGATCGCCACGGGCAAGGTCGATCTCGTCATCGGAACCCACCGGATCCTGAGCAAGGACGTGCGCTTTAAGAACCTCGGCCTGCTCGTCGTGGACGAGGAGCAGCGCTTCGGCGTCACGCACAAGGAGCATATCAAGGAGCTGAGCCGAGGCATCGATGTGCTGACGCTCTCGGCAACGCCCATCCCCCGCACGCTCAACATGGCCATGTCCGGCATCCGGGATATGTCCACCATCGAGGAGCCGCCGGAGGATCGCCTGCCGGTGCAGACCTTCGTGATGGAGCATGACTGGGGCATCCTCGCCGATGCCATCCGGCGCGAGATCCAGCGCGGCGGGCAGGTCTATTACCTGCACAACCGCGTGGACGATATTGAGCGCACCGCCATGCGCCTCATGGAGCTTCTGGACGATGTCACCGTCGCGGTGGCGCACGGGCAGATGGATAAAAACATGCTCGCCTCCGTGATGGAGAGCGTGGCAAACGGGGAGACGCAGGTGCTTGTCTGCACCACGATCATCGAGACCGGCATCGACATTCCGAACGTCAACACCCTCATCATCGAGGACGCGGATAAGCTCGGCCTTGCGCAGCTGCACCAGATCCGCGGGCGCGTCGGACGCTCCACGCGCAAGGCGAGCGCCTATCTCACCTTCCGGCGCGACAAGGTGCTTACCGAGATCGCCGAGAAGCGCCTTACCGCCATCCGCGACTTTGCCGCCTTCGGCTCCGGCTTCAAGATCGCCATGCGCGACCTTGAGATTCGCGGCGCGGGCAATCTTTTGGGCGCGGAACAGTCGGGGCATATGATCGACGTGGGCTACGATATGTACATGAAGCTTCTCAATGAGGCGGTGCTGGAGGCCAGAGGCATCGAGGTGCCCAAGGCCGCCGACTGTTCGGCCGACCTCGCCGTGGCGGCGAACATCCCCGACCGCTATATCTCCTCCGCTGAGCAGCGCATGGACATCTACCGCCGCATCGCCGCCATTCGCACGGAGGCGGAGGCTGACGACCTCACCGACGAGCTCATCGACCGCTTCGGCGACCCGCCCCCGGGCGTAAACGCCCTCATCCATGTCGCGCTGCTGCGCGGCGAGGCGGGCAAGGCCGGCATCACCGACATCGCCCAAAAGCAGGGCTATCTGCGCTTTACGGTCAGAGACTTCGATATGGAGAAGGTCTCCCGGCTCTACGCGAAGCCCGAGTACAAGGGCAGGCTGAAGGTCGAGGCCGGCTCCAAGCCCTGTCTGAGCCTCAAGATCAAGGCCAAGGGGCGCGTCATCGACGAGGCGAGAAAGTTTACCGCCGACTGGGGAGCTTAGCGGCCAGTGACCAGTGGATAGTGGTCAGTGAAAAATTGCTTGATAGATTTGCAAAGACGTAGTATAGTCACAGAGAACACGGAAGGCAACACCGCACAATACGCCTGCGGCATCTTCCGGAAAAACCGCGCCCTGATTTCGTCACTTTTTCTTGCAATACACAAAGTATTCCTGCAAAAAAGAATCTGCTCTTGCCGCATTATGCGGTATTGCCAGAAAGGACTTGATACCAATGAAAAAATTGATTATTGCGCTGCTGATCGTGTGCGCGCTGGCAGGCGGCGTCATCGGATTCCTCAGCTACCGCGGCGAGAAGCCCGGCGAGATCACGCAGGCGGTCGAGCCCACGGCAGCTGCCGAGCCCGAAGCGGAAGCGGAGGAAGAAGCCTACACCCTGCGTGTGCCGGATTACGCGGCGATGTACGCCCTGCATGAGCCGGACGAGATCGTTGCCACCGTGGACGGCAGCGATGTGACCTGGGGCGAGTATTTCTATCTCTATTTCTCCCAGGCCAAGCAGATCGAGAACTATTTTACGAGTATGGCCTCTTACTACGGCGCGGCTCCCGACTGGGACGCGCAGGCGCAGGAGGACAGCGGCGAGACCTTTGCTGATATACCGAAAGAGGGGGCGGAGTCTACGCTCAAGCAGATTTTCGCCATCGAGAAGCTTGCTGCCAAGGGAGAGGTGGAGCTGACGGATGAGCAGCTTGCCGCTATCCGCGAGCAGGAGGAGACCGATATTACCGGCGCTGTGGGCGAGGGCGGTACCGCCGAGGACTTTAACGCCTATATCGAGACCATTTTCCTGCCCCGCGCGCTCTATGACCGCATGAACCGCATCAACTACCTCTACCGCCAGGGCTTCGTGCAGGCTTACGGCGAGAACGGCGAGCTGGTGGAGGACGGTACGGCGCTGCAGTATCTTGCGGACAACGACTATATGGCCGCAACGCACATTCTCCTCAGAACCACCGATCCCGCCACCTATGAGGCGCTGGATGAGAAGGTCGCCGCCGAGAAGCAGGCGAAGGCGGAGGAGATCGCCGCCGAGCTGCAGGCCATCGAGGACGATGCCGAGCGCCTCGCGCGCTTTGCGGAGCTGAAGGCCGAGTATTGCGAGGACAGCGGAAAAACCGCTTATCCCGACGGCTACGTCTTCCTGCCCGGCAGAATGGTCGCCGTGTTTGAAGAGACGGTGCTGAGTCTGGAGGATTACCAGGTCTCCGACCCGGTGCTGTCCGATTACGGCTGGCACGTTATCATGCGTCTCCCGCTCGATCCCGACGGCGTGATCGAGTATTCCAATGACGGCGCCGCCCTGACCGCCCGCAGCAAGGCCGCAAACGAGGCCTATGGTAAGCAGCTTCAGGACACCTTCGACAGCCTCACCGTGGATTACGTCGAGGGCTTCACCGTGCCCAAGCTCACGGATTATCTGGGATAAATCGTAGGGACGAGCACTGCTCGTCCGCAAAAATGAGAACGTATGAATAAAGGTCAGGGGAATTCGTATCCTGTGCGATGCGAATTTTCCTGACCTTTTGTGTTGCTGCGAAAACTGACGCTTTCAGTGACCCGCTTGTAGAAAAGCAACATAGCAGGCAAGGAGAAAAATAATACTGATGGTAACGATTCCGTCTTGCGTGGCTTTGGGGGAGTTTATACTAAGTCTCAATAGAACGGTTTGAAATCTTCCGGCCAGATTTGCGCCATACTGCGTTGCAGCCCTTGGAAATACACAAAGTATTCCCTGCGGTCTG
>CAJOCV010000218.1 GCA_905233785.1 uncultured Oscillospiraceae bacterium
AACGCCCGCCGCCAACAACCTCGTCATCGGCAGCAGCTTCGGTATCGTGCTCGGCGCGCCGGTGCTGATCCTCGTGGGCATGGCGCCCAAGTCCCCCGGTCTGTGCTGGCTGGTGCTGGGGCTCGCCGCCGCCTACTGCGCGCTGCTGTATCTCGTGATCTTCAAGCTCAAGGGGCGAAAGAGTAAGTAATACGGATACGCGCAAGCTGAGACAGCCCCTTTTTTGTTCAGATTTCTACTATTGACCCATCGAAAAAGAGAAGATATAATGATTCTATCGTTCTACGGGTATAGGAGAAAGAGATGATCGCTTACAATGAACTCAATTCCCCGCAGGCTGTGGCCGAGCTGCGGGATTATCTGGTACTGGCGCTGCGCAGCACCGGTATCGACCCGGCAAGGGACCGGATTTTCGAGCTTGGCATGCTGCGGGTGGAGGATGGCAGGATCGTAAATCGAAACAGCACGTTCGTCGCCCCCGGCATTCCCCTTTCGCCCGAGGTGACGGCACGATACGGCGTCAGCGATGCGGACGCCGCAAGCGGCCTGAGCTATCGGCAGATGGCGGCAAGCCTTGCCTCACTGCTGCTGGACAAGGTCGTCATCGCGGACGAGGAGGCGCTGGGGCTCGTTGCCAGAATGCTGGAAAACGAGGGCTATGAGGGGAAATTTTCCTTTCTGGACGTGAGGACCCTCGCCTATTCCCTGATGCCGGAGCTCGGCTATCTGGAGCCGGAGCAACTCGCGGACGCGCTGGGTCTCTCTCCGGAGGACGCGCCCGGTATTTTGCGGGACGCGGTGCTGCGCTATGCGCTCCTGTGCGCCTGTCAGGATCGGATCGCGCTTCCGGAGCCGGAGGAGGCGCAGCCCCAGGCGCGCACGCCGAAGGCGGAGCAGAGCGCAGAAAAGTCGAAAAAGAAGGGACTCTTCCCGCTCATTCCGCTCAAGCCTAAAAACAGCAAGCGCAAACGGCGACCCCGGCGGGATCTCTTCGGCAATCTCTGGGAAATGAGCAGCGAGGATTTTATCTCCTACGCCGGCGCCATCGCGAGCTTGGTCGCCGCGCTGGTTTTCTTCCCGTCCTGGGCGTGTCTGCTGTTCCTGCTGGCCGCCGTCGTGGTGCTGCCGCTGCGCCCGCTGCGACGCTTTTACCGCCGTTATAGACTCAGCGCCTGGCAACTGCTGCTGATCGGCTGCGCGATTTTCGTTTTGGCCTGCTTCGTCAAGCCGCACACGCCGGGCAGCGGAAAGCCGCGCAGCACAGGGGACGGGCCGCCCTCCTTTATCATCCTTACCTGGGATCAGCCCGGCGAATATGGCGAGAGCTGGACGGCGGTGAACGACAACGGCGAGGAGGAGACTTACATCGCTTTCCATCTGCCTTCCGGCATCTATCGTGTGCTCAACAACAACCCGACCTCCGCAAAGGTCACAGTCTGCGATGACGAGCCTGTTGACAAGAGCACGGACATACAGGATTTGCTGCTGGAAGAGAGCAGCCGCTCTGTCACCGTGCTGGCCAGCAAGGCCAAGGAGATTGCCCTCGATGAGGGGCAGCATCTCCGCTTATCCGAAGGATCTGAAAACGTCATTTTCCAGTATCTATCTGAGATTCCGGAAGTCGTAGTAGACGAAAAGGAAGAGCAGGAGGACGACACCGTCAACGCCATCCCCGCCTGGATCAACGGTAAAGAGGTACGGCTGCGCAAGTCCGCCTCGGTCAGCGCCTTCATTATGGCGACCTTTGACACCGGCAAGGAGGTCATGGTCACCGGCACCACCGGCGACTGGACGCAGGTCACCGTGGATAACCAGAAGGGCTATATCTACTCCAAATATATTACCTACGAAAAACCCGCATCATAAGCAAAGGGGGCTGTGAAAAAACGAAGTTTTTTCACAGCCCCTAAGTTTTCAGTATCCAGTTTTCAGTTTTCAGTAAAGAAAACGATCAAGATCGAAAAAATTTGCATAGGGTGAGGGGACTTGAACACCTGCCGCC
>CAJOCV010000219.1 GCA_905233785.1 uncultured Oscillospiraceae bacterium
GATTCCGTCAGATGTGCAGACAGAAGGGACGGAATGAATATGAAGCAAAATAAAAAGAAGCACATGTGGATGGGAATCTGGTTCCTGCTGGCCTTCCTGCTGTGGACGGCGCTGATCCGATGCGCTGATGTACAGGCAGTTGGCCCATACGGAACAAAGGTCGGCTTTGCGGTGTTCAACCTTTGGTTTCATCACCTCACGGGCGTACATATGACCATATACACGATCACGGATTGGCTGGGACTTGTCCCCATTGCCGTCTGCCTTGGCTTTGGATTCGTCGGCGTCTTTCAGCTCATCCGGAGGAGAAGCTTGCTCCGGGTCGATCCGGATATCCTTCTTCTGGGGCTGTATTATGTTCTGGTGATTCTCGCCTACCTGATCTTCGAGATGATCCCGATCAACTACAGGCCGATCCTGATAGGCGGAGCGTTGGAGGCCTCTTACCCCTCCTCCACGACGCTGCTGGTTTTGAGTGTGATGCCGACGCTTGTGTTTCAGGTGGGCAGAAGATGGAAAAGAAAGACAGTAAAGCGGGCGGTAAACCTATTCGTCGTCCTGTTCTCTGCCTTCATGGTGCTCGGCAGAGCGGTGTCGGGTGTTCACTGGGCGACGGACATTGTCGGTTCCGTTTTGCTGAGCTTTGGTTTATTCAAGTTCTACCAAAGCGCGGTAAGCGCGATAGATTTGAGGAACAAAAATGGAGTTCAATGAAAAACTGCAGGAATTAAGAAAAGGCAAAGGACTGACGCAGGAGGAACTGGCGCAGGCGATCTTTGTTTCCAGAACAGCCGTATCCAAGTGGGAGTCAGGCAGAGGATACCCGAATATCGACTCGCTCAAGGAACTGGCCGCTTTTTTCTCAATAACAGTTGACGAGTTGATCTCTCCCAACGAGATCCTTACCGCTGCCGCGAATGAAAAGCAGGAGTTGATCGGCAGCTATACTTCACTCTCATGCCATGTGCTGGATGTTTTTGCCGCGCTGCTTTTGTTTATTCCCGTCTTCGGCAACGGAGAGGGCGGGCAATCGACGTCTTTGTTTGCAATGGGCGGCACACAGCTTTGGATCAAGATCGTATTTGCCGTTGTCGTCAGCCTTACCGTATTGAACGGCGCCTGCGGGCTGATCATCAGCCGGTTTGACAAGCCGCTGTGGAATCAGCACCGGTTCGTGACAGGTATCGCTTTATCTGTTACCGCATGCTTGTTGTTTATCATTACCCGACAGCCCTATGCAGGCGTGTTCTGTTTTGCGATTCTGATGATCAAGGGCTGGCTACTATTAAGGAGGAAATCATGAATTACCCACGAAGTGAAAAATATTTGACCGCCGATCTGATGGCAAAGATTATGGGTCCGAATCCCATCAAACTCGAAGAAGAACTCTTAACCAATCATCAGATTCCCAAAGATGCGACCGTATGCGACCTCGGAAGCGGTCAGGGACTGACGAGCGTGTTTCTGGTGAAGGAATACGGATTTAAGGTGATCGCCGCAGACTTATGGAGCGATCCGGAGGAAAACCGTAAGTTCTTCCGCCAAATGGGGCTGACCGACGAGCAGATCGTCCCGGTAAAAGCTGACGCAGAGGCGCTGCCGTTTGAAAAAGAGTTTTTTGACGCGGTGGTTTCAACCGATTCCTATAACTATTTCGGCCGTGATCCGGATTATCTTGACCAAAAGCTGCTGCCGTTTATAAAAAAAGGCGGGTATATTTACATTACCGTACCCGGTATGAAAAAAGACTGCCACGACGATCTGCCTAAAGAATTGCTGCTTTCGTGGACACCCGAGCAGTTGGAGTATCTGCACGACGCAGCTTATTGGCAAAGCATCGTAAGCTGTTGCAGCGGCGCGGAAATCATTACGGTCGAAGAAATGGAATCCAACGAAAATGTCTGGGCCGACTGGCTCGAACAGGAAAACGAGTATGCCGTAGGCGACCGCAAGGCTATGGAAGCTGGCGGCGGAAAGTATCTGAATTTCATAAAGATCGTT
>CAJOCV010000220.1 GCA_905233785.1 uncultured Oscillospiraceae bacterium
AAGCGGAATGAAAAGTTGAAAAAGGGAAGTGGTAATATGCAATTAACGCCCGAACAGCAGGCGCTGCTGGACGGCAAGGAAGGCGAGATCATGGCCAGGATCGTCAAGACCCTGGTCATGTACGGTGAGGCCTTCGGCGCCGAACGGATGGTGCCGGTCACCGGCAAGTACGGCCATACGGTGATCTCCTTCGGCCTGGAGGTGATGAAGCCGGTCTACGATCTCTATGACACACTGATCGCGGCCGGTCTCCCCGAGGGGCAGAAGTTCACCGCGGACCCCAAGCCTCTCGACCCCAAGGTTCCGTCCACACTGCTGGACGATCTGGTGTTCAAGAAGATCATGTACACCCAGCAAAAGCGCTATGAGGAGCAGATGCGCAAGCTCGGCATCACGAGCGATGACGACTACACCTGCGCCTGCTATCTCGATCAGGTGGGCAACGTCCCGAAAAAGGGCGAGGTGCTCTCCTGGGCGGAATCCTCCGCCGTGGTGTACGCAAACTCTGTCCTCGGCGCCCGCTGCAACCGCAACTCCGGTATGCTGGAGCTGATGGGCAGCATTGCGGGCTTTGTGCCGGAATTCGGCCTGCTGACCGACGAGGGACGCAAAGCAAGCTGGATCGTGGAAGTCAAGTGCGACGAGAAGCCCGAAGCCCAGCTTCTCGGCTCCGCCATCGGCATGAAGGTCATGGAGGAGGTGCCGTATGTCAAAGGGCTTGACAAGTGGCTCGGCACGGAGCTGAACGATGAGGCCAAAACCTATCTCAAGGACTTCGGCGCCGCCACCGCCTCCAACGGCGCGGTAGGTCTCTACCACATCGAGAACCTGACGCCGGAGGCTGTGGAGCAGGGCGAGCGCCTCATCAAAGACGGCGCGCAGGTCTATGTCATTGACGACGCTGAGCTGCAGCGCGTGAAGGCGAGCTACCCGGTGATCTGGAAAAAGCCTGACGCCAGGCCGCAGCTCTGCTTTGTCGGCTGTCCGCACATGACGCTCAAGCAGCTGCAGGACTGGACGCAGGCCGTGGGGGACGGTCTGCGGAAGCATGGGCGCGAGAAGGTGGCGGTGCCCACGGTGTTCACGGCGCCCATGCCGGTGATCCGCGAATTTGAAAAGAGCATGGACGCCTACCGGCTCAAAAAATACGGCGTGGTGCTCAGCTACATCTGCCCGCTGATGTACATGAACAATCCCCTCTGCAAATCCAAGGCAGTCATCACCTCGTCAAACAAGCTTCGCACTTATACCAGCGCGAAGTATCACACCGAGGCGGAGATTCTGGAGATCATCACGGGAGGTGAAGCGTAATGCGTGAGTTCAAAGGGCGCGTGGTCGTCCCCGGCGAATGCACGGCGGAGGCGCTGGTGAGCCACGGCGGCTTCAACACCCTGGCCAGCTATCAGATGGCGCTGATGTTCGGGGATAAGGCCGTCAAGTGCGGCGATCAGAACAACCCCGATCTCTACAAGCAGTCCATGCTGGGCAAGGCGCTCTGCCTGCCGCAGACCATCGGTTCCACCACCGGCGGCATGGTGCTCTTCACGGTCTGCTCGTACAACAAGCAGCCGGCCTGCATGCTCTTCTCGAAGCCCATCGACTCGCTTGCGGCCTCCGGCGCGATCCTCGCGGATGTGTGGACGGACGCGAAGATGCCCGTGGTGGACAATCTGGGCGAGGAGTTTCTGAGCGCGGTCAAAACCGGCGATCACATCACCGTCAAATCCGACGGCGTGGTCGTTGTGGAGTAACAGTGAAAAAGGGACTGTGAAAAACGCAGCCCCTTTTTCTTGACACTTTCAGTCCTTCGTGATAAAGTACCCTTACACGCCGGTGTGGTGGAATGGTAGACACCAGGGACTTAAAATCCCTTGCGGGCAACCGCGTACCGGTTCGAGTCCGGTCACCGGCACCACGTCAGAAGAACTCTGCTCCGTTCCGTTTCCGCGGTTTGCGAAAGAGCCGCGAAAACTGCACATCCGCAGAGTCCTTCTTGCGCGAAGCGCCTAGTCCCTTTAGGGAGAGATAAGTGGCGGCGTAGTCAAGGCCGTATCTCTTGCTGCACAATAATGTAGCTGAGAATTCTTGCGTGTGATCGGTTATTATGGTAACAGATGATAAAAGCCCCAAGCCGAGAGTGAAATTCTCGGGTTTGGGGCTTTCTATTTCTGTTCTTTTGCGCTCTATTCGTGTGAACGGATCTGCTCTTTTCAGCCTGTGGTTTTTACGCTGCGTTCAGGATCTGCATGAACTCTTCTCCTGTGATGGTTTCGTGCTCGTACAGATAGGAGGCCAGTTCATCCAGCTTGCCGCGATTGTCTTTCAGAATGGCCAGCGCTTTTTCATGTTGTTTTCGAACAAGCTCAACGACCTGTTCGTCAATTCTGCTTTGCGTTTCAGCGGAGCAGGCAAGAGAAGTATCCCCGCCCAGATACTGATTCGTGACGGTTTCCATGGCGACCATGTCAAAGTCCTCGCTCATTCCGTAGCGGGTGATCATGGCGCGGGCAAGTGTCGTTGGCGGCGCCGGTGGTAATGGAACCGAATACCAGTTCTTCCGCCGCCCGGCCGCCGGTGAAGGTTGCGATCTTGTTTTCCAGCTCCTGCTTGTTCATCAGATAGTGGTCGTTGTTCTCCACCTGCAGCGTGTAACCCAAGGCACCGGAAGTGCGGGGGATGATGGTGATTTTCTGAACCGGAGCGGAGTTCGTCTGCTTTGCGGCCACGAGGGCATGACCGATCTCATGGTAAGCGACGATCTTTTTCTCCTGATCCGTGAGGATCGCGTTCTTCTTCTGGTAGCCGGCAATGACCACCTCGATGCTCTCCTCCAGATCGGCCTGGGTGGCAAAGCCGCGGCCGTCACGCACTGCGCGCAGAGCGGCTTCGT
>CAJOCV010000221.1 GCA_905233785.1 uncultured Oscillospiraceae bacterium
TGCCTCAGCATCCAACCGGAATCTACGGTTCCCACAGCGCCGCAGCGCTGTGAACTTTCTTTTAATTATTTCACTGTCTACTTGACGGGGAGCAGTTCAGATTGTACGAATTCGCCGAACATTTCTTTGCTATACGAGCTCTGGTTCGCCGGGAGGACACAAGGCCCTCCCACAATGCAACCAGGGTTTTCGCATTTGTTTCGCATTTTGCAACGCGCCCCCTCCCTTTTTTCCGCGCATACCGCGTGTATTACAAGAAAACGTGGCGAAATGATACCGGAGCTTCTTCATGCGTTTCGCATTTATACCGCTTGCGGCAGGGCGCGAATTTTCCGGAAGACGCCGAAGGCGATGGATTCAGCGTTTCCTGATACTATTCTTCATTAAGGCTTGATTCTGGAGTTGAAATCATGATATAGTATGAATGGGGAGCGTTTGCCTCCCGGAAACTGGCGTCAAAGAGGTGCAAACGGATGAAAGCGGAAAGTAAAAACGCGAAGCCCCTGCGTGTGCTTCTGGTTCTTTTTATATGTATTGTTTCGCTTGCGTTTCTGATCGTTGAATACCATGTGATCTCCTTTTTCAACCGTCAAGAGGCTTATCGGGACGCGGACAGGTTGATTCGAAGGATCGAGAGCATTTTGTACAGCCATAAAGACGAGGAGGAGGTCATGACCGCAGAGCAGCGCGACGCCTGGCTGCGGACGCTGGTGGCGGATATGCCCACCGCCCAGGGGGTCGAATTTCTGCTGGCGGATCGCAGAAGCGGCACCATCCTGGCCGCAACGCAGGCGGCGGATGTGGGCGTGTCGTTCGGTGATGTCGGGCTTGGCGAGCAGCCGCCCCACAGCAGCGTCGTGAATTTTCCCGGCGAGAAGGACAGGAAAGCCGTCTACTTCAGTATACGCGGCAACGAACGCCTGATTATTGTTGTGCAGGAGCGCGCCGCGGTCGATCGGGGCATTCCCGGCATTCTGTTTTCGGTTTTCCTCTATCTGGTACTCTCCACGCTGGGCATCGGGCTGATGCTTGACCAAATGACCAAGCGCATCACCAAGGAACATAAAAACGCCAACACCGACCGGCTGACCGGGCTTCCGAACCGCCGCGCCTATGAGGACGAGCTGCTGCGTCTGCGTCACAACCCGGAGCTGGAGAAGAAAACCGTGCTCTCTCTGGATTTAAACGGTCTCAAAACCGCCAACGACACCAAGGGACACGAGATGGGGGACGCTCTGATTAAAGGGATGGCTGAGAACATGATTGAGGCCTTTCACAAATACGGCACCATGTACCGCACCGGCGGTGACGAGTTCATGGCTCTGCTGGAGATCGACGAGCAGGAGCTATGCTGGGCGATCGACAGCTTCCGGGAGCGCAACGCGCTTTGGACACAGGTACACAACTATGTGCTGAGCGTGGCGCTGGGCGCCGTACGGGCGCACGACCACCCGGAGATGGATCCACAGGAGCTGGCAAAGCTGGCGGATCAGGCAATGTATGAGGACAAGGCGCAATACTACCGCATGTCCGGGCACGACCGCAGGAGACACTAAGGCAATACCGCATAATGCGGCAAGAGCAGATTCCGAGAAAAACCGAGTTCTGATGATGGCAATTTTTCGCAGGAATACTTTGTGTATTGCAAGAAATCCGGAAGATGCCGCAGGCGTATTGTGCGGTGTTGCCTTAAACAAAGCAGGAGGAGATTTTGGTGAAGGAAATGAATATCCGCGCCCTTTCCACAGCGCATAGTCTCACGGTTTTCTGGGAAAAGCAGCCGGAGGATTCGGGCGCATACAGCGTCAGCGTCAACGGCGGAGAGCGCCTTTCCTGTAAAAGCACGCACTGTCAATTGGACGCGCTTCTGCCGGAGACGGCGTACACGGTGACCGTTTTTTGCGGCGATGCGCCCCTGGGCAGGCTGACCGCCCGGACACAGAAGCCGCGCAGGCGCCTGAACGTACGCAGCTTCGGCGCCAAGGGCGACGGAAAAAGCATGGATCGCGCCGCGCTGCAAGCCGCCATCGACGCCTGTACGGAGGCTGACGAGGTGTATCTCCCGGCGGGCGTGTACCTCACGGGGGCGCTGAAAATGCACAGCCACATGGCGCTCTACCTCGACGAGGGGGCGGTTTTGCAGGGTTCCTGTGAGACTGCGGATTACCTGCCCCGCATCCCGAGCCGCTTTGAGGGAGTGGAGCAGGAGTGCTACAGCAGTGTTTTGAATCTTGGTGAGTTGGACCACCGCGCCGGGTCAAACTGCCGGGATGTGCTGATCTATGGCAAGGGCAAGATCGCAAGCGGCGGCCAGCCACTGGCCTCCGCTTTTATTGCGCAGGAGACGGAACGTCTGCGGGAGTATCTGGCAGAGAACGCGGCTCTCGTCGCCACCTGTCAGCGTCCGGATACGATCCCCGGCCGCGTCCGTCCCCGGCTTATCAACCTCTCCAACTGTGAAAATGTGCGCATCAGCGGTCTGACGCTGGAAAACGGCGCAAGCTGGAATGTGCATATGATTTACTCGCGCGGCATCGTCACCGATCACTGCGTCTTCCGCTCCGAGGGCGTCTGGAACGGGGATGGCTGGGATCCGGATTCGAGCGAGGACTGTACGCTCTTTGCCTGCCGCTTCTACACCGGGGACGACGCCGTGGCCATCAAGTCCGGCAAGAACCCGGAGGGGAACCTCATCAACCGTCCCACGCGCCGCATCCGCATCTTCGATTGCTTCAGTGATTTCGGTCACGGCATCGTCATCGGCAGCGAGATGAGCGGCGGTGTGGAGGATGTGAAGATTTGGGACTGCGATCTCGGAAAGGCGATGCAGGGCTTTGAGATTAAGGCAACCTCCAAGCGCGGCGGCTTCGTGCGGAATGTACAGCTGATCGACTGCACCGTCGCGCGTGTGCTGATGCACGCCGTACCCTACAACAACGACGGCGTTCCCGCGCCGACGCAGCCCGTCATAGAAAACTGCCGCTTTGACCGTGTGCGCATTCTGGGGCGGAGCCTCGACCATGACCATATCACGACCGTCTGCCCCGCCATTGAGCTGGAGGGCTTCGAGCAGCCCGGGCACGAAATTCGCAGCGTTGAATTTCACGACTGCGTCCTCGCCGAGGGCAACCGCGGCGTCTATCTGAGCCGCTGTGAAAAGATTGTCTTTGATAACCTGAAAAATGAGTAAAAAAGGGGCCGTTGCAAAATAGGCGCATAGCCCAGTCACCACCGGGAGGGGCTCGCCCCTCCCGGCAGCACGGAGTATTGCCTTGAGAAAATGTTCGGCGAATTCGCAGATTGTACGAATTCGCCGAACATTTCTTTGCTATACGAGCTCTGGTTCTCCGGGAGGGCACAAGGCCCTCCCCTACGATACAACCAGGGTTTTCGTCAAATCAAATCTGTTTTTTCCGGGGGCGTGTACCTCGGAAAAAACACTTCTCGCCCCGCAAGTGTGCGAGCGTTCCCCCGCCGCGAGTGCGCGCAGCGGG
>CAJOCV010000222.1 GCA_905233785.1 uncultured Oscillospiraceae bacterium
GCCCTTCAAGATCCTGATCCTCACCTCGGCGCTTGCCTCCGTGCGGCAGGATTACTACAACGCCGCCAAGATCGACGGCACCTCCAAGTGGCGCACCTTCACGCGCATCACGCTTCCGATGATCTCGCCCATGATCTTCTACCTCATCATCACAGGCTTCATCGGCGCCTTCAAGGCCTACAGCGACGAGGTCGCCATCTTCGGCACCGACTTAAACGCCGCCGGAATGAACACCATCGTGGGCTACGTCTACGATATGCTCTATGGCGACAGCGGCGGCTACCCCTCTTACGCCTCCGCCGCGGCGCTGATCCTCTTCGCCATCGTGCTGACCATCACGGTCATCAACCTGATGATCAGCCGGAAAAACGTGCAATACTGAGGGGGTGTCAGAATGCATTACGAAAAAATCGAGCTTGCCGCCGCACGGCGGGAAAAAATCCGCAAAATCGTCACCTATACGCTGCTGACGCTCTGGGCGCTCACCCTTTTACTGGATGCTTCTGACCTCCGTCAAGAGCTACAGCGCCTACAACGGCGAATACGTCCCCAGCTTCTTCACACTCTCCCCCACGCTGCAAAACTATGTGGACGCTTTCACCACCGTAAACCTCGCCCGGTATTTTACGAACACCATCGTCTTCACCCTCGCCACCACGGCCATTATGATGGTGGTCATCATCTTTGCGGCCTATGCCTTCGCGCGGCTGGACTTTCCCGGAAAGAACCTTTTGTTCGCGCTCTTTCTCTCGCTGATGATGATCCCGAGCGAGCTTGTGGTCATCACAAACTTCGTCACCATCACCAACTGGGGCATGCGCAACACCTTCTGGGGTCTGATCCTGCCCTCCGTGACCTCGGTGTTTTATATCTATCTGCTGAAGGAGAACTTCGAGCAGGTGCCCGAGGAGCTCTACAAGGCCGCGAAGGTGGACGGCACCTCCGATCTCAAGTACCTCTTCAAGGTAATGCTCCCCATCTCCCAGCCCACGGTCGTCACCATCGTGATCCTCAAGGTCATCGAGTGCTGGAACAGCTACGTCTGGCCGCGCCTCATCACCGACGACGAGGCCTATTTCCTCGTCTCCAACGGCATCCAGGAGATCCGCGAAAACGGCTTCGGGCGCGAGAACATCCCCGCCATGATGGCCGCCGTCGTGGTCATCTCCGTGCCGCTCATTGTGCTGTTTCTTGTGTTCCACAAGAAGATCATGGCCGGTGTTTCGAGAGGAGGGACGAAGGGTTGAAAAAGCTTCTTTGTATCCTGCTCTGCCTTGTGATGCTGCTGCCGCTCGCCGCCTGCCACGGCTCGAAGGAGCGCGCCGCCTTCGCCGTGCCCGCGAGCTTTGACGAGAGCCGGGACATCGAGATCACGTTCTGGGCGAAAAACGACACCAACAAGACCCAGACCGCGATCTATCAGAAGGCCATCGAGGATTTTGAGGCGCTCTACCCCAACATCACGGTCAATATGCGCCTCTACACCGACTACGGCAAGATTTACAACGATGTCATCACGAACATCGCCACCGACACCACGCCCAATGTCTGCGTCACTTACCCGGATCACATCGCGACCTACATGACCGGCGCGGACGTGGTGGTGCCGCTCGACGAACTCTTTGCCGACCCCAACTTCGGCTTTGGCGGCAGCGCCCTGCGCTACGACGGGCCGAGGGCGGAGGAAGTGATCCCCGAGTTTCTCGCCGAGTGCCGCATCGGGAACGTGAGCTACGCCGTGCCCTACATGCGCTCGACCGAGGCCTGCTATGTCAACAAGAGCTTCGTGGAGAAGCTGGGCTACACCCTGCCCAAAATGCTGACCTGGGACTTCGTGTGGGAGGTGTCCGAAGCCGCGATGGCGAAGGACGCGGACGGAAACTTCGCGCTCAACGGGCAGAAGGTCATGATCCCCTTCATCTACAAGTCCACCGACAACATGATGATCCAGATGCTCCGGCAGAAGGGCGCGGGCTACTCCGGCGCAAACGGGGACATCCAGATCTTCAACGACACGACGAAGGAGCTTCTCTACACCGTCGCCGAGCACGCGAAAACCGGCGCCTTCTCCACCTTCAAGATTTCCTCGTACCCGGCGAACTTCCTGAACGCCGGTCAGTGTCTCTTCGCGGTGGACTCCACGGCGGGCGCGACCTGGATGGGCTCGGACGCGCCGCTGCTCGACATCAGCGAGGATAAGCTCGTGCGCTTCGAGACCGCGGTTTACCCCGTTCCCCAGTTTGACCCGGAGCATCCCGTCATGAT
>CAJOCV010000223.1:0-1839 GCA_905233785.1 uncultured Oscillospiraceae bacterium
AAGTTATAATATCTGACGCCGCTCTGCTCCTCGGCAATGACCGAGGAGGCGTCCACGCCGAGGATGAAATCCTCGGGCAGGCTGACGGGCTTTACATAGAGCGTATCGCTCGTGACGGTCTCCTCGGCGCAGGCGCCCATCGGCGCGAGCGCGAGCAGCAAGAGCAGGCAGAGGGCAAGACTGAGCATCTTTCTCATAGGTACCTCCTGTTTCGTGGCGTAGGGACGAGCATTGCTCGTCCGCTGACCGGCAAATTGATTGCATTCGTCGCGAAGCGACACCGCAATTATTCGTTTTTCATTTGTAATATCTCCCCGATCATCCAGTAGGCCGCGTCATCGACTTGACCGGCGTGGAGGGAGTTTGCGCCGAGGAAGAGGTAGTACTCCCCTTCTCCATAGGTAAAATAGCCGGATGCAAAGCCCGTTTCCCCGTCCCAGACGCGGATACCGCAGGGCAGTCCGTCGTTTTCATAGAAGCTGAGCTTCTCCGCCTTCAGCTTGCTCAGATCGAGCGCCCGGAAGCTGTCCCGATAGGCTTCCACACTTTCGCGCGGCACGATGTAGACGTCGGCGTTGATCAGGCTCTGCTCGTCAAACATCACATAGTCGAAGGAATGCGCCTGTATCATGCGGATGCCCGCGGGCTTGCTTTTTTCCATTTCGGCGCAGAACGCCTTGTCCCGAACGCCGCTGACTTCCGCAAACAGCACCAGCTTTTTCTCCGCCGGGGCGTCGGTCAGGAAGTTAAATACAAAGCCCCACAGCACGACCGACAAAATCAGCCACACCGCATAGACGTGGAGCTGGGAGAGGATGTTTTTGATAATTTTCATAAGGTTCTATCCTGACAGTGAAAAGTGAAAAGTTATGGTGTCGCTTCGCGACAAATATAATCAGTCCCCGAAGGGGACACCTCAACTATTCACTATTCACTCTTCACTTTACAATCATACCCCGCGACATAGCCGTTGACCACATACAGCGTCAGCGTCTCCCCGGCGGCTCTGAGCTTCTTTTCGCGGGAGCTGCAGACGCGCAGGCGGCGCGTCCCCTGTTCGTTCTCCACGCTGACAAGGGTGAAGCGGATGCTGTTTACGATGCGCATGCGCTCCTTCGTCACCGTGACGCGGCCGCGCACGGTCTCCTTATCGCCGGAATGGAGCATCTCGGCGTGCTGCCGCTCGTCCCGCGCCTCCTTGAGCGTGAAGCGCCGCAGATACAGAACGACCCAGCCCGCAAGCACCCAGATCGCGACGCAGGCAAGCTCGTTTCGCCCCGCGTTTGCACTGCTTGTCAGCACGCAGAGCGTCACGCAGGCGATCAGCGCCGCGGCCGCAAGGCAGCAGCAGACGGCGCGGGTCGCTTGAATTTTTCGATCCAGCCGGGAGCAGTCCTCCGGGCTGTACAAAGGCGTCATCTTGTTCATGACGCAATTATACAACCTCGACCGATTCTTGACAAGGCTTCGGATTGTGATAAACTTGAAGAAAAAGGAGGTGTTCCCATGCGCAAAGCTTTTGGATCGTTGTTGCTTCTCTCCCTGCTGCTGGGCATTTTCTCTCCCGCTGCCTTTGCCGAGGAAAAAGCGCTCGGCACCGCCGGGATGAGTTTCACCGCGCCGGACGACAACTACCGGGTCTTTTACGAAATTTTCACCGGCTCCTTCTCCGACTCCGACGGGGACGGCGTCGGCGATCTGCGCGGCGTGATGCAGCGCATGGACTACTTGAACGACGGCGACCCCGCCTCCGGCCTGAGCCTCGGCATTGAGGGCATCTGGCTTACGCCGATCTTTGCCTCCCCCTCCTACCACAAGTATGACGTGACGGATTTTTAC
>CAJOCV010000223.1:1971-3241 GCA_905233785.1 uncultured Oscillospiraceae bacterium
GACTTTTACAGCTTTGTGCGCCCCGCCGAGGGCGAAAAAGCCCCGGCTGGCTACCGGGAGATCGGCAGCACCGGGGACTTCTACGAGTGCAATTTTGACGCCTCGATGCCGGAGCTCAACTTCGACAACGACGCCGTGCGTGAGGAGCTTCTGAACGTGGCGAAATTCTACCTTGAGCTCGGCGTGGACGGCTTCCGCTTTGACGCGGCAAAATACATTTACTTCGGGGATAACCGGCAGAGCGCGGATTTCTGGGTCTGGTATCTCGACGCGCTTCGCGCGATCAAGCCCGACGTCTACACCGTGGCGGAGGTTTGGGATTCCGACGGCGTGACCGATACCTACTACAGCGCCACAAACTGCTTTGACTTCACCACGTCCCAGACCAACGGCCTCATCGCCGCCACCGCCCAGCACGGGAACGTCAACGCCTACACCGCCTATGTGCAGGATTATCTCGACCGGGTGCACGCCATCCGCGCCGACGCAATGATCGTTCCCTTTATCGCCAACCACGACACCGACCGCGCCGCGGGCTATCTCACCGTGGCAAGCGGGAACATGAAGGTCGCGGCGAACCTCTACCTGCTCTCCAGCGGTTCCCCCTTCCTCTACTATGGGGAGGAGCTGGGGATGCGCGGCTCCCGCGGCGCGGCAAGCACCGACGCCAACCGCCGCCTCGCCATGCTCTGGGGTGACGGCGATACGGTGCGCGATCCCGTGGGTACGACCTACGACCCGGCAAAGCAGGTGCAGGACACCGCGTATGATCAGATGCAGAGCGCGGGCAGCCTCTATTCTTATTATAAGAAACTGCTTCTGATCCGTGCGTCCCACCCCGCCATCGCGCGCGGCGACTACACGGCGCTTTCGCTTTCAGACACGAAGCTGGGCGGCTTTGTGTCCGAGTGGCAGGGGGAGCGCGTGCTGGTGCTGCACAACACCACGCTCAGCAGCGCAAAGCTCGACCTGAACGCCCTCGGCCTTGGGGACTTTACCACTCTCTCGGCCTATATCGGCATGGAGGAGGCCGATCTCTCCGACGGTATTCTCTATCTCGGCGGTCAGACCAGCGCGGTTCTGGTGCCGTAGGCAGTTTTCAGAAAGAACGGATTGCCGCAAGCGAGGCAATCCGTTCTTTCATAATTCGTCGCGAAGCGACACCATAACTATTCACTTTTCACTATTCACTCTTCGTTATATTCAGCCCCAGCTCTTCCGGGAGGAAGCGCGGGCAGGTGTTCTCCGAGACCGTGATGACCGCGGAGGC
>CAJOCV010000224.1:0-1440 GCA_905233785.1 uncultured Oscillospiraceae bacterium
CGGGGATGTGATTTTTCACATCCCCGTTTTCGTTCAAGCCTCATGCTTTCCGTGCTTCTTCTCCCAGCGGCGGCGCTGACGGACGCGGACGAATTCCTCGGCGCTGTCCTTCCACTGAGGCAGCACATCGTCCGCCAGCTTCTCTTTTCCGCGCCGCAGAAGCCTCCAGAGCGCGGCGAGAAGGGCAATAACCGGCGTCAGGGCGAAGAGCCAGCCGAGGAATACGAGCAGGGAGCAATAGTCCTCCAGGCACCGCGCGGCGTTCTCCCAGTAGGGCAGCAGGACGCCCAGCTTCTGCATACTGCGCGTGCCGAACTGGGTCACGAGCCGGAGAAGCCGCGGCATGGCGAAGCGATCCGTGTTCTCCACGATCTCGCCCTGTCCGATGGGAAATTTCTCCCGCGCAAAGCTTGCGGCAAAGCCCTTGACCGGCTCCGCCATCACCAGCTCATAGCAGCTGATCCCGGCCTCCGGCTCCAGCTCCTTCCAGGCGTCATAGGCCATATAGAGCCCCATGCCCGCGGTGTAGGCGCGTTTGCTCGCAAAATCCTGCTCCCGCTCAATGACCCCGGCGACCACGAAGGGCACCCCGTTGATGCGAAGCGTCAGCCCCGCGAGGTCGGTTCCGCCGAAGAGCAGCCACGCAAGCTCCTCATCCAGCAGCACCCGATCCTTCATCAGATCGCTCTCCCGCAGGTAGCTGCCGCTCAGAAGCCGCAGCGGGTGGAAGCGGAAGAAATCCCCGCCCACGGCGATCACGCTCGCCTCGCCCTTGCCGAGATCGGTGGAGGTCAGCGCCTTGCCGGTGCAGCTCCAGGCGTCCACGGAAAGCTGCTCGTCCGTATCCACATCCAGCGCCGCCTCGTGCAGCTTTTTCTGCGTGTCCGTGCGAAACTGATAGATTTGGTTCAGCGTCAGCTTTTCGTCCACGGGTACAAAGCAGCTGAGCTGGCTGAAGCTCGTCTCGCTCTCGCCCTGCCAGCGCTTTGCCGCGTTCTGGGAATCGAGCCGACCGCCCAGCCAGGCCGCCGCGCCAAAGCAGGCGGCGGACATAAGCGCCAGCGCCGCGCACAGGATCAGCAGGGCGAGTCCTTTTCTTTTGCGTCTGTCCATATCAGCCATTGTCCGCAAGGCGCACCATGTCGCCGTTCTTGACAGGCGCGTTCGAGGTGGTAATGACGTACTCGCCCCAGCTCGACAGATCGCCCGTGACGGCGGAGTTCATATCGTCCTCGGCCAGCACCTCCACGTTCACGCGCCGCGCGATGTAGCGGTTGCCGAGCGGCGAGCTCTTCGACTCGATCTTGAGGACGAACTGGCCGTTTGCGTCGCTGCGGATGGCGGAGTTGGGGACAACAAGGTCGTAGTTGGCGCTCTTCTGCCCGACGGAGATGGTAAGCTCCGACCCGGCGTTCACGTCACCCGTGAGGTTGAAGGTCA
>CAJOCV010000224.1:1463-3225 GCA_905233785.1 uncultured Oscillospiraceae bacterium
ATGGATTCGAGGGTCGCGGTGATGGAGTTTCCCCAGTAGTAGTTGGAGACCGTGGCGGAGTCGCCCACCTTGAGGCGGCGCGCCTGGTCGTTCGTGACCGTGAAGGAGAGGGTATAGCCCAGATCGGGCACTTCGATGGTGGCGAGCACCTCGTCCTTGGCCTTGGTCTCGCCCGCGATGCACTCCACGGACTGCACCGTTCCGGAGACCTTGGCGAGGATCTGGTTTTCCTCCCCGCCGGAGAGCTCTGCAAGCTTCTGCTTGGCCTTCTCGATCTGCTGGCCGATGTCGGTCAGGTCGAGATAGCTCAGCGATTGGCTCTTCGAGTCGCTGATTTTCTTGAGTTCAAGATTGTTTTGCAGCGTAAAGAGGGTGTCCTCCGCCGCCTGCACGGCCTCCTTGGCCTGCTTGTACTCGGCGCTCACGGTTTCGGCGCCCATGATCTCGTCGATGACGGCCTGGATGGCCTCCACCTTGGCCTGTGCGGCGGCAAGCGTGGTTTCCGCGTCGGCGACGGTCTCCTGCGCGGCTGTGACCGCGGCTTCGGCGTCCTTGACGGCGGTCTGCGCCGTCTCGACCTCCGTGCGGGCGGTCTCGCTCTGCAGGGAGTTGAGATACTGCGTCGCGTCGGCAAGCGCTTCCTTGGCTATACGCAGCCCCTCCTGCAGCTCCGCGATCCGTCCGGGCGGCTCGACGCCCTGCGCGTCGTGCAGCTCAGTCGTGTACTTTTCAACCCAGTACTCCTGCTCCTGTACCCGGTCGTAGGCGGTGTTGACTTTGTCGTTATAGAGGCTCAAAATCGCATCGCGGTCGATTTTTTTGCTCTCCAAAAGCTCCTGCTTGGCGGTCAGGTCGGCTTTTGCGGCGGTAAGCGCCTCATTGGCGGTCAAAACCTCCTGCTTTGCCGCGTCCATCTGCTCGCTGGGGATCTCGCGGGTGGATTTCTCCTGCACGGCGGCCAGCGCCGCCTGGGCGTCGGAAAGCGCCTGCTTGGCCTTCTCGATCTCCCGCTCCTCGGCCTTGTAGCTCACGACCGGGACGCCGATGGCCGCGCGCTGATAGCTCAATTGAAGCTGCCTGAGCTGCTCCTGCGCTGCCTCGACCTCGGCGCTGTCACCCTCCCCGAGAACGAAGAGCACATCGCCCGCGTTCACGCTCTGCCCGGCTTTGACCATGACGGCGCGGATCTCCCGCGTCTCGGCGGCCTTGACGGTGTGGGTGCCCGCGGCGGTGACGGTGCCGGTGCCGCGCACCTTGGCGGTGATGGAGCCGCCCTGCACGCTCTGCGTCGCCACCTCCGGGAGACTGCGGTTCATGATCGTATTGGAAAAAAAGGTCAGCACCAGCAGCACCGCGAGAAAGATGATCGCGGCGTTCTTGACCCAATCTCTGTTTTTCGCTTGATATTCCATAGAAACCTCCGATTCAGTGAAGAGTGAAAAGAGAATAGTGAATAGTTGCGGTGTTCACCTTCGGTGAACGAATTAAAATCAGTCGCGAAGCGACACCATAACTCTTCACTTTTCACCATTCACTATTCACTGTACTATCCTTTCACGCTGCCGGAATTGGCAATGCCCTCGACCAGATACTCCTCGCCGTGCAGAAACAGCAGCAGGGACGGGATCATGTACACCGTCGCCATGGCGAAGGCAAGGCCGATCTCGCCCGCGTTGATGGACGAGAGGAACACGCTCAAGGGCTGGGAATCCGCGTCCTGCAAGAGGATCAGCGGCTGCTCCACCATGTTCCAGTAGTCGAT
>CAJOCV010000225.1 GCA_905233785.1 uncultured Oscillospiraceae bacterium
GAATCGTTACGAAACGACGATGAAATCGGCAAGAGCGAATCCTGAGAAAACATGCGTTTCGCTCATTGAGCGGGAATCCATCGAGGCTTCGGTGGGTTTCGCAGCTGAACGACAGGCTTGGCAGCGGATGATAGGCCGGGGAGGCGAAAAAACGCGCTTTTCCCACAGCTCCTATTCCTCTTCCTTCACAAACACAGCGCCCCTGGTGTTGACGCTTCGGTTGCTCTGGTTGTCGATGTCCTTGCTGTTGCGCTCAAAGCGGCAGCCGGGGAAGCTCAGCACCTCGCGGCTCGGCGTTTTCAGAATCTGAAAGCCGATGCCGTTGCCGATAAACCGATTCCCCGAATAGGTGGGGGAGGCGAGGGTGGAGGAGCCGGAGTTGAAGCGGAAGCCCACGCCGTTGGCAATAAACTCGCAGTCGAAGGCCGCGACCCAGGAGCCGTCGCGGGAATCGACGCCGATGTCCCAGCCCTCAAAGCTGCAGCCGCGCAGGATCGCGCCCTCCTCCGCCGAAAGGCCGACGCCGCCGCTGCCGAGGAAACTGACGCCCGTGAACTCCACAAGCTGGGGCGTTCGCACCTGGACGTATACCGTGTCGGTGAAGGCGGTGCGCTGCTCGCCGTCGGTACAGCCGACGAAAGCGAAGCCCCGCGTGTCGAGCCGCAGTCCGCCTTCATACTGAACCGGGGGCAGATAGATCGTCGTGACCGCCCCGGCGTTCGCGCCGCTGCAGAGCTTTGCGAGAAATTCCTCCAGCTTTTCGAGCGTGGAGAGGTCGTAATCCTGATAGGAGTAGCTGAAGGAGCGCTGCTTCACGGCGCGCAGACTATGGCGAAGCGTGATCGTGTCACCGTTTTTCATGCGCAGCGACCAGACGATGGCGCAGGTGCCGCTCTCCGCCGTGTAGGTCAGCGCCGCGCCGCGCACGGCGCCGCCGTTGGGCTTGGGCGCATCCGGCGTCACGCTCCCGGGCTCCGCCGTGACGCTGACGCTCTCCAGCCGACGCTGGAAGGCCGCGCGGCGATTCTCGCCGCTCTCGGCGTCGTAAGCGTAAAGCAGGCTTACGGCGTCCCCTCTCTCCCCCTCGGAGATGACGCGCGATACCAAATCCCCGGCCTCGCCGTCGTCCCAGCGCAGGCAGAGCAGGAAACTCCCGCCGCGATCCGCGTAGTGAATGGTGGAGTTCTGGGTGGAGAGAGAGACCGGCGTATATTGCAGACGCGAGAGCAGAGCCGCCGCGCCCCAGACAAGCAGCGCAAGTGCGATCACCGCCCCGATGACCATCAGCTTGCCCCAGGGGCGGGCACGAGCCGAGCGGGCGTCCTCCTCCCTCTGCCGGCGGCGGCAATAGGGGCAGAAGCCGGCGTTGTCCGGAAGCTGTGCGCCGCAGTGGATGCATTTTTTCATGGCGTGAACATCCTTTTTTGCATTTTATAGGTAAATTATACTCGTCTTCGTTTTATTTGTAAAGCGTTCTTGGCTCCCCCTTTGGGGGAGCTGTCGCGGAGCGACTGAGGGGGCTCGATTTTGTTTGACAAGTTCCGGATTTGCAATATAATGGAGATATTCTGACAGACGGAGGCGTCGCCGTGAAGCTCTGGCTCATCTGTTCTTTTGAGGGCGCGATGCCCGCGGGAGGCTATACAAGCCTTCGGTACCGGGAGGCGCGGCAGGCGGCGCTCTCCGCCGCACTGCTTTCACCGCTCCGAACTGGGCGCGATCCACCCCGGGGAGCGCATTCTGGTGACGAGCCGCGCTGCGCACTGCGGAGGCTGCGGGCACAACTGCATGCTCACGAATCCCGGCTGCGGGGTGGGACGTGACAAGGCGCAGCGGGCGGGGATTTCTTTCAAAACAGGAGAAAACGATGGAACTGACAAAGGATGAACAGAGCGCCCTGCTCGACGGGATGCTGGAGATGGGCGATCTGCTGCTCGACGCGGGAGCGGAGATCAGCCGCGTGGAGGATACGCTCGCTCGTGTGGGCAAGGCTTACGGCGCGCAGCGGGTGGATGTGTTCGTGATTCCCTCGCTCATCAGCCTCAGCATGGCCTTTCGCGAGGGGGAGGCCGCCACGCAAACCCGCCGCATCCTCTCCAACGGGCTGACGGATTTTTATCGTCTCGAAAAGCTCAACAGCCTGAGCCGCAGCTGCTGCGCAAATCCCATGCCGCTGCCTGAGCTTCGGGAAAAGCTCGACCGTGTGGCGGCGGGGCACAAGCCCTTTCCCGTCATCCTCGGCGGCAGCATCCTTGCCGCCTTCAGCTTCGCCGTCTTTTTCGGCGGCAATGCCTGGGATGGGCTCGCGGCGGCGGCCTTCGCCGTTGCGGTGGTGGTGCTGCAGGAATATCTCGGGCGCACCAGGCTCAACACCGTGGCCTTCAACCTGGTGGTTTCGCTGCTGGTCGGGATCGCGGTCGGCGCGGTGACGACGCTGATCCCGGCACTGCACATGGACAAAATCCTGATCGGGGACATCATGCTGCTGATCCCCGGCCTTGCCATGACCAACGCCATCCGCAATATCCTTGTCGGCAACACCATCTCCGGCGTGGTGCGCCTGGCCGAGAGCCTTATTTGGGCGGCGGCGCTGGCGGGCGGCTTCATGGTGGCGCTGATCGTGGTCAACGCGGTATTTTAAGGGGGCGAAGGGATGCGGATTCTGATTCAGCTTTTGAGCGCCTTTGCCGGCTCCTTCGGCTTTGCGCTGCTGTTCGGTCTGCGGCGGCGTTATCTGCTGCCCGCCGCGCTGGGCGGCATGCTCACCTGGGGGCTTTATCTGCTGCTGGAGGCTCTGCTGGCGTCCGGCTTTTTTTGCTGCCTTGCCGCCTCCGCCTTCGCGGTGGTGTATGCGGAGGTGCTTGCCCGCCTCATGCGCACGCCCGCCACGCTCTTCGTGATCCCCGCTGTGATCCCGCTGGTGCCGGGCAGCTCGCTGTACTACGCCATGAGCTGCGCTGTGCAGCGTGATTTCATCGGCGCAAGGGAATACGGTACCGAGACAATGGAGTTTGCCCTCTCCATCGCGGCGGGTATGAGCTTCGTCCTCGCCGTGCGGGAGCTTCGGACGAGAAAATAGTTGCCGGCAGTGTAGGGACGAGCACGAATCGCCCGCGCGGAACCGTGGGGGCTGTTGCAAGATACGCTCATAGCCCAGTCACCACCGGGGAGGGGCTCGCCCCTCCCGGCAGCACGGAGTATTGTCTTGAGAAAATGTTCGGCGAATTCGCAGATTGTACGAATTCG
>CAJOCV010000226.1 GCA_905233785.1 uncultured Oscillospiraceae bacterium
TTCGGCGTCACGCTTCCGGCTCCCGCCAAAAGCGCGTGCCGCTGCGGCGAGGTCATCACCGGGCGGCTTGACCCGGCGGGTTGCCCGCTCTTCGGCACACGCTGCACGCCCGAGGACCCGGTGGGACCCTGCATGGTGTCTTCCGAGGGCGCCTGCGCGGCGTGGTACAAATATAGTGATCAGTGGTCAGTGGCCAGAAGATGAGAACTGACCACTAACCACTGGCCACTCAGACAAGAAACAAGATTGGACAACACGCACTATGGATGACATCATTACCCTTGACTACGGCAGCGGGGGGAAGAAGACCTCGCGGCTGATCGAAAACTGCATCGTGCCCGCGCTGGGAAATCCGGCGCTGAACGCCCTGACGGACGGGGCGATTTTAGGCGATCTCGTGTTCTCCACGGACAGCTTCGTGGTCGATCCGCTCTTTTTCCCGGGCGGGGACATCGGGGAGCTTGCCGTCTGCGGGACGGTGAACGATCTCGCCGTCTGCGGGGCGGAGCCGCAATATTTAAGCTGCGCTTTTATTATAGAAGAGGGGCTTCCCATGGCGGACTTGCAGCGTGTGATCGCCTCGATGCAGTCCGCGTGTGAGAAAGCCGGGGTGCAGATCGTGACCGGCGACACCAAGGTCGTCGAGCGCGGGCGGGGCGACAGGCTCTACATCAACACCGCCGGCATCGGAAGGCTCAAATACCCCGGTCTCTCCCCGGCGAATATCCGGGAGGGGGATCAGGTGCTCGTCTCCGGCACGGTGGGCGACCACGGCACGGCGGTGATGCTCGCAAGAAGCGGTATGATGCAGACAGAGCTGCAATCCGACTGCGCGCCCCTGAACCGGCTCTGCGCCGCGATCCTTGAGAGCGGGGCGCAGGTACGCGTCCTGCGCGACCCGACGCGCGGCGGCGTCGCCACGACGCTCAACGAGTTCGTGGAGCATACCGCGCTCGGCATTGAGCTTTCGGAGGGCGCGATCCCGGTGCGTCCGGCGGTGAAGGCCGCCTGCGGGATGCTGGGGCTGGAGCCCTTATACTGCGCAAACGAGGGAAAGCTCCTCGCAGTCGTCGCGCCCGAGGACGCGGAGCGGGTGCTCAAAGCNNNNGAAAACGCCGCGCAGATCGGCGTTGTGACCGCCGCCGCGCCCGGCAGGGTGCTGATGAAAACCGCCCTCGGCGGGAGACGGGTTTTGCAGAAATTGGCCGGGGCGCAATTACCGAGAATCTGCTGAAAGAGTGAAAAGTGAATGGTGAAAAGTGAAAAGTTGTGGTGTCCCCTGCGGGGACGAATTATAAGAAGTCGCGAAGCGACACCTTAACTATTCACTCTTCACTATTCTCTATTCACTGCTAAACCACGTTCGCAAATAAAATTTGTATAGACTTTCCCCAATCAAGCAAGCATCTTTAGAGAGGTGATGTATTTTGCAAGAGTACAAACGCATCGACATCAGCAAGGATCAAATCGTCCCCATCGCCGAGCGCATGCGCAAGCAGAATGTCTACCTGGTGATGATCCACGCCTTTTTGAACAAGGACGGGCAGATGGATGTCTCCTGGGACTACGCGGTGGAGCCCGCCATCGAGTCCTACCATGTGGTGGGCGAGACGGTGCTGCCGTCCATCGGCGAGATCTACGACACCGCCGCCACCTGGCCCGAGCGCGAGCTCAACGAGCTCTTCGGCATCGAGTTTGAGGGGCTGGACATGAGCCAGCGTCTCTTCCTGCCGGAGGATCTGCTGGAAACCCAGGGCCGCGGCCAGATCATGGTGACGCCGCTGAGCGAGCTGGTGGAGAAAAACAGGAAGGAGGCCGCACAATGAGCTATATCGTACCCATCGGGCCTTACCATCCCGCCCTGGAGGAGCCGATCCACGCCAAGCTCTACACCGAGGGCGAGGTCATCAAGGACGCGGAGGTCTTTGTCGGCTACAACCACCGCGGCATTGAAAAGCTCGCCACCGAGCGCAACGCCATCCAGACCCTGGTGCTGGTGGAGCGCGTCTGCGGCATCTGCTCCCACTCCCACGCCTTCACCTACGCCATGTGCGTGGAGGCCATCAACGGCACCGAGGTGCCCAAGCGCGGGCAGTATATCCGCGTCATCACGGCGGAGCTTGAACGCCTGCACTCCCATTTCCTGTGGCTGGGCATCGCCTGCCACATCATCGGGCATGACAGCATGTTCATGCACATCTGGGATGAGCGCGAGCTCGTGATGGACATTCTCGAGAAAATGACCGGCAACCGCGTCAACTACGCCATGGTCACCATCGGCGGCGCGCGGCGCGACATCGACGACGATCTGCGGCGCGAGATCCTGGACGCCTGCGCGAAGCTCAAAGGCCCCCTCGACCGCATCACCGAGATCGCCCTGACCGACAAGACCATCGCCATGCGCACCAAGGGCGTCGGCGTTCTGCCGACGGCGGACGCGATCCGTCTCGGCGCGGTCGGCCCCCATGCCCGCGCCTCGGGCGTGGACATCGACGTCAGGCGTGACGCGCCCTACAGCTGCTACGACGAGTTTGAGTTCAACATCCCCGTGGTGGACAGCTGCGACGTGTTTGCCCGCGTGGTCGTGCGCGCGCTCGAGTGCTACGAGAGCATCAAGATCATCCAGCAGGCGCTGGAGAACCTGCCCGAAGGCCCCATCAATCTCGGCACCAAGCTTCCCAAGATCAAGGAAGG
>CAJOCV010000227.1 GCA_905233785.1 uncultured Oscillospiraceae bacterium
TCAATTATAATAGACATTGCGTTGATTTACAATAAACAGATTTCAATATCTTTGCCTGTTAATGAACAAATCTCCGCAAAATGTTGATTATCTCGGAGGACGCCATGAATAATCAGGACGCAAGAGTACGTGTCACAAAAGAAATGCTGCACCGCGCGCTGCTGCGCATGCTGAAGGATCAGCCGATCGGCAATATCTCTGTCAAAGATCTCTGCGCAGAGGCTGGGATCAACCGCGGCACCTTTTACCTCCATTACGGCCAGCCCCAGGATGTGCTCAAGGAGATCGAGAACAATTTCATTGCCGAGAACATGGAGACCTTTGACCGCTTCTGGGACGACGGAAGAAACCTCAGTTATCTGGCTACGATTTATTCCTGTGTGCTGCAGAACCGGGAGCTCTGCCGCGTGCTGATGGGCGACAACGGCGACCCGCAGTTTCTCAACAGCATGCGGAATCTCGTCAGGGACGGGATCGTAGACGAGTGGCAAAAAGAATTCCCGAACTGTGATCGGGATCGGCTGGAATTTATCTTTGACTACGTCTTTCTCGGCTCCATGCGGCTGATGCTCAACTGGATCGACGACGACCGGGATCTGTCGCCCAGCCAGTTTGCCCGCCGCCTGGAGCGGCTGGGGCATTACAGTCTGATCGCCGCAGGAGAATTCTGATACGGTTCATGAATACGCGCAGAGGCGCGGCCGATTCGGCCGCGCCTCTGCGCATTTGGTGCAGGATCATGCTCTTCCGTTCAGATGAAGATTCTGAAAAAACCTTTTTCGGAGAGCAGTTACAGAGGGAAGGCCACAGCCTCTCGATACAGGCCTTTTAGAATATCGAGAAAAGCCGTTACGCTTGGCCGCCTATCCCAGGAAAAGGTCTCTTCGCAGTCATAGGGGATCCAGGCAAACTGACCGCTGTGGTCGTTCAGAAAGCCCGGGGCGAGACATATGCCTCTTCCGGCAGCAACGTTCGTGAGGGTCGTGTCGTGGTCCGGACTGTTGAAATACCGGATCTTCCCGGAATTGATAAGCCGGTTTTGGACAGCCTTCAGGGCGGGAGGAGAACCGCCGCCGACCATCAGGGTGCGTCCGTAAAGGTCCTCCTCCCGGATGAGGTTCTTCCCGGCGAGCGGATCGGTTCTGCCTGCAATCAGATAGACGCGGCTTTCAAACAGCTCATGCAATATGAATTGCCTGCTCTTTCAGTGCGAACAGGATATCGACTTCATTCCTCAGAAAGGCCTCGACCCCGTTTTCATACTGGAAAACAGGCTTGATTTGAATGTCGCCGTGTGTTTCTGAGAAGATCCGCATGGCCTCGGGGAGAAAGAATACAGCCTGCCGGACCATGAGGCTGATGGAGATGCTGTCCCGGTAGGCTGCGCTGAAATTTTGCCCCTGTTCTACAGCGCGTTTCAGCTCCTCCCGCATCCCGGCGAGGAAGGAGGCAAACTGGGCTCCGGCCGGCGTCAGAGCCGCGCCCTTCCCGCTGCGTTCAAAGATCGGGAAGCCGACCTCTTCTTCCAGCAGTTTGATCTGATAGGTCAAGGTCGGCTGGCTGACGAACAGTTTCTCCGCCGCCCGGCTGAAGTTCAGGGTATGGGCAAGCTCTATACAATAGTCGATCTGTTTCGTGGTCATCGTTTGCTCCTGCTATTTAAGAATTAAATTGATTATACAGCATTTCAATTAGACATTGCAATAGCTGATGGGTATAATGGAATCAGAACAAAATCAGGAGGAAAAAACAATGGCCAAAACTTTGATCGCGTACTATTCCAGAGCGGATGAGAACTACTTCGGCGGCGCAATGCGCTATGTGAAGGTCGGCAACACGGAGATCGTCTGCAATATCATGAAAGAACTGCTCCCGGCGGACAGCTTCAAAATCGAGATGAAGAATCCTTACTCACCGGTCTATATGACCTGCATCGAAGAGGCAAAAAAGGATCTGCGGGCGAAGGCCAGGCCGGAGCTCGTTTCCCTGCCGGACTCTATCGACGGGTATGACACCGTCGTTCTTGCCTATCCCAACTACTGGGGCACCATGCCGATGGCTGTTTTCACCTTCCTGGAGCATTACGATTTCACCGGCAAGACCATCCTGCCGCTCTGCACCAACGAGGGCAGCGGCATGGGCGGCAGCGAGCGCGACATCAAACGCACTTGCCCCGGTGCGACTGTGAAGAGCGGTCTGGCCATCACGGGAAGCAGCGCGGCCAATTCCAAAGAGGCAGTAAAGCGCTGGCTTTCTGCAAACGGCCTGCTGTGAGGAGAAAACAGATGGATTATCAAAAAGGCTATGTATACGAACTGATGGACAAGGGCGGGCCGACGGATACCCGGGAGGCCTATTTCAAAGAGGCCGTGGAAGAAATGATGCGCGCGAGAACGCTCTGCGCCAAGGCCAATGCCGCGATGCCTGACGATCCCTCTTATGTTGGATATCTGGAAGAGCTGTTCGGCAGAAAGCTGGATGACGTGCGGATCCTTACCCCGTTCCTCTGCGATTTCGGAAATCGGGTCAAGTTTGGAAAGGGCGTTTTCATCAACCATTCCGCGATCCTCTCCGCATCCGGAGGAATCGAATTTGAGGATGGCTCCATGGCGG
>CAJOCV010000228.1 GCA_905233785.1 uncultured Oscillospiraceae bacterium
TTTTAACACCGGCTGGCTCTGCAATGGCCAGGCCGTCACCCTTCCGCACGACGCACAGATCACAGAAAAGCGCGGCGCGGACGTGTCCAACGGCGGCCACGGGTATTTCCCCGGCGGCGTCTATACTTATGAAAAAACCTTCACCGCTCTGAAGGAGTGGGAAGGCAAGGACATTCTCGTGGAGTTCGAGGGCGTGTATAAGAATGCGACGGTCTCCCTCAACGGCAAAGAGCTCTGCTTCCATCCTTACGGCTATACCGGATTCTTCGTGGAACTGACCGACCTTGTCTATGGAGCGGAGAACACACTAACCGTCGTTGCGGATAACTCGAAGCTGCCCAACTCCCGCTGGTATTCCGGCTCCGGTATCTACCGCCCGGTATGGCTGCACGTCTGCGAAAAAGGCGGCCTGCGCCCCGAGTGTGTGAAGATCAGCACCGTGTCCATCGATCCTGCGGTGATCAGAATCGAATCTCCCGTTGCCGTCAAAGCGGATGTGGACGGTGTCTGTGGTGAGGGGACAAGCTTTGAACTGACGATCCCGAACGCAAAGCTCTGGAGCGATGAGACACCTTATCTCTATACCGCCAAAATCACGGCCGGTGAGGGCGATACGGTCGAGATTCCCTTCGGTATTCGCCAAATCGCTTGGTCCAACAAGGGCCTGTTCATCAACGGCAAAGAAACGCTGCTGCGCGGCGGCTGCGTCCATCACGACAGCGGGATTCTCGGCGCGGCCACCTATGCCGAGAGTGAGGAACGCCGCGTGCGCATTCTCAAGGAAAATGGTTTCAACGCCATCCGCTCGGCTCACAACCCCGCCTCCAAGGCCATGCTGGAGGCCTGCGACCGTCTGGGCATGTACGTCATGGACGAGACCTTCGATATGTGGTACAACCGTAAGAACCCGCACGACTACGGCGTGGACTTTGAGACGTCACCGCCATGGTGGAGCGGGACTTCAACCACCCCTCCGTCATCCTCTACTCCATCGGCAACGAGGTGGGCGAGCCCGCCGAAGCCAAAGGGCTGGAATACGGCAAGAAAATGATCGCGCTCTGCCATAAGCTCGACGCCTCCCGCCCGGTCACCTGCGGCGCGAACCTGATGATCATGGGCAGGACTGCCAAAGGAAACGCTCTCTACAAGGACGGCGAGCAGCCCGGCGGCGAGCAGAAGCCCCAGAAGGAAAATGGCAACGCGAGTCTCATGTTCAACATCATCGCCTCATTTGTGGGCTCCGGCATGAACAAGAGCGGCAACTCCAAAAAGATCGACCAGGTGACCACGCCCTTCCTCGACGCGCTGGACATTGCAGGCTACAACTACGCTTCCGGCCGTTATCCGCTGGAGGAGAAGGCACACCCGAACCGGGTCGTCTTCGGAAGTGAGACCTTCCCGCAGGACATCTGGAAGAACTGGCAGATGGTGAAGAAGTACCCCTATCTGGTGGGCGACTTCATGTGGACCAGCTGGGATTACCTCGGCGAGGCGGGCATCGGCGCCTGGAGCTACACCGGCGGCATGCCCTTCAACCGTCCCTACCCCTGGGTGCTGGCCGGGGCGGGCGTCATTGACATTCTCGGCATCCCGGACGGCAGCTGCAAATACGCCTCCACGGTCTGGGGGCTGGAAGCCAATCCCGTGATCGCGGTGCGCCCGGTGAATCACCCCGGCGTGCGCCCGTCGAAATCCGTCTGGCGCGGCACGAACGCGATCCTGAGCTGGAGCTGGGCGGGCTGCGAGGGCAACAAGGCCGAGGTCGAGGTCTACTCCGACCAGTCCCAGGTGGAGCTGCTCATCAACGGGAAATCCGTCGGCAGGCAGAAAGTAAAAGAATGCAAGGCGCTCTTCAAAGTGAAATACGTCCCCGGTACGGTCACCGCGGTGGCCTATGACACCTCCGGCCGCGAGACAGGCAGAAGCGAGCTTTCCTCGGCCTCCGGTCCCTTTGGAATTGCCGTGCGTCCGGAGACGGATACGGCCAGGCCCGGCGAGATCGTCTATGTGCCCGTAAACATTGAGGGAGCCAACGGCATGGTGGAATCCAACGCCGACCGAAAGTTGACGGTCACGGTGGAGGGCGGCGAGCTGCTGGCCTTCGGCTCGGCCAACCCCTGCACGGAAGAGCGGTACCACAGCGGCAGCTTTACCACCTATTATGGACGCGCGCTGGCTGTCATCCGTGCGGGCGAGCGCGGCACGGTCAAAGTAAGCGCCACAGACGGTTGGAATTTGTGGAGTGCGGAAATCACGATTTGCGAGTAAGGAGTGACGGACGTGGAGCGGGATGTTTTGCCGCGGGATATTCAATATGAGATCGCGCATCTTGCTGCTTTGCAAA
>CAJOCV010000229.1:0-1486 GCA_905233785.1 uncultured Oscillospiraceae bacterium
ATTACGGCTACGGCTTACTCTAACGGGTCGGTAAACATTCCGAGGGTAACCGGTGATATTGCTATCACGGCTACAGCGACGCTGATTGTATATCAGATCACGACCGCGTTTACTCATGCCACAGGTGATAACCAGACCACCGAGATTACGCATGGCAGTTCCTATCAGACGACTCTCGCGCCGGATACCGGCTATGAGGTCACATCGGTGACAGTTACCATGGGCGGCACGGATATTACGGCTACGGCTTACTCTAACGGGTCGGTAAACATTCCGAGGGTAACCGGTGATATTGCTATCACGGCTACAGCGACGCTGATCAATAACACGCTCGGGTCTGGTAAGCTTGGAACAATGCACCTTGGCACTCGAAACGTCAACACTTAAAGGAGGTAACTAAGATGAGCTACGAGAAACAGACTTTTACAGGCGGCGAAGTTTTCACCGCGGCTGAGCTTTCCCACATTGAGGCAGGCGTTGCCGCCAATGACGCAAAAGCGACGGAATTGATTACACACGCGAGCGCGTTAGCATCCGCGCTGGATGAAGTTGTCGGCTGGAAGACTTACGACCAGACGCAAATCGGGCGAAAGGACACGAATAACACACTTATTTGCATGGCTGACAGTTTGCAGACCGGTGAAAAGATGCATTTGAAGAATCTGGCTGTTACAAAGGTTGGTGATATGAACGGCGGGTCTCTCCATTCTATGATGATTTGGGGATTCTACGGCGATGGCATCACCACACAGGATAAGCACGATCAGATTGGCTTCATAAGCGCTGCCCAAATTGAGGGAGGCATGGACTACACCGTAACCGCAAACAGTACATACAAAAAAGTAGTCGTCTATGCTCGCGCCAAAGTCAACGGAGAAGGCAGCGATGTTGACGAGACTTTCCGTATCCAGTTCGACTACAAAATCGTCCCGGCCGAGACTGTCGAATCGGATGGTGGCAGCTCTGTGGGTACATATTCCGTCCATGGTTTTCAGGACGGAAACGACCTGTACCCTGACGAGCTCGACGACATGGAGGCGCAGATCGCGGCGAATGAGGAGGCGATCGCGGCAGCAGAGGCACGGCTTGAAGCGGCAGCGATCGCGGCAGCTGAACTGTTGCCGTGGAAGACCTTCAGCCAGACCTTTACCGGCGCAAACGCTTTTGCGTGCACGATGCTCAAGGGGCAGACGCTCGCGATTAGCGACATCTCCATCACGCTCGACAGCGGTGAGCCGACGCAGTTCAAGGTATGGGGCAATACGCAGCAGCAGTACAGCGCTGATACGGTCGTTCAGCTTGCGAGTGAGACAAGCTTTGAGGACTTCACCGTGCAAATCCCTTCAAATTTCACATATCTGCGCATTTGCGCAGAACCTTCCACGGCGCAGCAGACGATCTCGTTTAAGTATAAGCTGTACTGATATCAAAATGGAAGTGATCTACATATGACGGAAAATCAACTGCGAAAGGCCGTAATCGAAAC
>CAJOCV010000229.1:1625-2770 GCA_905233785.1 uncultured Oscillospiraceae bacterium
TATGAATAATTGAGCGAAGCAACATTGTGGGCTGGGCTGAAAAGGCTTGGCCTGTCTGACAAAGCGGCAGCCGTCGTCATGGGGCACGGCAAGGCCGAGAGCGGCAACGAGTCCAACCGCCTGCAGGGAGA
Organism: uncultured Oscillospiraceae bacterium; assembly: GCA_905233785.1. Classification (GTDB taxonomy): domain Bacteria; phylum Bacillota; class Clostridia; order Oscillospirales; family Oscillospiraceae; genus Limivicinus. The sequence goes on from CAJOCV010000229.1 coordinate 1,757, forward strand.
TTTCAGCGCCGACCGCGGCAAGTCCAAAGCCTACACCGCGCAGGTGGACAGCGGCGCTATCTCTCGGTTTGCCTTTGCGCGGCAGGGGCCGAACGGCGGCGGGTACGGATGGCTGCAGTGGACTTTCTATTCTCGGAAAGAAGGGCTTTACGACACCGCAAAAAAGATGGGTGTTTCCGTCGGCAGCGAGGAAGCCGCGCTTGCGTGGTTCTGGGAGGAGCTGCACCAGGGCGAGTATGCCGCCGTGTTGTCTGCGCTGACCGGCGATGGAAGTATCCGGGAGATGTCCGACGTGTTTATGAAGCGCTTCGAGCGTCCCGCAGATCAGAGCGAGGCGGCGTGCGCCCTGCGTGCATCCTTTGCGGAGGCGTACTATCAGCAGTACGCCGGGAAGCCCGACGAACCGTCTCAGGAGCCGCAGATGGAGGATACTCCGACTACGCCCTATTGGCCGCCCCGCGTGCTCTGCGAAGGGATGCAGGGCGCAGACGTGGCCGTCTTGCAGGCGCATCTTCGTGCGCGGGGCTACAACGCGCCCCTGTCCGGCGTTTTCGACAGCGACACCGGCGACGCGCTGCTGGACTTTCAGGATAAAAGCGATCTCGTCAAGGACAAGATCGCCGGTCCGAAAACATTTTGCAAACTGGCAAAAGATTTGATCTGATCACAGGAGGGAAAACAAATGAAAGATACCATTCTGGCATTCATCGCGGTCATCGGTGCCGCTGTCGCCCATGTATTCGGCGGCCTGGACGCAGCCATGAAGACGCTCCTTATCCTCATGGCCATTGACTACGCTTCCGGCTTGGCTGTCGCCGGCATCTTCCACGCCTCGCCCAAGAGTGCGGGCGGCGCGCTGGAGAGCAAGGCCGCAAGCAAGGGTCTGGTGCGCAAGGGTATGACGCTGCTGGTCGTGCTGATCGGCGCACGGCTCGACCTCATGCTCGGGACGGACTATATCCGCGACGGCATCATCATCGCGTTCGTGGTCAATGAGCTGCTGAGCATTATCGA
>CAJOCV010000230.1 GCA_905233785.1 uncultured Oscillospiraceae bacterium
GGGAGTTGCTGGATTTGGAGACCGGCGATGAATAGGGGGACTTTTCCTGCGCTACCAGATAGATCCAGAATCAAGACCCGTCACAGACGACATTGGAAACCTGGCAAAAATTCAGCTTTTCTATGTTGGATTTAGCCAAAAGGATGGGGCTGGAGTAGTACATATTGACGGACAACGCCCGTTCTACCATGCATATTCGAGAGGGGGCAAGCGGGAAAACAGGCAAAATTCGTCGGAAAACGTGATGCTTCTCAGTTCAACTCGCTATGATTTCGTGAAATATCAAAGAAAAGTCGCTCAGATTTCGTGATTTTTCGCTTGACCGGGGTGCCGTCCCGGCCTTATAATGACCGTAACGGAAGCATGGAGGTGCGGCTATGTATCTGAAACGGAAGATCGACGCGTATCTGACCGCGTGGAAAGCAGACCCGGAACGGAAGCCGCTGATCGTGAAGGGCGCGCGGCAGATCGGGAAAACGGAGTCTATCCGCCGCTTCTCCGAGGGGAGATACAAAAGCGTCGTAGAAATCAACTTTGTGCTGGAACCGAAGTATAAGACGATCACCGAGGAAGGCTATGATGTGGAGAGTATCGTAAAGCACATCACGCTGCTTGATCCCTCCAAAGAATTCCTCCCTGGGGAAACGCTGGTTTTCTTTGATGAGCTGCAGGAGTTTCCGGAGATCGCAACCGCATTGAAGGCTTTCTGTCAGGATCGGCGCTACGACGTGATCTGCAGCGCAGAATACAGAGTATCAGCGTGGGGTATAAGCTCGACTATGACATGTATTCTCTCGACTTTGAAGAGTTCCTCTGGGCCAAGGGTTACGGAGAAGAGTCGACCGAAGGCATGCTGGATCACATGAAGAGCCTTGTCCCGTTCAGTGAAAGTGAGATGGCCGTATATCGGCAGCTTTTTCTGGATTACTGCGAGCTCGGCGGGATGCCCGGGGGAGTTCGAAGCTACATCGAAAAAGGGAACTTCGCCGGATCGCTGGCCCTGCAGAGGCAGCTGCTGTTGGACTATGAGGAGGACGTCCGGAAATATGCAGAAGGGCTTGACCAGGCAAAGATCCTCAGCGTTTACCGCCATGTTCCGACGCAGCTAGCCAAGGAAAACAAGAAGTTCCAGTACAGCACGATCTCAAAATCCGCCCGCGCAAGGGAGTACCAGAGCTGTATTGAATGGCTGCAGGATGCGGGCGTGGTGAATACCTGCTATTGTCTGCACTTCCCGGAACTGCCCCTGAAAGGAAATTATGACGAGGCAAAGTTCAAGCTCTATTATGCCGATACCGGGCTGTTGGTGGCCTCTCTCGACGAAGAGGCACAGGAGGACCTCCGAGCAAACAAGAACCTGGGCGTCTACAAGGGTGCGCTATATGAGAACCTGGTCGCGGAGGCCCTGATAAAGCAAGGTCTCGGTCTCTATTATTATAAACGCGAGGATTCCCAGCTGGAGGAGGATTTCTTCGTCCGAACAACAAACGAGCTTCTCCCCGTAGAGGTCAAGGCAGGAAACAATAGTTCCAAGTCCCTTTCTACCCTGATCCGCGGTGAAAAGTACGCCGATGTCAAGCGCGGTATCAAGCTCTCTGCCGGAAATATAGGCTTTTCCAACGGGATCTACTCTTTCCCGTACTTCTGCGCATTTCTCCTGAAAAGATGGCTGGCTGGGCAAAAGTTGAACGAATCAAAATAAGGCGTTGTTCCCGCACTTCCATGCCGCGACCAACGCTGAAAATAACAGAAATCCTCCTGCGAATGCTATCCGTGTAAGATAGAAACGCAGGAGGATTTTCAGCGGTCAGGGCAGGCGGATATCCGTCCAGCCGGAGACCTCGCACTGGCCGAATTTATTCCACCCCACGGCGACGACGGTGCCGTCCGCCTTCAGCCCGACAGTGTGAGAACCGCCCGCGGCGATAGGCTGCCCCTTTTCTATACGGAGGGCACGCAGCTCTTCTTGCTTTTCCGCTGCCTCGCGTACGCGCTGAGCGCTGTCGCGGTAATCGCCGAGGGCGGTAAAAGCGGCAATCGCGCCGGAATAGTTCTTTGCCGCAAGCAGCGCTTCCGCTTTGGTATAGGCGTCCGCGTTCTTCGCTTCGCGCGCTTCCTCCACCCGCGCGGCGCTGTCGCGGTAATCGCCTAAGGCTGTAAACGCCGCAATCGCCCCG
>CAJOCV010000231.1 GCA_905233785.1 uncultured Oscillospiraceae bacterium
CCGGAGGAGTAGCGCTTTACCGGCGTGTCGATAAACTGGCGGCACTCGGAAAACTCGATGATGTCCTCCATCTTGGCGTCGATCTCCTTCTTCGTCATGCCGAGGATCGCGCCGTTCATGTAGATATTCTCACGCCCGGTCAGCTCGCCGTGAAAGCCGGTGCCGACCTCCAGCATCGACGCCACGCGCCCGTTGAGCCCGATGCTGCCGCTCGTCGGCGCGGTAACACGGGAAATGAGCTTTAACAGCGTGGACTTGCCCGCGCCGTTATGCCCGATGATGCCCACGCGCTCCCCCTTCTTCACCTCGAAGGAGACGCCGTTCAAGGCCATAAAAGTCTCGCCTTTGTTATAGTCCTTCGCGCCGATGCGCTTGGTGGGGTCTTCCCTGCCGTGCAGCTTCGCCGAGAGGCGCTGCAGCTCGTCCCGCAGCGTCGTCCCGCCGATCTCACCCAGCTTGTACTGCTTGGTTACGTTGTCGATTTTTAACATCAATTCTTCCATGATATTTCCTCAAATGGTATCCATAAAGGTGCGCTCAATGCGGCTGAACAGGATCAGGCCGATCAGAAACAGCGCAAGGCTGACCGCCCAGCTGATCAGATAGTAGCCCAGGTCAAAATACCCGAAGCCGAACATCGCGTAGCGGAAGGTGGTGACGATCGGCGTCACGGGGTTGAGCATATACAGTGCGAACATGCGCTCCGGCACGAGCTGCAGACCGTAAGCAATGGGCGAGGCATACTGCCAAAGCTGCAGGCCAAAGCCCACCAGCATCGCAAGGTCGCGGTATTTGGTGGTCACAGACGAGATGATGATGCCGCAGCCCGTGGAGAGAACGATCATTTGCACAACCGTCAGCGGCACCAGCAGCAGCGCCGGGCTGACATGAATGCTCGTTCCGCCGCGAATGACATAGAACAGCCAGAACGCAAGGAACATCGCAAGCTGGATGCCGAATGAGATCAGACGCGAGAACGCCGTCGAGATCGGCGAGACAAGGCGCGGATAATAGACCTTGCCCATGGTTCCCCGGTTGGCAAGGAAGGTGTTCGACGTCGCGCTTAACGTAGAGGACATATACGCCCAGCAGATGTTGCCCGCCATATAGAACAAAAAGCTCGGTAGCTCATAGCTTCCGGCCGCATCCGCCGTGGACAAATGCGCCAGATTGCCGAATACGATGGTGAACACCACCGTCGTCAGCAGCGGCTGGATGATCGCCCACGCCGGTCCGAGGATTGTCTGCTTGTAGAGCGCCGTGAAGTCGCGCTTGACAAACAGGAAGATCAGGTCGCGATACTGAAACGTCTCCTTGATGTGGAGGTCAAATTCGGATGTAATGTAGGTTTTAAAGCTCTGTGGTTGTGTCATTGTGTGTTCTCCGGTGTGGGTGGTCACCCAAATAATTTGACTAAAATGTGATGAAACTTCGGGCTAATTCGAATAATCCAAAGATGAATTTTTTGTCTAATAGTGCACTGTTTCCTAAGATAAAAAAAGCGTAAAACTAATGATCTAAGAACTCTCATATCTAAACTATACCTATCAACACTTATTTGATCATCATAAAGTGCAGAGAGCCTTGTTGCATAATTATAAAATATTTCTGAAAAGAGAGTTGTTGAGGAGGAAGGATTGCAGTATGAAATACCATCCCCCAGCGCTTGAAGCCAGTTTAATCGATGCACCCACCCCGCTGTTTGTGTAATACTATCCTTTCTAATAGCCCAATAGTATAACATATCGGAAATAAGACAAACTGAATTGCACTGTCCGATTATACGGTGTGATATAAACTTATCTTCAAAAAATTTTCCTTCTGGGAAACGCACCGTTTGAAAGAGTTTGCTCCTAAAAAGCTTATTGACAACAAAAGTAAGAAGGTATCTTCCTGTTAATACACACTCCAACGCATATTGTCTTCCTATACATATTGAAGGAATATCAAGTCGATCTGGCGTATTGTCTTCATTAATACGTATTATTCCACATTCAGAGACATCCGCATCATTCTCATTCAAAGCTTTATATAGCTTCTCCGCCATCTCCGGCGCAATATAATCATCGCTGTCTATGAACATCAGGTACTCGCCTGTCGAGGCGTCGATTCCAGCATTGCGGGCACTGGACAGACCTCCGTTTTCTTTATGGATCACGCGAATGCGCTTGTCCTTCTCCGCCCAGGCATCGCACATTTTTCCGCAGTTATCC
>CAJOCV010000232.1:0-2436 GCA_905233785.1 uncultured Oscillospiraceae bacterium
CTGTACGGCCCGGAGGTTCTGGAAACGGTAGAAGAGCGCGCCAGAGAAATGGCGGCGGAACTCTCCAAGGTGCTGCCCTATCCTCTGGTGTATAAGGTGACGGCCAAGACCAATAAGGAAATCACCGACGTGGTCAAGGAGGCAAACTTCCGCGACGAGTGTGCCGGCATCATCACCTGGTGCCACACCTTTTCTCCCAGCAAGATGTGGATCAACGGCCTGGCCGCGCTGCAGAAGCCTTACTGCCATCTGGCTACCCAGTACAATAAAGAGATCCCCAACGAAGAGATCGACATGGACTTCATGAACCTGAACCAGGCCGCCCACGGCGACCGGGAGCACGGCTTCATCGCGGCGCGTCTGCGTATGCCCCGCAAGGTCATCGCCGGGTACTGGAAGGATGAGAAGGTCCATAAGCGCCTGGCTGACTGGATGAAGGCGGCCGTGGGCGTAGCCGTCTCTAAGGACATGAAGGTCATGCGCTTCGGCGACAACATGCGGGAGGTGGCCGTCACCGAGGGCGACAAGGTGGAGGTCCAGCGGAAGCTCGGCTGGCAGGTCAACACCTGGGCCGTGGGCGATCTCGTGAAGGAAATGAACAAGGTCACCGAGGCTGAAATCGACGCGCTGGTGGCCGAGTATGAGGCCAGCTATGACATCGCTACCGACAACACCGCCGCCATCCGCTACCAGGCGAAGGAAGAGATTGCCATGAAGAAGATGCTCGACCGCGAGGGCTGCCGCGCCTTCACGAACACCTTCCAGGATCTCTACGGCATGGAGCAGCTGCCGGGCCTTGCCAGCCAGCATCTGATGGCCCAGGGCTACGGCTACGGCGGCGAGGGCGACTGGAAGGTTTCCGCCATGACCGCCATCCTCAAGGCCATGGGTGAGGGCGGCAACGGAGCCTCCGGCTTTATGGAGGACTACACCTACCACCTCGTCAGTACTCTCTTGGCGCCCATATGCTGGAGGTTTGCCCGTCTCTCGCGGCGGATAAGCCCCGTATCGAAACCCATCACCTGGGTATCGGGATGAACGAAAAGGACCCCGCCCGTCTGGTGTTTGAGGGCAAGGCCGGAAAGGGCATCGTGGTATCGCTCATCGACATGGGCGGCAGGCTGCGCCTGATCGTGCAGGATATCGAGGCTGTGAAGCCCATTATGCCCATGCCGAACCTGCCGGTAGCCCGCGTCATGTGGCGGGCGCTGCCGGATCTCACTACCGGTGTAGAGTGCTGGATCACCGCGGGCGGCGCGCATCACACGGTGCTGAGCTACGATGTGACCGCCGAGCAGATGCGCGACTGGGCGCGGATGATGGACATTGAGTTTGTCCACATCGGCGCGGATACGACCCCAGAGAAGTTGGAAGAGGAGCTGCTGGTGAAGGATCTGGTGTGGAAACTGAAATGACGAATTTAGAAAAGACTGTATTGGGCATCGAGCTGGGCTCGACCCGCATCAAGGCCGTTCTCATTGACGGGAAACACATCCCCATCGCCCAGGGTGATTTTGAGTGGGAAAACCTATTGGTGAACGGCGTCTGGACCTACTCCATGGACATGGTGCATACCGGACTGCAAACCTGTTTTGCCAAGCTGAAAGCCGACGTCAAGGCCAAATTCGGCGCGGAACTGACCACCGTCGGCGCAATTGGCGTGTCCGCCATGATGCACGGCTATCTGCCCTTTGACAAGGACGGAAAGCAGCTGGCGGAATTCCGCACCTGGCGCAACACCATCACCGGCGAGGCCGCCGAGGAACTGACCGCGCTCTTTGGCTTCAACATCCCCCAGCGCTGGAGCATCGCCCACCTGTACCAGGCGATCCTCAACGGCGAGGAGCATGTCAAGGACATTGCCTTCCTCACCACATTGGCCGGGTATATCCATTGGCAGCTGACGGGCGAGAAGGTTATGGGAGTGGGCGAAGCCTCCGGCATGTTCCCCATTGACAGCGGGAAGCTGGACTACGATGAGGGCATGGTGCAGAAGTTCAAGGCTCTCACCGGCATGGATCTGCATGCCATTTTGCCCAAGGTTCTGGTCGCCGGCTCAAACGGTGGAACGCTGACTCGGCCTTCCTCGACCCGACCGGAACGCTCTGCGCCGGAATCCCCGTGGCACCCTGTGAGGGCGACGCGGGTACGGGCATGGCGGCGACGAACTCCGTCCGGCCCCGCACGGGCAACGTCTCCGCTGGTACGAGCGATTTTGCCATGATTGTCACGGAAAAACCCCTGGGTGTCCACCGGGAGATCGACATGGTCACCACGCCCGACGGCGCGCCGGTCGCCATGGTGCACTGCAACAACTGCACCAGTGACATCAACGCCTGGGTCAATCTCTTTGCCGAGTACTCCGAGATGATGGGTACGCCGGTCAACAAGGGGGAACTCTTTGTTAAGCTCTTCAACAAGGCGCTGGAGGGCGAC
>CAJOCV010000232.1:2465-3177 GCA_905233785.1 uncultured Oscillospiraceae bacterium
GAGGGCGTGACCGATCTGGACGAGGGGCGGCCGGCCTTTGCGCGCATGCCCAACGCGAAGTTCACGCTGGCAAACTTCATGCGCACCCATCTCCTCTCTGCCCTGGCGACGCTGAAGATCGGACTGGATATCCTGACCCAGACCGAGCAGGTGCCCATCGACAAGCTCTACGGCCACGGGGGCTTCTTCAAGACCCCCGGTGTGGGCCAGCGCATGCTGTCGGCGGCGGTAGGCGCCCCGGTCAGTGTGATGGAGACGGCAGGCGAGGGCGGCCCCTACGGCATGGCGCTGCTCTGCGCCTACATGCTTTGGAAGGACGAGGGCGAGACGCTGGCGGATTATCTGGACAACAAGGTTTTTGCCGATGCCAAGTCCACCACACTTATGGCAGAGCCTTCCGATGTGGCGGGTTTCTCGGTGTTTCTGTCCCGATACAAAAAAGCGCTGCCCATGGAGCGCACTGCAACGGAGGTGCTATGAAATGCTGGAAGAACTGAAAAAGCAGGTTTGTGAAGCGAATCTCCTGCTGCCGAAGTATGGCCTCGTGACCTTCACCTGGGGCAATGTCTCCGGCATCGACCGGGAGAAGGGGCTCTTCGTCATTAAGCCCTCCGTAACTGTTCAGTCTACCCGTTAACAGGGGGAGTTCAGAGGGGGAACGCCTCTGATTTTTCGCCTCGCAAGGCGAAAAACAAATGGAAATCCGTTTTTG
>CAJOCV010000233.1:0-1659 GCA_905233785.1 uncultured Oscillospiraceae bacterium
TCAAAGCCAAACTGGAGCACGGTGTCCTGTCGCTGCAGATCCCGAAGAAGGAAGCAAAGCCGCAGCTGCCGGAAAAGAAGTACATTGCCATTGAAGGCTAATCGATCTCTTGACAGCTCCCCACCCATCACGGTGGGGAGTTTGCTTTCAGGAAGGGAGATGTGAATCATGATGACAAGAAAAGTTATATCTGTAATCCTTGGTGCTCTGATGATCCTCGCAGGCGTGTACTGCTTCTTCACGCCCGTGGAGACATCCGCAGTGATCCCCTTTGTGCTGGGAATCGTCATGATCGGTGACGGTATCGGGCGTATTGTTACCTGGTTCGATATCCGGGATATGAGTGCATGGGTGCTCGTGAGCGCGGTTGTATCTCTGATCTTTGGCCTTATGCTTGCCTTCTCGCCGGTATTGCAGATGTCCGTTGGTGTATTTGTCATTCTGCTGACGGGCTGGTGGATTTTGGCCTTAGGCATCATCCGGATCATCCACGCTTTTCATTTGCTCAAGATCAAGAGAGACTCTGACGATTTTGGCTTCGGTGAAATGCTCGGCTCCAACTGGTGGATCGCGCTGATCCTCGGCGCTCTGCTGACCATCTTCGGCGTCATCGTTATCCTCAATCCCATGCTTGGGCTTGGCGTGATCGGTGTGCTGGTCGGCTGCAGCGTGATTACGGCGGGCATCAACCTGATTTATCTGGGCTGCAGCCCCTGGATCCTGTAACCGTCCGAAGAAAAACGAAGCGTGCGAAAGAAGTCTGGAATGTCTTTATTGAGAAAGCTCGACACCCGATTCGGTGACGGCACCCTCTGGCAGTTTATAAAATTTAATCTGGTATCCTTCAGCATCACGCTGCTGCAGCTTGCTCTCGCCAATCTTCTGCCTCTGATTTTTGACGGCCTTACGGCCAAGCTGCCCCCGGCTCTGCGCCCGGTCTTTCGGCCGGACACACTGTTTGAGGGGCCCTCCCCCTATGTGGTTGACGGTGTTGTGACCTGGGGATATGTGCTCCCGTTCTTCCTGTCAAATTTCATCGCCAACATTTACGGCTATTTCATGAATATGAAGACTACGTTCCGCGGCAAAGGAAGCCGGAGAGGTCTCGTCGCCTATCTGCTGATCCTGACAGCTCTGATCCTCTTTTCCACCTGGCTGCAGGGATGGATCACCGCCAGATTGTCTGCTACGACCTTCGCGGCGCTGACTTGTGCAGGTGGCGGTGTTGTTCCCGCTGGAAAAATATGTGTTGTTTAAGAAGGAATAAAGAATGGAAAAAGTCAGTGTCATCGTTCCCGTTTATAACGGTGAGAAATGCATCAAGCGCTGTGCGGACAGCATTCTGAGTCAGGACTACCCCGAGCTGGAACTGATCCTGATAGACGACGGCAGCCGGGATCGCTCGTGGGAGATCATGCAGGCGATTGCCGCCGCGGATCACAGAGTAAAGGCGATCCATCAGGAAAATGGGGGTGTTTCCTCTGCACGCAACCGGGCTCTCGACGAAGCAAGCGGGACCTATGTACAATTTGCGGATGTGGATGACTGGCTGCCGATGGACGCCACGAAGCTGCTGGTGCGGGAGATGGAGGCAAAATCATCGGAGCTCGTAGTCGGTGACTTCTATCGCGTCGTAGATGGGAATGTGTCGGAAAAAGG
>CAJOCV010000233.1:1785-2528 GCA_905233785.1 uncultured Oscillospiraceae bacterium
CAGTGAGGATATGATCTTCAATCTGGAGTACCTTCTCCATGTCAAGAACATAGCGATCCTGAAAGCCCCGGTTTATTACTATCAGTACACCAAGGGCTCTTTGGTAGACCAGAACTTAAATCTGAGCAGCACAATCAAAATGAAGAAAAGTGTTATCGGCTACTATAATGAGTTTTTCAGGAAAACCTTTGATACTCCCGCCTATCAGGAACGGCTGCCGGTGATTTACGGCTACCTGCTGGCTGTCGGTCACGACAGCCTGGCGCTGCCCTTCACGCCGGGAACCCGGAAACTGAACGCGGGAGCGGACTTGTCTGCCCTATCCGGCGAAAGCGGCACAGCCTTCCCGGTGCGCAGCGCGATCCTGGAAACGCGGCTGCTTGACCGATATCTGGAAACGCTGGGCCGAAAGCATGGAATGGATGAGGCCAGAATCAAGCTTTTATATTGTATGGAAAAGAGAAAGGGACCTTGCAGCGTGGAGAGCCTGTGTCTGCTGACCGGTATGGGAAAACCTGCTGTGATCGTGGCAATGGCGCGACTCCTGGCGGACGGCCTGGTGAGGCGCGAGACGCCTCTCGGAGGCCGAGAGCGCTTCTCCTTCCAGGCGCCGGAGCTCACAGAGGAGCTGCAGCAGCTGGATCGGGATGTGGACGCAGTGTGTTTTGCCGGATTTACAGAAGAAGAGCTCCGGCAGTACCGCGAGTTGGAGGAGCGGATCGGCAACCGGATTCTCCACCATC